>JAFODZ010000041.1 GCA_017380435.1 Oscillospiraceae bacterium
ATGAGGTCAATGTTTCCGCAGAGGCCGCTTCCTACACCCGTCCCGAAGAAGTGGAAGAGTTTGTTGCCCGCACCGGCTGTGACTCCCTGGCTATTGCCATCGGCACTTCCCACGGCGCATTCAAGTTCAAGCCCGGTACCAAGCCCGAACTGCGCTTCGATGTGCTGGAAGAAGTCACCAAGCGTCTGCCCGGCTTCCCCATCGTTCTGCACGGTTCTTCCTCCGTTCCCCAGAACTATGTCAAGATGGTCAACGAGAACGGCGGCAAGATGCCCAACGCCATCGGCGTGCCCGAGGAGCAGCTGCGCAAGGCCGCTTCCCTGTCCGTCTGTAAGATCAACATCGACTCCGACCTGCGTCTGGCTATGACTGGCACCATCCGTAAGTTCTACAACGATGAGCCCAGCAAGTTCGACCCCCGTGAGTACCTGAAGCCCGCCCGTGCCAACATCAAGGAACTGGTTCGCCACAAGCTGGTGAATGTTCTGGGTTGCGCCGGCAAGGCCTAATCCATAAAACATTTGGGACATCTTCCAACCGGAAGATGTCCCATTTTTTTAAATAACCTTCAATTTACCTGCGCAAATACCTTCCCCCGGGGGGAAGGTGGATTTTGCGAAGCAAAAGACGGATGAGGAACGGCGACAACTAAAAATTTGGAAAAGGTCTGTTTCTGGGTGCAAATCGGTAGTTTTCCGCCCGCATTCCTCATCAGTCACCGCAAAGCGGTGACAGCTTCCCCCCGGGGGAAGCTATGCACCGGAGGCGCGTCATTTATAAGATAAACAATTATATAATTTCGTAGCTGCCGTCGCAGTTGGCGCGGAAGGCGCTGCTATAGAAGCAGGTCATCACACGGAGCATACTGCCAATATCCCGAACGCCGGTAGTTTCATAGCAAGAGTGCATTGCCAGCTGAGGTAGGCCGATATCCACCGAATGAATGGAAACATGGGTCATGGAGATATGTCCCAATGTGGAACCGCCGGGAATATCTGCCCGGTTGCAGTAGGTCTGGCAGGCAACACCGGCCCTCTGGCAGATGGTACGGAACACCGCCGCGGATACACCGTCGGTGGTGTATTTTTGATTGGCGTTGACCTTCAGCACCACGCCGCCGTTGAGCAGCGGAGCATGGTTGGGTTCGGAGTATTCCGGGTGGTTGGGGTGGATGGCGTGGGCATTATCCGCCGAAATCATAAAGGACTGGCTGAGCAAGGTATCTGCCTCCCATCCCATTGCCCGACAAATGCGCAGCATCACCAGCTCAAGCAGATTGGAGCCTGCGCCCTGCAAGGATTCTGAGCCAACCTCCTCACTGTCAAATGCGCAAATGAGCGGTATTGCGGCAGTGAGGCTGGCCGCCAGGAAGCCCTCCATAGCGCACCAGACACTGGTCAGATCGTCGATTGCCGGGGCGGACAGATATTCCTCCTCCAAACCCCACACCGAGGACTTCTGACGGACATACAGATACAGGTCTTTGCCCATGATCTTACCGCCCGCAGCTTCCTCCAGCAGCTTTTCCAGCTTCTCCTCATCCCCCGCCGTACCCAGCAGCGGAATGGTGTCCACCGCAGGATTCCAGTTTTGGGCGCTATTGACATTGCGGTTCATATGAATCGCCACATTGGGAATCAGCAGCAGATCCCGGTCAATATCCACCAGCTTGGTTTCCAGCTTGCCGTCTTTTTCCACCAGCACCCGGCCTGCCACAGACAAGGGCCGATCCAGCCAGGTAGAGATGATCATGCCGCCGTAAGGCTCAACGCCCAATCGCAGATATTTTCCCGCAAGTGCGGGGTTTTCGTTCATTTTGAAGGTAGGACGGTCGCTGTGTCCCGCACTAATCATAAAGCCGGTGGGGATCCCCTGGGGGATGCGGAACGCAATCAGCGCCGAGCCGCCACGGGTCAGGTAATACTTGCCCCCGGGCTGCAAATTCCAGAGTTCCGACTCCGAAAGGCACCGGTATCCCTCGCCCTCCAGCCGCTCCTTGAGCTGATGGGTGCTGTGATAAACACTTTTGGCGTTATCCAAAAATCCCCGCAGCTTCTGAATTTTTTCATTCATTGTCATTCCCCCGCTGCAACCAGGGAGCAGAACAGATCGATCTGATCGGCGATGGTTTGCAGACCGGCTCTCCAGAACTCCTTGCTGGTCAAGTCGATATCCGCAACCTTAGCCACGTCCTCGGCGTAGGCCACAGGCGTAGTTCTGAGAAGCTGCTTATACTTAGGCACGAAGGACTCCCCTTCCTTCTCGTACTGGGCGTACAGACCCCGGGCGAACAGGCCGCCGAAGGCATAGGGGAAGTTGTAGAAGGTGGGGCCATAATAGTGGCTCTTGCACACCCACATATAGGGGTGCAGGCAGTTTTCATCCAGTCCGTCGCCGTAGGAGCGCTTCTGGGCATCGGTCATCAGGTTGCACAGGGCCGGCGCATCCATGAAGCTGTCGCTGCGGTTGTTGAATACGGATTCTTCAAACAGATACCGGGAATAAATATCGCAGATAATCTGGGTGGCATCCTGGAGCTGAGATTCAATCAAAGCCAGCTTTTCGTTATTATTCTTGGCATCCTGGATAGCAGTTGCCATAACCACGCACTCATTAAATGTGGAAGCGGTTTCTGCCAAAGGCATAGAATAATCCTGGTTCAGCGGGCGCTGATCCTGCAAGCAGTAATTATGGAATGCGTGACCCAACTCGTGAGCCAATGTGACAACATCGGTAAACGCGCCGTCAAAGTTGGTCAGCACACGGCTCTGGCGAATAGCAGGAACACCCACGCAGAATGCGCCGCCGGTCTTGCCATCTCTGGGGTAGAAATCGATCCACTCGTTATCAAAGGCATCGGCAACCATATCCGCCAGCTCTTTATCAAAGCGGGAGAAAATATTCACCAAATACTCCCGGGCATCCTCTGCGGTCATCTTGGTATCCATACCGCCCATAGGCGCAAACAGGTCATACCAGGGCAGTCCGTTCTCGTGGCCCAGAGCCTTAGCCTTGCACTTCATATACTGACGGAACTTGGGCATATACTCCTGCATAGCGCCGAACATGGCATCCAGAGTCTGCTTGGTCATCGTCCACTGCTTCAGCGTTCTTTCCAGCGGGGATGCATAGCCACGAAGCTGACAGTCGGTCAGTGTTTCCAGCTTGATGGAGTTCATAGCAAAAGCAGCCGGTGCTTCAATGCGCTCATAGCAGGCAATCTCCGCCTCAAAGGCGTCCTTGCGGACCTGGGGATCGGGGTCATATGCCAGGTTGCGGATAGTCGGCAGATTGGTTTTCTCGCCCCGGTACATCACCGGCACAGTGCTGGTAATATAGCTTTGCAGATCGCTCCATGCGCTGGAGCCGGAGATAGACATTTTTGCCATAATCTCCTCTCCCATACCGGGCAGGAGATAGCGGCTGTTTTCCTTAATATTGGCAAACATAAAGGTATAAGGCTGCAAGAATGCGTCCTTTTCCACCAGCTCCATCAGCTCCGGCAAAGCGCTGGCCCAAGCTTCAAAAGCTGCCTTGGGCGCTGCCACACAGCTGTAAAGTGCCATAATTCTGCCCATTTGGGAGGCTGCTTCGGGATCGCGGGTGTTGGCAGACTGGCGCAGATTGGCGTAGATCAGCAAACTACTGATGAGTTGATAGATGTCCTCCTGCAATGCAATTCCCTCTTTCAAGGTAACCAGGGGATCACACCCATCGCGGAGCTTTTCACTGTAGGCAGCAATTTCCTGCAGTTTTTCTTCCAGCGTCTTCATATCCTGCACATAGGCAGGGTCAGAAAATCCTTTGTAAATCGGGTCCAAATTCCATCTTTCGTTCATAATTTCTCCTCCTGTTCCCAATTTTGGGGAATTGTTAAGATATTGGGGCAAGCTGCCTCAAAGTGCAGGTGCCATTTTTCTGCATTATAAAAATCATATCATATTTTTCGTCTATTGACAAGTACGCCCTTGAGCGGACCCTGTTTTTTTCTTTGTTCGCTTCATTTTTATCCACAAGTCGAAATATGTCAGAAAGTTGCTTTTTTAGTCGTTTTATATACTTTTTGCCAATTATTTGTCGAGCGATTGTTTGGTATTTTCCTTGCAAAAAGTGCTATATTGTGGTAAATTATATTTGTCGCAGCAAGGGGGATATCTTCAATAGTCAGGAGTGGAAGAAATGGAAAATTGTAAAACTGTGATTATCGCAGACAATTCAGAGGAATTCTGTGCCGGTCTCACGACCGCACTCAAACGATCAGAGGGTTTTCAGGTTATCGGTACTGCCAATGACGGAGAGCAGGCCATTCGCAGCGTTTCGGAGCGGAAACCGGATGTGCTGGTTTTGGATCTGATGCTGGCAAAGCAGGACGGGATCAGCGTACTCAAAGCCATCAGCAGTCTTGAAAAGCGCCCCGTAGTCTTTGCTACATCCGGATTCATCACCGATTATGTGGCCTCAGCCGCTGCCGGACTGGGGGTTCGGTACTTGATGCTCAAGCCTTGCGATCTTTCCGCATTGGTCGAGCGCATGGAAGAAGTGCGCAGTGTCAGCCTTCCCCAGAAAGCCGCTGCCCGCAATAGTGCCAACGGTGGGATCGAGGCTATGGTCACCAACATCATTCACGAAATTGGTGTTCCTGCCCACATCAAAGGCTACCAATATTTGCGGGAAGCCATTATCATCGCAACGCAGGATATGGATGTGATCAACGCCATTACGAAAGTATTGTATCCGCAAGTGGCAAAGACATTCCAGACCACCCCCTCCCGGGTGGAACGGGCCATCCGCCACGCCATCGAGGTTGCCTGGGATCGGGGCGACCTGGATACCCTGCAAAGATTCTTCGGATATACGGTTTCCAACACAAAAGGCAAACCCACCAATTCGGAGTTTATTGCACTGATCGCGGACAAGCTCCAACTGCAACTGAAAAACCAGCAGGTTGCCAATTTCTGATTGCGCCAAGAAACACTTCTGCTTTATTGGGTGATTTCCCCAATAAGCAGGAGTGTTTTTTGTGTACAAAGAAAAACATCGACAGTGCAGGTGGGTCCAAAAGCTTTCGATATACCCAGTCCTACCACAGTTGCCTCCCTCTGATGAGGGTAAGCGAAGCGCAGTCGCAGGAGTGAATGACAGTCCTGTGGACTGTCAGAGCTGCGACCGGCCTTGCCGCAGCAAGGGTGGATTCGCCGTTAGGCGAAGACGGAGGGAGAGAAACAAAAAGAGAAAATTTCTCTCCCCCAGTCTTTTGCTTCGCAAAATCCAGCCCCCTCGTCAGAGGGGGCCTTCGGTGCGTAAGTAACCGCATCTATCCAAAGGCAAAATAGTATTTTATGTCGATTTCTCGTTGACAAACAGGTCTGCCTATGATAGACTTTAAGTAGAAAAATAAAAAGAAGCGAGGTATTTTATTATGGATACAAGATTAGGTCTGATAGAATCCCGTTTTGCAGACATCGTTTGGGCAAACGCACCCCTGAGCACCCGTCAACTTGTCAGCATCTGCAATGACGAGCTGGACTGGGCCAGAACTACAACCTACACCGTTCTGAAAAAGCTCTGCGAGCGCGGCATTTTTGAAATGACGAACAAAACCGTCACCGTCCTCGTTCCGAAGGAGGAATTTCGTGCCATTCGCAGTCAGCAATTTGTAAACGACAATTTCCAAGGTTCTTTGCCCGCTTTCATTGCGGCCTTTGCCTCCCGGCAAAATCTTTCCCGAGAGGAACTGTGCGAGCTGAAAAAGCTGATCAACTCGATGGAGGCGTGATGCAGCTATGTCCGAGTTATTTCTAAGGTTGCTGAATATGAGCATCACTGCCGGCTATCTTGTCTTCGCGGTTCTGCTTGCCCGACTTTTTTTGAAGAAATCACCGAAATGGATCTCCTGCCTGCTTTGGGGAATCGTGGCCCTGCGGCTTTTGCTGCCCATCACCATTGAAAGTCCCCTGAGCTTGATCCCCAGCGCAGAGGTGATCCCCCAAAATATCACCACCTCTACCGCCCCCGCCCTCCAAAGCGGCATCCCCATGGTCAACAACGCCATCAATCCCATGATGACCCAGGGCGTGATCCAATCCGGCAACATTTGGGAAAATGTTCTTTCTGTTGCATCGGTGATCTGGGTGATCGGTATGGCTGGAATTTTGCTCTACGGCATGGTCAGCTATCTCATTTTGCAGTGGCAGATCCGCGCCCGCATCGAGATCCAGGACGGAGTGTATATTTGCGACGAGGTTTCCTCTCCCTTTATTTTTGGATTCTTCCGTCCGAAGATCTACCTTCCCTCCGGGCTGGATCCGGAAACCACAGGCTATGTGCTGCTCCACGAAAAGATCCATCTGCGGCGGAAGGATCACTGGTGGAAACCCCTGGGATACTTCCTGCTGGCGATTTACTGGTTTAATCCTTTGCTGTGGGTAGCGTACATTCTGCTGTGCCGGGATATTGAGCAATCCTGCGACGAAAAGGTAATCAGTCAAATGAATGCCCGGGAAAAGCAAGGTTACTCCCTCGCCCTGGTATCCTGCAGCCAGCAGCGCCGGATGATCACAGTCTGCCCGGTAGCCTTTGGCCAGGTGAGTGTCAAAACCCGGATCAAGGCCATCGTCAGCTATAAAAAGCCCTCTTTCTGGATCTTGCTCTCGTCGATGGTTCTGTGCGTTGTGATTTCCGTGTGTTTTTTGACAAACCCGGAAACCTGTCTTCACGCCTATGCCGACGAGATCGTTACTCCCGCCACCTGCACCCAAATGGGTGTGGCCTCCCATACCTGTAAGCGGTGCGATTACAGCTACACCGAGCCGATTGCTAAGTGCGAGCATACATATGACGAAGGCATGGTTTTGCAAGCACCTACCTGCACCGCAGAGGGCAGCAAGGAAGTCACCTGCACCGCCTGCGGCATGAAGAAAACAGTTGTCGTGGAAATTGCCCCCCATACTGCCGGCGATATGACCGTTCTCAAAGAACCTACCTGCGTCACCCCGGGAAAAGCCTCCACCGTCTGCACCGTCTGCGGAGAAAAATACAAGCTGGAGCTGCCGGTCAATGCCGATAGCCATAGCTTTGAAGAAACGGTGGTGCGGGAATCCACCTGCACCGAACCCGGCGAAGGCATCAAAACCTGCAAGCTGTGTGACCATACCGAATCCGTCACCTACGACCTGGCAGAACATACCCCCACCGGGCATATTTCCTTCCATAATGACTGCATTTACAGCTATGATGCTTGGTACTGCGCCGTCTGCGGCTATAACCATGTGGAGTATTTAGGCTACGGCGAACACGCCTGGAGCAATTACGGAATATTCTCTGACCGCTATGTCTGCCGTTATTGCGGCGTTTCCAAAGAAGATTCAGAAAACCAAGAGAAACTACAAACTATGAAGGACATCCTCATATCCCCTCCCGTACCTGTAAACCCATAGAAATTTTAAACTCATTTTCACCCAAAAGGAGGTAATCGTTATGAAAAAATGGATATCCCTTGCCTGTGCAATCGCATTGCTGATTGCGCTGCTGCCCGGTGTCACCTTGCCAGCAACCGCCGCTGAGGCCAGCGGTAAATGCGGTGATAATCTGACCTGGGAAGTTCACAACGGTACGCTGACAATCTCCGGAACAGGCCCCATGTACAATTATCCCGATCTAAAAACCGCCCCCTGGTACGAACTGCATAATAGTATCTGGCATCTTGATATTCAAGAAGGCGTCACTACCATTGGCGATTATGCCTTTTCCTATTTGAGCCTTGTAACCACCCGGTTCAGCATCCCCACAAGTATCGAGGCAATCGGCAGTAAGGCTTTTTCTCTGGTAGCCGGCAATCTGTGCTTCTTTGGTGAAGCACCTGAATTTGCAGAGGACGCGCTGGAAGAATACCGCGGCAAAAACATTTATACCCTATTGCCCTGGGCTCAAGAGGACAAGCAGAGCTACGGTGGCTCGGCCAAATATCTAAGAATGGATCTTGAACTTTCGGTTAACCAATGCCAGTGTCTTATTCCGGTGAATACACCGCTGAAAGCGGAGCATCTGGTCTTCCAGATAGACTATGGATCACAGGGCAGAGATAGTTATATTCCCAATCAAGTTACCTTCGGCGAATACGATAATTCCACCTGCGGTGAAAAGAAGGTAACCATTACTGCCGACGGCTATTCTTTTGATTTTACCTATTATGTCACCGACGGCTCCAACCATCTGGATTTGATCAATGTGGAATTCCCTGATGTGCCCACATATATGGGGGATTCTTCATCGTACCATATAAAGCCTGTCGTAACCATAGGCACGCAGGTGGCAAAAGTTAATACCCATTATACCATGCAATATGGTACACGCCCTGAAGTCGGCTTTGGTACTGTTACCATAAAGGGAATGGGTATCTGGAAAGATTTTTCCAAAACCTTTTATTTTCCCATATTAAAAGGGGATATGAGCAAACACACCTACTACCCTCACGATTTGTATTTTGCCGGAATGCCCATTGCCCCGGATGGCGGTTTCAATTATTTAGAGAAAGGCACACACTTCGAGTACATATTGGAAAATAACGTCAACGCAGGACAGGCATCTGGTTGGGCAGTAGGCCTCGACAATCTGTATGGATATCAAGAAGCCACATTTAAGATTGAGCTTGACAATCAGCGTGTCGAACTTTCCGGCGAGTACATTGGAAAAGCCGATGGAGAATTAAGCACGGATATTCCCGTTTATCAGCAAATTATCGCTCCTGGAAACATGACCGCAACGATCGACCTCGGGAATACCCATGTGGTGTCTTATGCGCTGTACCATCTGAACGGGGATAAGTTCGACCTGATTCTAGAAACGACAAAAGACAACATTAATGGGCCGTCCCACTTGATTTATGATTTTAGCAAGATTTACGAAAAATCTGTGGACAAGGGCGGTGAAGTCTATGTTCTGTCCTATTCCTGGGTAAGAACCGATATGTCAGTCTATGCAGGTATGACCTACCTAATTATTCCGGCAAAGGTTCCCGATGCCACCTCTATGACCATGTACCAGGTGGAAAATGACGGCGATTTCCGCAATGAATATTTCAGTGTGTACGGTGATGACGGTGCTTTGGGCGACATCACATGGACAAGTTCAGATCCTTCAGTTGCCAGTGTAGGCGACGGTATTGTAGCACTGAATAAACCCGGAACCGCCACGATCACAGCCCAATGGGGCAATCTGACGCAAAGTCAGACTATATCTGTGGATCTTCTGGACTTAACGGAAGGCATTATCTTTGATTACCACGAAGAAACCGGTGCAAGAGTGATCTGGGACAGTCGTCTTCTGGAAGAAGGCACAGATTATACGATGTCTGTGGAGAAAAACGGCAAGACCGTTACCGTAACCGTTACCGGCTGCGGTCTGTTCACCGGCGAGCTGATGAAGGAATTTGTGAATCTGGACTCTCTTGCCGATCCCCACACCCACGGATTTACCAACAGTTGCGACAACACCTGCAATGGCTGTGATTTCACAAGAGACCGTGACCACACCTTCTCCACCGAATGGAGCAAGGATCTGGAAAATCACTATCACGAATGCGCCGTCTGCGGTGAGCAGAAAGATGTTGCCGAACACACTCTGACCGGAAACGGCAAGGAATGCACCGTCTGCGGCAGACTCTGGACTCCCGGCGACATTGACGGCAACGGCCTGGTCAATCGGGATGATGTGATCGCGCTTTTGCTCCATGTGTCTATGCCTGCGGCATTCCCCATCTCCATCCCCGCAGACTACACCGGCGACGACCAAATCACCCGTGACGATGTAATTCAACTTCTGCTGCACATCTCCATGCCCGACGCATTCCCGCTTCAATAATTGCAACAACCACCGAACCGGGTGTCATCCTGAGCGAAACAGAGTGGAGTCGAAGGATCTTCGCACCAGGATTCTGCTGAGCAAAAAACAAAACTGCGTGGATTCTTCGACGCGCTGCGCTTGCTCAGAATGACATGCAAACATGTAGGGACAGGCCTCCCGGACTGTCCTAATACAGATTGGACCATCGCTCCCAAAAAACCGTCGAGTCCATAAATTACAGTACGATTGCCCCCGGTAATCATTTCAATTTAGATGCGCTGCGCGCAGCACCACGGTTCCTGCAAGAGCCAACTATGTAACATTCGGACTGTATCGTCCGGGAAAATAAACAAAGGAGATTTGCCTATGAAACGAAGAATTTGGAAAACCCTGGTATCCGCCTTATTGATCACCGCTTTGCTAATAGGCGCAATACCAGTCTCCGCCGCATCCATCAGTACCAACTACAGCAAAATTGTCGAACACATCAACGAATACGGAGAGGCTGACGAAAACGGCTATCAAACCCTGGGCTATTATATCACCGTCGATGGCGGTACGATGTACTTTTTCATTCGTAACCGCAGCGCCAGCATAGAATTCCAGGCCATGGCAGTGGGCGATACCTCCACAGGAACCGATGTGGATCTAAGCTTCAAACTGCAAAAAAGCAACAACTACCTTACGGTGCAATTCCACGAAGTATATTATAAAAACAACAGCCTTGTGGATGAATTGGAAACCTCCAAGAGTATCAACCGCACCACCCATACCATTGAATCGGAATACACTATCAAGGGCAACACCAATATTCCCGACGAGCAGGCAAGCGAGGATTTCACCGCCGTATTTCAGGTGCTGTGCCTGTTCTGGCATTCCTATTTCCTGGAAGGTTTTGGCTTCGGATTGGATGGTCTGGGTTTCACCGCCTACTGTATCCACGAATACGACAACGACTGTGATGCCAGCTGCAATCTTTGCAAGGCAGAAAGAGAAGCCTCCCACAGCTACGGCAACTGGACGAACATCGATGAAACAAGCCACCAGCAGGTCTGCTCCGTCTGCGGCGACACCGTAACCGCAGAGCACGAATGGGGTCCCCTCGCCCCCGGCAGTTACGCCCCCACCTGTCAAGAAGATGGCTACCAATGGTACTACTGCATTCACTGCAATGGCCAAAAAACCATTGTCACGCCTAAGAGTGATGAATATCACGACTTTAGTGCATGGAAGGAAGTTGACAAAGAAAGCCACAGCCGGGTCTGCGATATCTGTGAGAAAGAAGAAACTGCACCCCATAACTGGGATGCCGGAAAGCTGACCCAGCTACCTACAGAAGACGCCCCCGGTATCCTTACTTATACCTGTGCCGATTGCGGCGCAACTAAAACAGAGGAAGTGGATTTTATCCCCGGCGACATTGACGGCAACGGACAAGTTAACCGGGATGATGTGATCGCGCTTTTGCTCCATGTATCTATGCCCGATGCCTTCCCCCTGACCATCCCGGCAGATTATAACGGCGACGGTCTTGTGACCCGTGACGATGTGATCCAGCTGTTGCTCCATGTTTCCATGCCCGATGCCTTCCCTCTGCAATAATTGACAAGGGTAACACCCTTCGTTGTCATTGCGAGATGCCGTAGGCATCGTGGCAATCTCAGCCTTACACCAAGAGATTCC
>JAFODZ010000042.1 GCA_017380435.1 Oscillospiraceae bacterium
AAGCATCTCTCCCCGGCTGCTCTGGAGAAAAAACATAAACTGGAAACGGATCCATCCAGCCGTAAGAATCACATGGAATATTTACCGGGCATGGAAATCATTGAATCCGATGTATGTGAACAAGTACTGTCTCAGATGAATTCTTTTGATTATTCCATCTACACTGCCCGTGATGTTCGTGCCGCCCTCGACCACGATACTTGTTCTGTCGAGGACTTTAAGGCACTTTTATCTCCTGCGGCAGAGCCTTTTCTGGAGGAAATGGCGCAGAAAGCCCGTATGGAGACAAGCAAGCACTTTGGCAATACCGTTTACTTATTTACCCCTCTGTACATTGCCAATTACTGCGAAAACTACTGCGTTTATTGCGGCTTCAACTGCTACAACCATATTAACCGCATGAAACTGAGCATGGAGCAGATCGAGCATGAAATGAAAGTCATTGCCGACTCAGGTATGGAAGAGATTCTGATCCTCACCGGTGAAAGCCGCGCCCAGAGTGATGTGGAGTATATCGGGGAAGCCTGCAAACTGGCAAGAAAGTATTTCCGCATGGTTGGTGTGGAAATTTACCCCGTCAACACCGACGAGTACAGCTATCTCCACCAGTGTGGCGTGGACTATGTGACGGTATTTCAGGAAACCTACGATGCCGACAAATACGAAACGCTCCACCTGTTCGGTCACAAGCGGGTCTGGCCGTACCGTTTGGATGCCCAGGAACGGGCGCTGCGAGGCGGTATGCGTGGTGTTGCTTTCTCTGCTCTGCTGGGCCTTTCCGATTTCAGAAAGGATGCTTTGGCAAGTGCCCTTCATGTGTATTATCTGCAGCGCAAATATCCCCACGCAGAAATGTCTCTGTCCTGTCCAAGACTGCGCCCCATTATCAATAACGACAAGATCAACCCTCTGGATGTGGGCGAAAAGCAGTTGTGTCAGATTCTCTGTGCCTACCGCATCTTCCTGCCCTTTGTGGGAATTACCGTTTCTTCCCGTGAAAGTGCAGAGTTCCGAAATGGTATCGTAAAAATTGCCGCAACCAAGGTTTCCGCAGGTGTGTCTACCGGCATCGGAGATCACGAAAGTAAGTACACCGGCAAGGAAGATGATGCCGCCAAGGGCGATGAGCAGTTTGAGATTGATGACAACCGAAGCTTTGATGCTATGTACAGGGATATGTCCGGTGAAGGCTTGCAGCCGGTTCTGAATGATTATGTATATGTATGAGGTGGAATATGAAACAATTTGATCCGAGTTTGTATTTTGTTACCGACAGCACGGGATTTACCGAGGAGGAATTCCTTTTCCGTGTGGAACAGGCGCTGAAGGGCGGCGTGACCCTTCTCCAACTGCGGGAAAAGGAAAAGTCCACGCGGGAATATATCGAACTGGCGGAAAAAGTCCATGCAATCGCAAAACGCTACAAGGTACCGCTGATCATCGATGACCGTGTGGATGTGGCGCTGGCCGTGAATGCAGAGGGCGTCCATGTGGGTGCCGCCGATATGTCTGTTGCCACCGCAAGAAAGCTGATGGGCGCGGATAAAATCGTGGGTGCAACGGCGAAAACCGTACCTTGGGCAAAAGAGGCCTACGAACAAGGTGCAGACTATCTGGGGGTTGGTGCGATTTATCCCACTACCACAAAGGTGAAGACCGTTCGGACCTCTGTGGATACCCTGCGGGAGATTTGTTACGCCGTACCCATCCCCGCGAACGCCATCGGCGGGCTGAACAAGGATAACATTGACATTCTCGCAGGGATTCCTGTTGCCGGCATCTGTGTGGTATCTGCCATTATGAAAGCGGATGACCCCAGAACTGCCGCCGAGGAACTGAAAGACCGCGCGAAAGAACTTGGGCTGATCTAAGGGAACAAGCGGTATCTTGGGGGCACCACCTGATGCCGCTATAGAAAACGATGCTGAAAAACGAAAGGAGTAAAAACGATGAAAATGAAAACAGCATTGACCATTGCAGGAAGCGACTGCAGTGGAGGCGCCGGTATTCAGGCCGATTTGAAGACCATGACCATGAATGGTGTTTATGCCATGAGTGCCATCACGGCACTGACGGCACAGAACACAACCGGCGTAAGAGCGATTCAGGAATCAACACCGGATTTCCTGAAGCGGCAATTGGATGCGGTGTTTGAGGACATCTATCCCGATGCCGTAAAGATCGGTATGGTAGCCTCCGGCAAGTTGATCGGCGTGATTGCGGATCGGCTGAGATTCTATAATGCAAAGAATGTGGTTATCGACCCTGTGATGGTGTCGACTTCCGGTTCGGCGCTGTTGAAAGAGGAGGCGGTGCAGACTCTTGTGGAAGAGCTGCTGCCCCTTGCGACCCTTGTAACACCCAACATCCCCGAAGCGCAGGTTCTTTCCGGTCTTACCATTGAAAACCGCGAGGATATGGTCGCTGCGGCAAAGCAAATCGGAGAACGCCATCATTGTGCGGTTCTTCTCAAAGGCGGTCACAGCATCAATGATGCCAACGATCTCCTTTATGCCAAGGGTGAACTGGTTTGGTTTGAGGGCAAGCGTATTGACAATACCAACACTCACGGTACCGGCTGTACCCTTTCCAGCGCCATTGCCGCCAATCTTGCCAAGGGCTTTTCTCTTGCGGAGTCGGTACAAAGAGCAAAAGCCTATATTTCCGGCGCTTTGGCAGCAATGCTGGATCTGGGCAAAGGTTCCGGCCCCATGAACCACGCCTTTGACCTGCAGGGCGAGTACGGAAAGGCGGTGCGGTAAGATGGAAGAAAAACGCACTTCTGTTTTTGAGAACGGACTGATTTGGTTTGGCGCTGCCGTTTCCATCGCTGAAATCCTGACTGGAACCTATTTCGCGCCTCTGGGCGTTGCAAAGGGTTTGCTTGCCATCCTGATCGGTCATGTCATTGGCTGTACAATGCTCTTTTTCGCCGGATTAATCGGTGGTAAAACACGCAAAAGTGCTATGGAAACTGCAAAAATGAGTTTCGGAAGCAAAGGTGCATTGCTGTTTTCTGTGCTGAACATCCTCCAGCTTGTGGGCTGGACGGCTATTATGATTTATGACGGCGCACTTGCCGTAAACGGTATTTTTGCTGTTGGAAACTGGGTTTGGTGTATTGTGATCGGTGGCTTGATCGTACTTTGGATCCTGATCGGCATTCAAAATCTGGGCAAAATAAACACGGTTGCAATGGGAGCGCTGTTTGTCCTGACGATCATCCTCAGCTTTGTGATTTTCGGCAAAGGGAATGCATGGAATATCGGCGGCGAGGGCATGACCTTCGGCGCGGCGGTAGAACTTTCTGTTGCCATGCCCCTGTCCTGGCTGCCGCTGATCAGTGACTATACCAGAGAGGCAAAGAAGCCGGTGAAAGCCACTGCGGTCAGTGCCGTCACATACGGTGCAGTCAGCTGCTGGATGTATATTATCGGCATGGGTGCCGCCATCTTCACCGGAGAGTCTGATATTGCACAGATTATGGTGAAAGCCGGTCTTGGCATTGCAGGACTTTTGATTATCGTATTTTCCACTGTTACAACGACCTTCCTCGATGCATATTCTGCCGGTGTTTCCAGTGAATCACTGTCAGGAAAGATAAACGGAAAGTTGATTGCGGTTGCAGTAACCGTCATCGGTACATTCGGTGCAATCTTCCTGCCACTTGCTGATATAACCGACTTTCTGTATTTCATTGGCTCCGTGTTCGCACCGATGATCGCCATTCAAATTGCAGACTTCTTTATTCTGAAGCAAAATACGGAAACAAGCGCATTCAGCATCCGCAATCTGATGATCTGGTTTGTAGGCTTTGTGGTCTACAGACTTCTGATGAGGGTAGATATTATTGTCGGAAACACACTGCCCGATATGCTTATCACAATGGCACTTTGTGTGATGGTAAATAAGTTCAACAAAAGAAATGAGAGGATAACATGAAACGATGTGTCATCGTCGGCGGTGCGGACATCAAC
>JAFODZ010000043.1 GCA_017380435.1 Oscillospiraceae bacterium
CGGGGATTGCCGGACTTGGTTGCCAGAACCTGAACAACATCCTCATTCAGACCCAGGTTCAGGATGGTATCCATCATACCGGGCATAGAGGCGCGGGCGCCGGAACGGACGGAGACCAGCAGGGGATTCTCCTTATCACCGAACTTCTTGCCGGTGATTGCTTCCAGCTTGGTAACATATTCCATGATCTCGGCCTGGATATCATCATTGATTTTCCGGCCATCTTCGTAGTACTGGGTGCAGGCCTCGGTGGAGATGGTGAAACCCTGGGGAACGGGCAGACCGATGTTGGTCATTTCGGCCAGGTTTGCGCCCTTGCCGCCCAGCAGCTCACGCATGGAGCCATTGCCTTCAGTGAACAGATAAACATATTTGTGGGACATTGGAATCTACTCCTTTCAATGTTATGACGGCACCTTGCCGTCAATTATTTTACTTTTTTTCTCAGATTTTCTAATTGGGCGGATATAGTTTAACATATACAATAAAAAAAAGCAAATCTTTTTGGCAAATTGTTGAAAAATTTTCTCTTTTCTCCCGATTCTTGAAATGATTATTGCGCAAAGAACCTACGATGTGTATAATTACGGTAACGGTTTCAAGAAAGAAGAGGAGCAGATGCTATGAAAATCAAAACAAAACACCTGCCCTATGAGCAGGTCATGGCCCGTCCCCGCCCCAAACACCGCAACCCCAGAAAACCTATTTGGTTGCTGCAAATCCTGATCCGCTTGCTGGTATTTACAGATCTGTGGCCGGTGCGGTTTTCGTACACCACGGAAAATATGGACAAAATCGGCAGGAAAGAGCCTTGCTTGATACTAATGAACCATTCCAGCTTCATCGATTTAAAGATCGCTTCGCGAATCTTTTTCCCCCGCCGGTACGGTATTGTCTGCACCTCCGACGGTTTTGTGGGCAAAGGACTTTTGATGCGGCTTCTGGGATGCATCCCCACCCAAAAATTTGTCACCGATCTTTCCTTGATCCGGAACATCGAATATATGCTCAAGAAAAACAAGACCAGCGTTCTGATGTTCCCGGAGGCCAGCTATTCCTTTGACGGAACAGCCACGGCACTGCCCCGAAAAATGGGTATTCTGCTAAAAAAGCTGGGTGTGCCGGTAGTCGTTGTCACCACCCAGGGCGCATTCGCCCGGGATCCGCTGTACAACGGTCTGCAAAACCGCAAGGTTAAAGTCAGCGCTAATGTGCGCTGTCTTGTCACCGCTGAGGAAATCAAAAATCTCTCCGTGGCCCAGCTGGACGCCATGCTGGACGAGGTATTCTCCTTTGATAATTTCCGCTGGCAGCAGGAAAACAATGTTATCATTTCCGAGCCGTTCCGGGCCGACGGACTCAACCGCATTCTCTACAAATGCCCCCATTGCAACGCCGAGGGAAAAACCGAGGGCAAGGGTACTACCCTTGTGTGCCATAACTGCGGTGCAGAATATGAGCTGACGGAAACCGGCTTGCTGCGGGCGTTAAACGGGGAAACAATCTTTGACCATGTTCCCGACTGGTACGCCTGGCAGCGGCAGCAGGTGCGCAATGAGCTGGAAGATGGTATTTATGCGCTGGATCGGGAAGTGGATATCGGCGTATTGGTTGACTACAAAGCCATTTATATGGTTGGCTCCGGTCGGCTGACCCACACCCCCGAGGGATTCACTCTCACCGGCTGTGACGGAAAGCTGGAATACGCCCAAGGGCCGCTATCCTGCTACAGCCTGTACGCGGATTATTACTGGTACTCCATCGCCGATGTGATCTGCATTGGCAATAACGATGTTTTGTACTATTGCTTCCCCAATGGCGGCGATGTGGTAGCCAAGACCCGTTTGGCTACGGAAGAGCTTTACAAAATGAAGAAGATCAGAAAATAAGCACAGGGGTTATCTCGGTCGTGAGATAACCCCTGTTTTATTGTTAATGATTGTTTACCTTACAAAGGCTCCCCTTGCAGGGGAGCTGTCACCGAAGGTGACTGAAGGGGTGAACAGAGCCTCCGCAAACCCCTCCGGCTCGCCTTACGGCGACCCACCTCCCCTACAAGGGGAGGCTTTGGATGGCTTGTGCGTTAGTAAGATAAATTCTAATTTACCGAAGCGGTTTGATGATAAAATAGCCGATAACCAGGATGCCCAATCCGATGCGATAATAACCGAACACGGCAAAGCTATGCCTGCGGACATATTCCATCAGCGCCTTGATCACCAAAAGACTGACCGCAAAGCTGACAACACAACCAACAGCCAAAACAGCGATTTCCAGTCCGGTGGCAGTAGCGCCGGACAGCAGGAATTTTACAAACTTCAAACCGCTGGCCCCCAGCATCGTCGGGATCGCCAGAAAAAAAGAAAATTCCGCGCCGGCTGCCCGCCCCACGCCCAAAAGAATGGCGCCCAGAATGGTTGCGCCGGAACGGGATGTGCCGGGAATCAGACTCAAGCATTGAAACGCCCCAATTGCAAGGGCCGTGGAATACCGAATATCGTACACATCATTTATCTTCGCAACGCCATTCTCATTCCATTTCTCCGCGAGCAAAAATGCTACCCCGTAAAAAATCAAGGCAACCGCCACCACAACATAGTTGTAAAAATGGGTATTCATCCAGTCATCGAGCAAAAGGCCGATAACTGCAGAGGGTAGTACTGCCACCAAAACCTTCCACCACAAATACCATGTGTTTGCCTTTTGGAGAACGGTCTTTTTTGTGGAGAAGGGGTTGAGTTTGTCAAAAAACAGCAAAATAACAGCCAAAATCGCTCCCAGCTGAACGACCACTTCAAACATCTTCATAAACTCATCAGAAACTTGCAGCTTGATAAATTCATTCAGCAAGATAATATGGCCTGTAGAAGACACCGGCAGCCATTCCGTGATTCCCTCCACAATACCAAACAAAACAGCCTTTAAAATCTCGATCATTCCCCGAACCCCTTTCCGTAAATGATTGTTTATAGCATCAACTACCGTATAAGATCGTAGGGGCGTCCTTTGAACGCCCGCGGGCGAACACAGTTCGCCCCTACGGGTAATTTGTAAGGTAAATTCTAATTTACCATATGACTGATGCCGTAAAATGTGGAAATAGGAAAACAAAAAATCCCGTTGTTAACATTTTAAGGCGAAACTATTAACAAAATATTCACCCTATCTTGCATTTATGCGGTATAATAAGGTAAAATGAAAACAAATCAGGAGGTTGTATTATGGCTGTTTCTGTATTGATCGTAGAGGACGATAAGAATATCCAGGAGCTTTTGCAGCTATATCTGGAAAAAGAGGGTTATGCCGTCACCTTAGCCGCCGACGGTCAGCAGGGCCTTGCTAAGTTCCGGGCCATCAAGCCGGATCTGGTGCTGCTGGATGTTATGATGCCGGTTATGGACGGATGGGAGGTCTGCACAGCTATCCGTGCCGAGAGCCGCACCCCGGTGATTATGCTCACCGCCAAGTCAGAGCTGGAGGATAAGATCACAGGTCTGAAATCCGGCGCAGATGATTATATCACCAAGCCCTTCGAAATGCGGGAGTTGATCGCCCGAATCGAGGCGGTCCTGCGCCGCACCGAATCCGCTGCGGCCGATCAGAAGCTCCGCCGGCTGGTATTTGATAAGCTGGTCATTGATATGGACGCCTTTGAGCTGCTCATTGACGGCAAGAAAGTGGAAGCACCCCCGAAGGAAATGGAGCTGCTGTTCTATTTAGCCTCCTCTCCCAATCGGGTCTATACCCGCAATCAGCTTTTGGATGAGGTTTGGGGGTTTGATTATTTTGGCGATTCCCGTACCGTGGATGTGCATGTCAAACGCCTGCGGGAGAAGCTGGAAGGTGTTTCCGAAAAATGGTGCCTGCGTACCGTCTGGGGCGTGGGTTACAAATTTGAGGCTTTATAAATGAAATCATCCTTTAGTCGCAATTTCTTTTCCTCGGTGATCGTTCTGTTGACGGCCATGCTGTCGGTGGGACTGCTGTTTCAGCTGTTGGCGGGAAATGTTATGAAAAAGAAAACCGTCGAGCAATTGCACACCGAGGCACAGACTGTAGCAGATCTGGTAGTAGCTTACCACAACCACCGAACCATTACCCTCCCGGACCTTTATATCAATCTTTCCGTAATTTCCAATGTCTCCGGAGCCGACACCGTAGTCTGCAATTCTGCGGGCAAGCTGATTCTCTGCTCGGATGCCCCTATGGGCTGTTCCCATTTGGGAGTCCAGCTGAACCGGAACTACGTCCAATATGTGCTGCGCAGCGGCGGGGTGCAGGATGTGACCCGGCTCACCGGTCTATATGAACAAAAGCGCTATATCGTGGCGCTTCCTATCTACGACGCTCTGGGCAATCCTTTGGGAATCGTCATTTCCTCCCGCCCGGTTACGGAAAGCGGAACATTTCTAACCACCATGACCGAGTTTTATCTGATATCGGCGGTGATTACGCTTTTGATTGCGGTGCTGGCTATGGGTTGGCTGGCAAGAAAGCTCAGCAGCCCCCTGATAAAGCTTCAGAAAGCAGCCGTAGATTTTGGTCACGGAAACCTGGATGCCCGGGTGGAACTGAACGGCTCCCATCCCGAGGAAATCGAGGAGCTGGCACTGGCTTTTAACAATATGGCTCAATCTCTGCAGTATAGCGAACACCGCCGGCAGGATTTCGTGGCCAATGTATCCCACGAACTGAAAACCCCTATGACCACCATTGCCGGCTTTGCCGACGGCATTCTGGACGGCACGATTCCTCCGGAAAAGCAGCGTCACTATCTGCTTCTGATCTCCGAGGAGACAAAGCGGCTGAACCGACTGGTTCGCAGTATGCTCGATGCCGCCCGGCTGCAGGAGACTGAGGGCGTACCCGAAGAACAAAAGCAGCGCTTCGATGTGACCGAATGCGCCGGTCAGGTTTTGATCAGCTTTGAGCAGAAGATCAACGAAAAGCAGCTCAATGTGGATGTAAAAATGCCGGATCACCCGGTCTATGCCTGGGCGCAGCAGGATGGCATCGTGCAGGTTCTGTATAACCTGGTGGATAACGCCGTAAAATTCTGCCCTCAGGCAGGCCTTTTGGAGCTGACCGTACGCACCGGCGGTAACAAGATCTATGTTTCCGTTGCCAATTCCGGGCAGACAATTCCCCAGGAGGAGCTGGCGCTGCTGTTCGAGCGCTTCCATAAGCTGGACAAAAGCCGCTCGGAAAACCGGGACAGCTGGGGATTGGGTCTTTACATTGTCAAGACGATCATCGGCGCCCACGGAGAAAATATCTCCGTTGTCAGCCGGGATGAACGCACAGAATTTACCTTCACCTTACCGCTGGTGAATTGATGAGAGGATATTTATGCAGCAAAACAACCGCAACAGCAGCCGGGATACCTATCGCACCGGCCGCACCAATCCCCCAAAAAGCCACCAGGGAATCATTGCGCTCCTGCTGATCCTGGTCACAGTGCTTTGCAGTATCGTAACAGTTCTGGGGATGATGAATATTCGTCTGCATCTGCTGCTGCAGGATTCCTGGCAGCAACCAGAGGGGGCAAACCAAACGGAACTGGCCCTGGCGGAAGCTGACGGGCAGCTGGCATTCAGTGCAGAAAGCGCCCCAATTTTGGGATTGACCTGTCAAGCCATCGACACCCTCTACCGCAGCTACAACGGCTGGCCCGACGGACTGTATATCAGCCAAGTGACCCCGGACAGCGCTGCCCAGCTGGCAGATATCCGCCCCGGAGATATTTTGGTGGCAGTCAACGGTACCCCCATTTCTCTGACGGAAGACTGGGAGCAGAATATGGCTGCCATTGCCCCCGGGCAGGCAGTGACCTTGACCCTATACCGGGAAAAGACAGAATTTACCGTTACTTTAACAAAGGAATAACATATGGAACAGATTTTCACACAAACCGTGACCGTGCAGCCTCAGGATCTGAATCCGGCAGGCAATTTCAAATTATCCTCCCTTTTGTACTATGTGCAGGAAGCATCCGGCGGGCATTGCCGTCAACTGAGCTGCGACTGGGACACTTTAGCAGAAAAAGGGATGTTTTGGGCGGTGCTGCGCCACCGGGTTGTGATCCACCGTCTGCCCCATCCGGGACAGACGATCACCGTGCAGACCTGGCCCCTGCCCACCACCCGTGTGGCATACCCCCGGGCGGTACAGGCTCTGGATGAAGAGGGCAATGTACTGTTTGAAGCTATGAGTTTATGGGTTTTGATGGATCGGCAGACCCGGGCGATGATCCTGCCTTCCAAAAGCGGCATAGAAGTCCCCGGTATTGTACGGGGAACGGAGATCGGAAATCCCGCATCCCTTGCCCCGCAGGCCTATGAGCAGCACTGTCTTTGGGAAGTAGCGCAAGCAGATCTGGATCAAAACCGCCATGTGAATAATACCATCTACTTAGACCGGGCAGAACAGCTCACCGGCGCTTTTGGAAGCGGACGCTGCCCCCGGGAATTCACCGTATGTTACTTAGCCGAAGCCCGGCTCGGGCAGATGCTGACCTTAAGCTGGGCCGGTTCTGACGGGGATATTTTGTTCCTGGAAGGAACGCGCCCCCGAGCCGGTGAAAATGAGAAAGCGGAGCGCGTTTTTGCCGCGAAGCTGATTTTTGACTAAGGTGTTCTGTAAACCAAATCGTTTTATGACAACCAATTGTTAAAAACCTGTTTTTTTATAACATCCCCTGCAAATTTCACGGTTTGCAGGGGTTCTGTTTGGGATTTACCTGTGGAAAAACCTGTGGAGAATGTGGAAAACTTCCTTGCATGGTTTGCAAAAAAACGGGAAAAATTTGAAATTATGTCAACTGACATTCCGTCACCCTGTAAGTTTTCCACAGAAAGATACCTGTCCGCCGCCGGCGTATGTTTGCTTTGGCGTCCCTTCGTTGACATTGCTCCCAAAATTTGATACCATAACAGAACTAACAGCAGAAGCCTTGTCCCCCTCGTTTTGAGGGCAAGCTGCGAAGCAGCCTTTCAATACACGATTGCCGGGGGCAATCGAACAAATACTATGATGTCACCGAAGGTGACAGGGGGAATCTCGTCCCCCTCGTTTTGAGGGGGATGTCACCGAAGGTGACAGGGGGAGTTATTAAAATGCCATATGAACACAAGAATATAGCCAACGCAAGAAGGCTTCGCAAAGAAATGACCCCTTGGGAAAGAAAGCTTTGGCATTGTTTCTTAAAGGCTTACCCGATCAGATTCCAAAGGCAAAAACCGGTGGGTAAGTATATTGTGGATTTTTATTGTTCTGGTTCAAAACTTGTTGTAGAGCTGGATGGTGGCGGACATTACACGCCGGAAGAACAGCAAAGAGATAAGCACAGAACAGAAGAACTCGAAAAATACGGAATGAAGGTTGTTCGTTTCTGTAATACGGATGTGGATCGTAATTTTTATGAAGTATGCAGCGCAATTGACCATGCTGTGCAGGAGAATTACAGGAGGTAAAACTCCCCCAGTCACGGCTTACGCCGTGCCAGCCCCCTCAAAACGAGGGGGCCGAGAATCCCCCAGTCACGGCTTACGCCGTGCCAGCCCCCTCAAAACGAGGGGGCCGAGAATCCCCCAGTCACGGCTTACGCCGTGCCAGCCCCCTCAAAACGAGGGGGCTGAGATCTCCTGGGTGCGGTCATATTGTGCAGAAACTTGAGGAATGATTATGGAAAACTTGTTTGAACTGAATTTTAACCCCCAGCAGGTTGGTGCTGTGTCCAATTTGGGTCTGGCGCACATCGGCGATGGCGTATATGAGCTGCTGTGCCGCAGCTATCTGTGCCTCCGGGGAGATAAAACCGTCCTGCGTCTGCACAAAGACGCGGTTCAACTCGTCTGCGCCCCCACCCAGGCCAAATTTGCACAGACCATTCAGCCGCTTCTGACTGAAGAGGAGCAGGACTATTTCCGCCGGGGCAAAAATGCCCACACCCACGCTCACCCCAAGGGCGCGACAGCCCGGGAATATGCCTTGGCTACCGGCCTGGAAGCGCTGTTCGGCGCGCTGTACCTCATGGGCAGAACAGTAAGACTGAACGAATTATTTTACGCCGGGATGGAGGAAATATATGGCATTTGATGCATTTTTTCTGTCCGCTGTGCTCGATGAGATCCGTCACAAGGCCCTTGGTGGACGGGTGGAGAAGATCCACCAACCCCGGCGGGACACCCTTTTGCTGCTTTTAAAATGCAGCGAGGGTCGGGAAAAGCTCCTGCTGGCAGCCAATCCTGCTGCGCCCCGGCTGCATCTGACTGCGGACAGTCCGGAAAATCCCCCGGAGCCGCCAATGTTTTGTATGCTGCTGCGCAAGCATCTTTCCGGTGCGCGGCTGGCGGACATTTCCCAGCCTGCTATGGAGCGGTTGGCGATTTTTACCTTTGATTGCATTGACGAGCTGGGCGACCCGGTTCAGAAAAAGCTGGTTGCGGAGCTGATGGGCAGAACCTGCAACCTGTATCTGTTAGGCCCGGACGACCGGATCTTGGATTGCCTGCGGCGCATTGGCATTGACGAAACCGTCAAGCGGCCTGCGCTGCCCGGTCTTTACTATCAGCTTCCCGAGCCGGTAGAGAAAGAAAACATTCAAGGAAAAACCGGCGAGGAAATTTGCCGGCTGCTGCAAAAGCCGGGGGCCGATCTGCTCTGTGACCGGCTGATGGACACCTTTGGCGGTCTTTCGCCTCTGGTGTGCCGGGAAGCAGCCCTCTTTGCCGCCGGAGATACCCATGCCCGGCTGGAAGGACAAAACATTGCGCAGATCGCTTACCGTTTGGCAGATTTTTTCCGGGAGAATCTGGAAAATCCCAAACCTTGTTATTTTCCCGACCGGGACGGCACACCCAAGCAGTATGCTTTCTGCCCGGTAACGCAATATTCCCAAAATCTGCAAGCCCAGTCCTTCGGTGCTTTATTGGATGCTTGCTACACCTTGCGTGACCAAAAAGAAGCTATGCGCCAAAAGGGTCAGGCCATCCGCAAGACCGTTTCCAACCTGCTCAACCGCACCCAACGCAAGATGGCACTGCAAGAAAAAGAGCTTTCTGCCACCTACGACCGGGAGCGGCTGCGGCAGCTGGGCGATATTGTCACCGCCAATCTGTACCAGATTCAACGGGGTCAGACGGTGCTTTCAGCGGAGGACTTCTATGATGAAAATATGGCAGTGATCGAAATTCCCTTATCACCGCTGCTCTCGCCTCAGCAAAACGCTGCAAAATTTTACAAAGATTACACCCGTATGAAAAACGCCGAGAAGGAATTGACCCGGCAGCTCCAATTGGGGCAGCAGGAATGTCAATATCTGCAAAGCGTTCTGGAAGAGCTGGACAGAGCCCTTACCGATGCGGAATTGGAAGAAATCCGCAGCGAGCTGGCTGACGGCGGCTATCTGCGCCGGGACAGCGGCAAAAAGCGGCTCAAAACAAAAAAATTACCGCCGATGCATTTTGTTTCCACCGACGGCTATGAAATTTATGTTGGCCGGAACAACCGGCAAAATGAGGAACTGACCTTCCGCAGCGCCCGCAAGGACGATCTGTGGCTGCACGCCCAAAAGGTTCATGGCAGCCATGTGATCATCGCCTGCGGCGGCACCACACCCCCGGATGACACCATCACCCAAGCGGCTCAGCTTGCCGCCCACTATGCCGAAACCGCCGGCGGTCAAAACATCAGCGTGGATGTTACAACTGTCAAGCAGGTGAAAAAACCGCCGAATGCAAAGCCGGGTATGGTCATTTACCACACTTATCGCACGGTGATCGTCAATCCCTACGCCGATATTGTAGTCGATGCCCTCAATGCCGAGAAAAAACAGGAGGATACACCATGAAAAAACTGATTTGTTTGATGCTGATTTTCGTACTGACACTGAGCCTGTGCGCTTGTTTCGGCCCGGAAGAGCCACCAGTCACAGAGCCGGAAGCGCCTTTATTTGTGGAAGGCTGTGAAATTGATAACCTGTGCTACGGCACAGAGCTTCCTGTGGTTGACGGCAACGGTGAAACCGGAGAAACCATCAATCCCGCCAAAACCGGCAAAGTGACCGTCATCAACTTCTGGGGTACTTGGTGCAATCCCTGTGTCAGCGAGCTGCCTCATTTTGACGCAGTTGCCAAAGATTATGCCGACACCGTTACCGTGGTTGCCATCCATTCCGTGCAGGAGCAGCGGCGCGCCGCAAAATTCCTGGCAGAACATTATCCCGATTCTCCCATTATCTTTTCCTGGGAGAAAAGTGAGGACTACAACGGCGATTACTACAAGCTGCTGGGTGGCGATGGCAGCTACCCCTACACGCTGATTTTGAATGCTCAGGGCGTGATTACCTTCAAGCAGGTGGGTATGATGAGCCACGAAGAATTGATTGCCGAGGTAGAATCTGCCTTATCCCAAAACTAAATTTACTCACCGGCAAAGCAGATATGCCGCAAAACATAGGCAAACAACTCTCCCCAGGACAACCGTTCCACCGCCGTTTGCGCCACCAGGGGGATCTGCGCCAATATTTGCTCCCCGCAGCGAACCGTCATTGTTCCCAATCGCTGTCCCTGGCTTACCGGAGCTGTAACCTCTTCCGTCATCACGATTTCCGTGGTGACGGATTTTTTCTGTCCCTTGTCAATCAGAATGGCATTTTCCCCCGAGGTTACTGCCGCAACAGACGACTGTTTCCCCAATTTCACCGGCACCGATACGGCGCTGTCCAGCTTGGGCGCAATCAGTGCATAGGTGGCAAAGCCGTGGTCAAGCAGCTGTTTGCAAGCAGTAAACCGGTCTGCGGAGGTGTCACTTCCTAAAACCACTGCGATCAGCTCCATCCCATCCCGCTCCGCGGAAGCCGACAGGCAAAATCCCGCCTTGGAGGTATAACCGGTCTTCAGTCCCGTCGCTCCCTGGTAAAAGCGTACCAGCTTGTTGGTGTTGGCTAAGCCAAAAGCACCGTCCCGAATGGTATCCATCCAGATGGTTGTAAACTTTTTGATTTGCGGGTGGTTCACCAAAAGCTCCCGGGACATCAGCGCAATATCATAGGCCGAAGTGCGGTGCTGCATTGCGGTATCCTCATCGTCCAGGCCGGTGCAGTTGACAAAATGGGTATCCTGCATCCCCAGCTCTGCTGCCCGCTGATTCATCTGCTCCACAAAAGCGCCCTCGCTGCCGGCAATATGCTCCGCCAGAGCGCAGGCAGCATCGTTGGCAGATGCCACCGCCACGGATTTGAGCAGCGTAGTAACCGGCATGGATTCGCCCACCTTCAGATAAATCTGGCTGCCTCCCTTGGCTGCCGCTGTTTCCGAAGCAGTTACCATATCTTCCCAGCTGATTTTGCCGGAATCAATGGCTTCCATTACCAAGAGCATCGTCATAATTTTCGTCACGCTGGCAGGCGGCAATGCTTCGTGGGAATTGGATTCATACAGCACCGTTCCCGTGGCTGCATCGATCAGAACCGCAGATTTCGCCTTTACCTCCAACTCCGTCGCCATGGCGCGTCCGGGCAGTAGCCCTACTGCCAGCAGTACCGCCAAACATACTATTCCCAACCGTTTCATCCGATCCCCTCCACAAACTTGGTGGTTCATCCTATGGCCTGACCGAGCTGATTATGTATAAAAACCAATTGCATTTTACCCGCATCTTGGGTATGATGATTATACCGGGTGATATCCTACAATAGAAAGGATCGAGTATTTATGACGGTTTCTGATTATCTGTTGCAAATCATCTCCCTGTTGGGCGGACTTGCCCTGTTCCTGTTTGGCATGGATGTTATGGGCAAGAGTCTGGAACGACTGGCCGGTGGCAAGCTGCAAACCATTCTGGCCAAAATGAGTTCCACCGTTTTTCGGGGCTTCTTTCTGGGTATTGCAGTCACTGCGGTAATCCAGTCCTCCTCCGCCACTACCGTTATGGTTGTTGGCTTTGTCAACTCCGGCATTATGACCCTGAAGCAGGCCATTGGCGTGATTATGGGTTCCAATGTAGGCACCACCGTTACCTCCTGGCTGCTGTCGCTGACAGCCCTGGAAGGTGACAGTCTGATTGTGCAGATCTTTAAACCAAGCACGCTCGCCCCCTTGCTGGGCATCGTGGGTATTGTGCTGTTTATGTTCACCAAGCGGGAAAAGAACAAGGGCATCGGCACGATTTTACTGGGCTTTATGGCGCTGATGACCGGTATGGAGCTTATGAGCGAATCTATGGCCTTTTTAAAAGAAGAGGCATGGTTTAGCAATCTGATGGGTTCTTTCTCCAATCCCATTTTGGGTATCATCGCCGGTGCAGCGCTGACTGCCCTCATTCAATCCTCCTCCGCCTCCGTGGGTATTCTGCAAGGTCTTTGCTCTACCGGTGCCATCACCGTCGGCAATGCGCTTCCCATTATTCTCGGTCAGAACATCGGCACCTGTGTTACCGCTATGATTTCCACCGTCGGTGCAAACCGCAATGCCCGCCGCACCGCATTGGTCCACCTGTATTTTAACATTGTGGGCGTTGCGATTATTGCCTTGATTGTTTACGGGTGCAATCTTTTCTATCCCCTTGAAATTCTCGCAAAGGACGCCGGGCCAATGGATATCGCGATCCTCCATACCGGCTTTAACCTCACTGCCACTGCTATCCTGCTGCCCATGAACAAGCTGCTGGAAAAGCTGGCATACCTGACCATTCCCCGGCAGGAGATCCACCAAACCCCTGTGCTGCTGGATTCCCGCCTGCTGGCTACCCCCGCCGTGGCTATCCAACGGTCTATGGATGTAGCGGTACAAATGGCAGATGCTGCCCAGGTAGCCATGGAAAAGGCCATCAGCTTGACCAAACAGTTCAATGAGGATATATTTGAGCAGGTGCGTCAGCTTGAGAATCAAACGGATGCTTATGAAGATGCGCTGGGTTCCTACCTGGTGCAGCTGACCGGTCAAAAACTCACCGTAGAAGACAACCGTATTTTGAACACCGTGCTGTACACGATCAGCGATTTCGAGCGGATCGCCGACCACGCTATGGATATCGCCAAAGCAGGCCGGGAGATGCATCAGAAAAATATTCGTTTTTCCCCGCAAGCTGTGGAAGAGCTGGCGGTTTTGGAGCAGGCTGTCACCGATGTGATTGCCCATACCTTCAACGCCTTCCGGCAGCAGGATCTGTACCAGGCTATGAAAGTCGAGCCGCAGGAGCAAGTCGTCGATGCCTTGGTTAAGGAGGTCAAATCCCGCCATGTCCGCCGTCTTCGGGACGGGCTTTGCACCGTGGAATACGGCTTTGTGCTGGAGGATCTTTTGACCAACTATGAGCGCAGCGCCGACCATTGCTCCAATGTGGCGGTGGAGATGCTCCAAGTTTCCGAGGGTAAGCTGGAGGCGCACGAATACCTCAACGCCCTCAAGAGCGGTCAACTCCGGGAGAGCGCTCAGTTCTCCGAGCGCTTCCGGAAATACCGCGCCCGCTACACCTTCCCCGAAGAAAAGGAATAAATGCCATAAATCGGAATTTACCTTACAAATTACCCGTAGGGGCGAACTGTGTTCGCCCGCGGGCGTTCAAAGAACGCCCCTACGATCTTATACGGTAGTTGATTCTATAAACAATCATTTAGCAGTTACTCACAGAGCATCCCGTGTGTGCAAGCACGGGATGCTCTTTGTTTTGTTGCCAGCACAAAAAATCCTTTACGGGTATTGTGTAATGGCTTTATTTTTGTTATAATGTAGAAAATGATATAATTGGATGTGTTATGCTTTGAAGTATGGAATCTGGAATGTGGCGCAGCCGGAGCAGCAATCCGTCAATGCTCTAACCGCGTCAGGCTACGAACCCTTAGTGAGCATGGTTTTGTCCGCAAGAGGAATCCGCACCCCCGAGCAGGCAAAAGACTACTTGAATTGCGATGGAAAGCTTTATGACCCCTATTTGATGACGGATATGGCCAAGGCCGTGGCGCGGCTGCGAATTGCATTGGAAAAGCGGGAAAAAATTGCTGTTTTCGGTGATTATGATGTAGATGGCATCACCGCTACCTGTCTTTTGACCGACTTTCTGCGCCGTCAGTGGGGACTTGTCATTCCCTATATTCCCGGCCGGCTGGAGGAAGGCTACGGTCTGAACGAAATCGCCATCCGTCAGCTTTGGCAGGAGGGTGTTAAGCTGATCGTCACCGTCGATTGCGGCATCACCGCCATTGAGGAGGCCCGGCTGTGTAAAAAGCTGGGCATTGATCTGATTATCACCGACCACCACGAATGCAAAGAAATGCTGCCCAACGCCGTTGCTGTTCTGGACCCCCACCGCCCCGATGCCGGTTATCCCCACAAGACCCTTTCCGGCGTAGGCGTGGCTTTTAAGCTGGCTGCAGCTTTGGCCGGAAACCAGAACGCGGTTCTGCAGGAATATGCGGATATGGTCTGCCTGGGTACAGTGGCAGATGTAATGAGCCTGCAAGGCGAAAACCGGGTCTTTGTGTCCAAGGGCCTGGAAATGCTCCGTCAGACCCAACGCCCCGGTTTGGCAGCACTGATGGAGCAATGCAATTGCAATTCTCTTTCATTGAACGCCTCCTCTGTAGGCTACATTTTGGCCCCCCGGATCAACGCCGCCGGCCGAATTGGTCAGATTGATCTGGCTATTGAACTATTCTTGACCCACGATCCGGCCCGGGCTGCGGCTGTTGCCGCCGGCCTGTGTGAACTAAACCGCCAGCGGCAGGCTGTAGAAGCAGAAATCTACGCCCACGCGGAAAGTATGCTCCCCAAGGATCATATTCCCCAAGCCATCGTTCTTGCCGAAGAGAGCTGGCACCAGGGCGTTGTGGGTATTGTAGCCAGCCGCATTGCGGAGGCCTACTGCTGCCCCACCTTTTTGATCTGTCTGGACGGAGAACACGGCAAAGCCAGCTCCCGGAGCTATGGCGGTTTCAATCTGTTCTCCTCTTTGAAATCTCTTGGAAAATTGCTGGAAAGCTACGGCGGCCACGAGCTTGCTGCCGGTTTTACCATCCACCGGGATCAAATTCCCGAATTCCGACGCCAAATCTGTCAACTGGCTGAGGCGTACTATAGCTCCGGAATGCCCCGCACCCAACTTACCTGCGACTGTGCCGTTCCACCGGAACTGCTGACCACTGCCAACATTGACACCTTGGAACGGCTGGAGCCCTGCGGCAACGGCTGTCCCCGTCCTCTGCTGGTAATGGAACGAGTAACCGTCGAGCGGGCAAACCAGGTCGGCGGCGGCAAACATATGCGCCTGCAGCTACGAGCAGGTCAGCATAGCTTTAGCGGCATTTATTTTTCCGCCTGCCCGGAAAGTGCCGGAATTGCCGTAGGGGATGTGGTAGATGTAGCCTTCCACCCTCAGGTCAATGAATTCCGGGGCGTGCGAAGCGTGCAGATGAATCTGGTAGATATCCGCCCCGCCTGCCGCGCCCAATGTTCCTGGGACACCTCCGCCTACACCGCTCTGCGGGAAGAGCGGCTGCAGCCCGGCCAGGCAGAAACTTTGCTGCCGGATCGGGAGATTCTGGGACGGATCTGGCGGTATCTTGCCCGGTTCGGTCAGCGCGGCATCACAGAAGATCCTCTGTGTCTGTGTCGGAAGATCGTCCGCTGGAGCGACAAGGATTTGAACTTAGGCCAGCTTCTGGTCTGCCTGGATATTTTTGCCGATGTGGGTCTTCTTCAGATCCAGCGGCTGAACAATCGTATTTCTCTTCGTCTTTTGGAATGCAGCCAAAAACGGGATCTGAATGAGAGCCCCACTATGCAGCGGCTCACAATGAAGGAGTAAGTAACATTTTATGGAAAGTTTTGCCGAACATTACGGTGCGCTGTACCAGACCATAAACCGGTGCATGCCCGGTGTGGATATGACACGGATCGATCAGGCTGTGGAATTTGCACGAGAAAAGCATAAAGAGCAAAAACGTAAGGACGGCTCTCCCTATATCATTCACCCTCTGGCCGTAGCAGAGCTGGTTGCCGAGATGGGTCTGGATGTGGATGCTATTTTGGGTGCGCTGCTTCACGACTGCATTGAAGATACCGATGCTTCTTTTGAGGAAATTTCCCGTCTGTTTGGTAAAACCACTGCCGAGCTGGTAGAGGGCGTTACCAAGCTGACCCGGGCCAATTTCTCCAGCTCCGAGGAGCAACAAATGGAAAATCTGCGTAAGATGTTTATGGCTATGTCCAAGGACATCCGTGTGGTTTTGATCAAAATTGCCGACCGGCTGCACAATATGCGGACAATGCAGTATCAGACCCCGGAAAAGCAGATCTCCAAATGCCGGGAGACGATGGATATCTATGCCCCTCTGGCGCACCGGCTTGGTATGCAAAAAATCAAATGGGAGTTGGAAGATATCTCCTTGCGGTACCTGGATCCGGAAGCCTACGAGGCCATCATGTCCTATTTGCGCGCCCACAAGGAGCAGGATGAGGCATTTATGCACACCATCCAGGATCGGATCACCCAGCGCCTTTCCGCTATGGGTATCCACAACTCTACCTACGGTCGAATTAAGCACGTTTACTCCATTTACCGGAAAATGGACCTGCAAAATAAGAATATGGACGAGCTGTACGACATATACGCATTCCGGGTAATCGTCGATTCCATTCCCAATTGCTACAATGTTTTAGGCCACGTCCACGATCTGTTCAATCTGGTCCCGGGCCGGTTCAAGGACTATATTTCCACCCCCAAACCCAATATGTATCAAAGCCTGCATACCACCGTGATTGGCAACCAGGGCATCCCCTTCGAGGTGCAGATCCGCACCTGGCAGATGCACGAAACTGCCGAATACGGCATTGCTGCGCACTGGAAATACAAGCAAGGCGTGGGGCAGGGTAACGAAAAGGATTTTGAATGGGTGCGCCGCCTGCTGGAAAGCCAGCAGGATACAGATGCGGAAGACTATGTTTCCTCCCTCAAGATCGATATGTTCGACGATGAGGTATTTGTATTCACCCCCAAGGGCAAAATTGTCAGTCTTCCCGCCGGATCTACTCCCATCGACTTTGCCTATGCCATCCATTCCGGCGTCGGCAACGCGCTGGTAGGCGCTAAAGTCAACAACCGTATTTGTAACATTGATCAGCCGCTGGAAAACGGCGACATTTGTGAGATCATCACCTCCAAGGCCGCCAAAGGTCCCAGCCGTGACTGGCTGAATATCTGCAAATCCAACCAAGCCCGAACCAAGATCAAGCAGTGGTTCAAAAAAGAAAAGCGGGAGGAAAATGTCCTCCACGGCAAGGCCAGTTTTGAAGCAGAAATGCGGCGGCTGATGCTGCCCCTGTCTGCCCTCACCGATGCCGAGCTGGAAGAGCAGCTTCTGCGAAAGCTGTCCTTTGACAACTGGGAGGATATGTACGCTGCCATCGGCTATGGCGGTCTGACTGCCTCCAAGGCCGTAGGCCGAATCCGGGACGATATCAACCGGGCCACCAAACAGCCGGTGGACAAAGCCGTCAACCCCCTGCGCATTGTCCCCGACGACAACCGTGTGAATCGTCACAGCGTCAACGGCGTGATCGTTGAGGATATTGAATCGTGTATGATCAAATTCTCCAAGTGCTGCACGCCTGTCCCCGGCGACCCCATTGTTGGTTTTATTACCAAAGGCTTCGGCGTCTCCGTTCACCGGGCAGACTGCGGCAATACCGTCCACCGCAACAATCCTCAGCAGGCCGCCCGATGGGTTCGGGTGCGCTGGGCATCCCAGGACGAGCAGCCCTTTGAAACCACTCTGGAACTGGACTGCATCACCCGGGACGGACTTTTACTGGATGTGGCAACGGCTATGACTGCCGCCCGCGTGCGGGTCAAGGAGCTGTTTGGCAAGGATCTTCCCGGCGGTAAGAGTATCTTTACCGTTCGTTTCGAAGTGCGGAATGTCTCCGAACTGGAAGCTGTCCGCAACCGGCTGATGAACATCCGGGATGTGATCGGTTCCCGCAGAGGACACAACTGACTTTGTAACGCAAATGCGTACTGGGTTTCCTAACCCATGTCATCCTGAGCGAGCCGCAAGGCGAGTCGAAGGATCTACGCCGCTGAATGACTGCTCTGCACCAACGATACCATGAAGATTCTTCGACTGCGTTTCACTCCGCTCAGAATGACACATAGGGGTGAACTGTCCATTTTATAGGAGGAATGCTTATGAAAGCGGTTTTGACAAGAGTAAAAAACGCATCCGTGGAGATCGACGGGCAAATTGTCGGTCAAATCGGGCAGGGATTTTTGATCCTTTTGGGCGTTGGCCCGGAGGATACGGAAGAAAAATGCCGCTATCTTTGC
>JAFODZ010000044.1 GCA_017380435.1 Oscillospiraceae bacterium
GATGGCTGACACATTTGTCTGCGGGCGTGGTGTCCCAATTGGAAATTCCGTCAGGCCGAGCTCCTTCATCATATAAGAAAAGCGAAGGCTGTTAAACCTTCGCTTTTATATTACCAATTGGAATTTATCTAACGAATTACTTGTAGGGGCGAACTGTGTTCGCCCGCGGGCGTTCAAAGAACGCCCCTACGATTTTAAACGATAGATCATAAGGTAAACTATCATTTATAAAAGAAGCGGCAATTCCGCTGAGGGAATTGCCGCTTTCTTTAATGAATGCTAACAGGTGTTTTGGGTTGGTTGGGGGTACGGGCGCTGGTTTTGTTTTCCGGAACGATTTCGCCGGCCTTCAGCAGCGAACGCTTGGTCAGCGCAGGGCCTACCAGTTCATAGACCAGCACGCTGAACAGAACCACATTGCGCACCAGGCTGCCGTCGCTAAGGTTAGATGCAGTCAGTGCCATACCCAAGGCTACGCCGGCCTGGGGCAGAAGGGTGATACCCAAATGCTTGGTGATAGCCGGGGAGCATTTGACAGCCTTGCAGCTTCCGTAAGAACCCAGATATTTGCCTGCGGAGCGGCTGAGAATATACACAACGCCCACGATCAAGGTTACCGGGTTAGCTAGAATTTTGAGATCCAGTTCCGCACCGGAAATTACGAAAAACAGAACGTGCAGCGGTACAGTCCAGTGATCCACACGACCCATCAGTTCGTCGGAGGTGTTGCATACATTGCAAAATACGGTGCCGGTCATCATGCAAACCAGCAGCAGAGAGAATCCAATGTGAATGGAGCCGATGTGGAACTTCAGCATGGAAAGACCTACGGTCAGAATCACAAAGCTCACCGACAGCGCCATACGCTTACTGCGGGAGTGGAAGAAGGTTTCCAGCCAGTTCAGCAGCAGGCCCATAAGCGCGCCTATGCCCAGCGACAGCACGATTTCCAGCATGGGCTCGATGGCCACAGCGGTCAGATTGATAGAGCCTTTTTCCAGCGCGGAGGCAATACCAAAGGAAACGGAAAACAGCAGCAGGCCTACGGCGTCGTCAATGGCAACTACAAGCATCAAAAGCCGGGTCAGAGGACCGTCCGCTTTATACTGCTTGACGACCATCAAGGTTGCCGCGGGAGCGGTTGCCGAAGCAATGGCGCCCAGAGTAATGGCGGCGGACAGGGAGAGCATTTGGGGGAACAGGAGATGCACACCGATCAGCACAGCATCCACTACGAGCGTGGTGATCACGGCCTGGGTAATGCCGATGATGATGGCCTTCGTACCCATAGCCTTTAGTTGCGCAAGGCGGAACTCGTTGCCCATAGAAAAGGCAATAAAACCGAGAGCGACCTGGGTCAGCAGGGAAAAGCCTTCCACATGCTCTAAAGAGGAAAAACCGATGCCGGGAATGTTTAAAGCACCCAGGCAGAACGGGCCGATCAGCAGTCCGGCCACCAAATAGGCGGTAACGGCAGGCAGATGAAGCTTTTTTGCGGGGCGGGACATAAGAAGTCCTGCAATCACGGCTACAGCAATGCAGATTAAGTTGGTATTCAAATGTAAGACCTTCTTTACATTAATATTCAGCAAGCAGTATCATAGCACCGCAATTTGCGGCTTTCAAGAGTAATTTCCAACAAAAATGCAGCCAAAAAGCAGGCTCCTTTCAGCAAAACCGGCAGAACTGGGAATATTCACAAAAAATTAAGATAATTTCCCCAAAAAGGACTTGCTTTTTTAGTGATGGTAGGCTATGATATAGGAGCGTTGGCACTCAAAAGAAAAGAGTGCTAAAAAGTAAAATCTTGGCAATGCCAATTGCAATACGGAGGAATGAAAATGAAACTCAGACCTATGGCAGACAATGTTCTGCTCAAAGCATCGGAAACCCAGGAGACTACCTCCTTCGGTATCATTCTGGCCACTTCCAGCAAGGAAAAGCCGGCCATTTATGAGGTTGTTTCTGCAGGCCCCGGCACAAAAGAAGTGACTATGACTGTAAAACCCGGCGATAAAGTCGTGGTTGGTAATTATGTTGGCAGTGAAATCAAGCTCGATGGCGTGGATTACAAGTTTGTCAAGCAGGATGATATCCTGGCTGTGGTGACGGACTGATTTGGGAGGTAACTGATTATGGCAAAAATGATTATTTACGGCGAAGAAGCCCGCAAAAAGCTGCAATCCGGCATCGACCAGCTGGCCGATACCGTTAAGGTCACTTTAGGACCCAAGGGCCGCAATGTGGTTCTGGGCAAGAAGTACGGCGCTCCGCTGATCACCAATGACGGCGTGACGATCGCCAAGGAAGTGGAGCTGGAGGATGCTTTTGAAAATATGGGCGCACAGCTCATCCGGGAAGTAGCTACCAAGACCAACGATGTGGCCGGTGATGGCACCACTACCGCAACCGTTCTGGCTCAGGCAATCACCCGTGAGGGTCTGAAGAACCTGTCCGCCGGTGCAAACCCCATGGTTATGCGCAAGGGTATCGAGAAGGCAGTGGATGCAGCAGTTGCTGCCATCAAGGAGCATTCCGTTCCCGTCAACGGCTCTGAGGACATTGCAAGAGTCGGCACTGTTTCCTCCGGCGATGTTGCTATCGGCAAGCTGATCGCAGAGGCTATGGAGAAGGTGGGCACCGAAGGCGTTATCACCATCGAAGAGAGCAAGACTGCAGAAACCGGCCTGGAAGTTGTGGAAGGCATGCAGTTTGACCGGGGTTATATCTCCCCCTATATGGTCACCGATACCGATAAGATGGAGGCTGTTCTGGACGATGCCTACATTCTGATCACCGATAAGAAAATCTCCTCCATCCAGGAGATCCTGCCCATTCTGGAGCCTGTTGTTAAGGCCGGCAAGAAGATGATGATCATTGCCGAGGATGTGGAAGGCGATGCACTGGCAACCCTGCTGGTGAACCGTCTGCGCGGCAATTTCAACTGCGTGTGCGTAAAAGCTCCCGGCTTCGGCGACCGCCGCAAGGAAATGCTGCAGGATATCGCCATTTTGACCGGCGGTACTGTGATCTCCAGCCAGTTGAATATGGAGCTGACTGAGGCACAGCTGACCGATCTGGGCCGTTGCCGTCAGATCGTTGTCACCAAGGACAATACCACCATCGTCGATGGCGCAGGCGATCCCGATGCTATTAAGGCCCGTGCTCACACCATCCGGGCATCCATTGCCACCACCAATTCCGACTACGATCGGGAGAAGCTCCAGGAGCGTCTGGCAAAGCTGGCCGGCGGCGTTGCTGTTATTAAAGTCGGCGCCCAGACTGAGGTTGCCATGAAGGAGCAGAAGCTCCGCGTGGAAGACGCCCTCAATGCTACCCGCGCAGCTGTGGAAGAAGGCATCGTGGCCGGTGGCGGTACTGCCCAGGTCAATGCTATCGCAGCTGTGGATGCGCTGATTGAGACTCTCTCCGGCGACGAGAAGACCGGCGCCCGGATCATTGCAACTGCTCTGCAGGCTCCTGTTCGCCAGATTGCCCAGAATGCCGGCGTTGACGGCTCTGTGGTCTATGAGAAGATCAGAAATTCCGGCAAGATCGGCTATGGCTACAATGCCTATTCCGAGGAATATGTGGATATGATCGCTGCCGGCATCGTTGACCCCACCAAGGTCACCCGTTCCTCTTTGGAAAATGCCGCATCTATCGCATCCTGCGTGCTGACCACCGAATCTCTGGTGGCTGACAAGCCCGATCCCGCAGCTGATGCTGCTATGGCAGCTGCTGCAGCCCAGGGCGGCGGAATGTACTAAAAACAATTGCCCAAGTGTCACCCACGACACTTGGGCAATTTTCATCCCTTTCTACCGAAAATTAGAATTTACCTTACAAATTACCTGTAGGGGCGAACTGTGTTCGCCCGCGGGCGTTCAAAGAACGCCCCTACGGTCTTATACGGTAGTTGATGCTATAAACAATCATTTACAGCATAAAAATCGAGGGTGTCTCCGGCGAGACACCCTCTGTTTTTGTATGCAATTAGCGGACGTATTCAATGACCACCCGGCGGTTGGGTTCAGAACCAACGGAGTAGGTGGTGATGCGGTCAACATCCTGCAAAGAAGCATGGATCACATGACGCTCGTAAGCGTTCATAGGCTCCAAGGTGGTGCGGCGGTGAGCCTTGAGCACCTGCTGCGCCTTTTTCTGTGCGTAGCGGCGGAGGGAATCTTCCCGCTTCTGGCGGTAGTCCTCGGCATCCACATTGATGCGGATGTGGCCTTCTACATTGCGGCCCACAGAGTAGTTGCAAAGATGCTGGATAGCATCCAGGGTGTCGCCGCGGCGGCCAATGAGATAACCCAGATCCTCGCCGACCAGTTCGACTTCATAGGTTGTGTTGTCAACCTTGCTAGCGTGGGGAACAGCCTGGGAACCCATCTGTTCCAGAAGACCCTTCAGGAAAATCTCAATTTTCTCTTCAACGCTACCGGCAGCGGCAGGGGTATAGACCTTCGGTGCTTTGGGTGCTTCTTTCTTGGGTTCCGCTTTGGGAGCCTCTTTCTTAGGCTCGGCCTTGGGAGTTTCTTTTTTAGGTTCGGCCTTGGGAGCTTCTGCTTTGGGAGCTTCTGCTTTGGGAGCCTTCGGCTTGGAACGGGAGGCGGCGCCTAATGCGCTCTTGGGTGCTTCCGGGGTAGGATCGGGAACTTCGTAAGTCACCTGCACCTTGGCAGGGGAAGCGCCAATGCCCAGAAAACCGCTTTTGGCCTGTGCCAAAACAAGAACAGATACGCTGTCCCGGTCCAGACCCAGCTGGTTCAGTGCGGCTTCCACAGCAAGATCAATGGTCTTGCCGGTTGTAACGATGCTTTTTTCCATTATTCAGTTTCCTCCGTTGTGTTGGAAGTATAGCGGTTGGGATCGTAGTTGCGGCCTTTGCAGAAGGGTCTGTCCGCAATGCCGGACATAGCCTGCGGCTTTTCTTTTTCCTCTTCTACGATACCTCTTTTGGCGTTAAACTCTTTTTTTGCAGCGGCCTTGGCAGCTTCCTGCTCCCGCTGCTGCTTCTGCTGAAGCTTCTTTTTGCTGGTGTTTTCTGTGATGCCGTCGGGATTGGCAGCGCGGCGCTCGGCGCGGATGCGCTCTTTTTCCTGCTCGGCTTTGTCGGCTTCGATGGCCTTTTGCAGCCGCTCGGCATCTTCTTTGTCATACTCCTTGCGGAGCTTGATGGTGAGAATGTTGTCCAAAACAGTACCCACAACACTCTGGATAATCCAGTACAGGCTGAGGGCGGCGGGCATACTAAAGCCGAAGAACAATGTCATAAGAGGCATCGTATAGGTCAAAGCTTTGGTGGATTGATTGGCTTGGGAGTTTTTAGCAGCTTCTTTGTCCTGTATGCCCTTCTCATTGGTCACCAGAGAGTTGTTGACCTTCTGCGAAATGAGCATAGTAGCCACTTGGGAGAGGGTAGCCAGAACAGGCAGCAGGAATGCACCAATGTGCGCCCAGTTCCAACTCCAGACCTCTTTGTTGAAAATGTTGTATTCGGGTTTTGCGGACAGATCGATGCCCAGGAAAGAGAAGTCCATACCCTGCAATGTGCGGGCGGCAATTTCCGCTCCCTCGGGAAGCTTGTCTGCGGTGGCGGCGACGATCTGCTGAGCCAGTTCGGGATTGTCAAACAAACGACCGGCAATTATCAGCTGTGCATAGCCGTCCCTTGCGGTTTTAATGCCTTCAATCAGACCGGCACCCTCTGCGGAGCACTCCTGGATAATAACCTGGACGATGTCCTTGCTTTCGTGCAGAATGTAGATCAGAGGTTCGCGGATGACTGCGTATAGAGGAAACAGAATCAGCAGCGGTACCAAAGACCACAGGCAGCCGCCGCCCATGGATACGCCCTCTTCCTTGTAGAGGGCCTGCATGGCTTCGTTCTGCTTCTGCTGGTCGTTTTCGTACTTTTTCTGAATTTCCTGGATTTTGGGAGTCAGCCGGGACATCTTCATCATAGAGCGCTTGCTCTTGACGGTAGTGGGCATCATGATGACCTTAACGATGATAGAAAACAGGATCAGTGCCAAACCGTAGTTGGTGGTGAACTGATACAGCGCATCCAAGAGGTAACCAAAAGGTACCCGGATAATATCGGAAAGTTCAAAAAGTATCATAGTGTTACTCCTTACGGGACGGGGTCGTAGAAATCCCCTTTATAGAAGGGGTGGCAGCGAAGCAGTCGGCGCAGCGCCAACCAGCCGCCTTTAATGGCCCCGTATTTGGTAATGGCTTCTTGTGCGTATTGGGAACAGGTGGGAGTGAACCGGCAAGCCGGCGGTGTGCAGGGGGAGATGTGTTTGCGGTAGAAACCAATAAGAAAAAGCAGAATTTTCTTCATTTTAGGATACCGGCCTTTTCGGCAAGGGACAAATAGCTGTCCGTCAGTTTCTCAAAACTTGCCGTAATACAGCGGCTGCGCGCCACTACAACGATATCCCATCCGGATTGGAACCGGTCTTCGTTGAGACGATAGACTTCCCGCAGACGGCGGCGCACCCGGTTGCGGACAACAGCTTTGCCCAGCTTTTTGCCGGCGGTGATGCCGATGCGGTTGATCCCCAGGCGGTTCGGCCTGGCGTACAGGACCAAAAGTCCGTTGGCCTGCCCGGCTGTACTGTACAGCCGCCGGAAGATATGATTCAGTTTCAAACTGTAGGAATATTTCATAATATCTCTCCCAGAGGTTACTGTAAACGAAAACACCGACATAAGGCTCCCCTTGCAGGGGAGCTGGCAAATTGCCGACTTTAGGCAATTTGACTGAGGGGTTAGCAGAACTGTAAGCTGATGCATAATTGATGCTTCCGTAAACCCTTCCGCCCAGTGTGCGCACTGGGCACCTCCCCTACAGGGGAGGCAAATCCTCTAACGATAGCTGTCGATAAAATCCAGAGCCATATAAAAAAGGGAGCAGGGCGAAATACGCAGTCGCCCTGCTAACACTCCCGTTTTGCACTGAGCGGTGCTCATGCTTTGTTGTTACCCTCAGGCGGACAGAACCTTGCGGCCCTTAGCACGGCGGCGGGCAAGAACCTTGCGGCCATTGGAAGTAGCCATTCTCTGACGGAAACCGTGAACCTTGGAACGGTGACGACGGCTGGGCTGATAGGTACGCTTCATAGTTAGTACACCTCCTGTCAAAATCACATATGCTCAACAGCCAAAAGGCCGCAGCAACGCATAATAAATGACCATAATTGGTCAGTCTAAGGTATTATAACCGAAACTTTGCCGTAGGTCAACAATTATTTTTTTATAATGATATTTCTTTACCTAAAATAAAAATTATGCTATGATAAAGAAAAAAACGGGAGGAACGGTTATGGAAATTCGTTTTGCAGAGGCTAAGGATGTATCGGGGATTTTGGATCTGCTGCGGCAGGTGGGACAGGTTCACCACGAGGGCAGGCCGGATATTTTCCGTACCGGCGCCCGGAAATACGGCGCATCTCAGATCCTTGCCATGCTGGATTCTCCCAAAACCCCGATTTTTGTGGCGGTTGAGGGGGAAAAAGTGGTAGGTTACGGATTTTGCCAGGTGAAGATCTACGACCGTGACCCGGTGATCGCTGACCATACAGAGATCTATATTGATGATCTGTGCGTGGATGCAAGCTGCCGGGGACAGGGTATTGGCAAGAAAATTTACGAAGAAATTCTTCGTTACGCCAAGATGCGCCGGGCCTATAATGTGACGCTCAATGTCTGGTGCTGCAACGAAAATGCTATGGCCTTTTATGAAAAACTGGGCCTGAAACCCCAAAAAATCGGCATGGAAACCATTGTTTAATTGACGATGGACAAATTAGCGCAATCCCTTGGCCCCCTCGTTTTGAGGGGGCTGGCAAATTGCCGATATTAGGCAATTTGACTGGGGGAGTGTACTCTTTGAGAAACAAAACTCCCTCCGTCTGTGCTTACGCACATCCACCTCCCTCATAACGAGGGAGGCAAGGGGAGACAATGCTGGCTGAGGAATAGAGGATAAGATGTTAGAAAAGAACAAAGTTTACGAAACGCAAATTTGCGACTATACCGCAGAGGGGCAGGGTGTTGCTAAAATCGATGGCTGCGCCGTGTTCGTCCCCAATGCCATTGTGGGAGAAAAATGCCTTGTGCGCATTGAAGTGGCAAAAAAGACCTGGGCAGCGGGAAAAATCACGGAAATTTTGGAAAAATCCCCCCATCGGGTGAATCGGCAATGTCCGGTGGCTAAGCTGTGCGGCGGCTGCGATTTTTGGCATATGGATTATGACGAGGAATGCCGTCTGAAAGCAGACCGGGTGAAGCAGGCGCTGAACCGCATCGGCGGTGAGAAATTGGAAACCTTACCGCTGCTGTCCGCGCCGTCCTGTACGGAGTACCGGAATAAGGCGGTCTATCCTGTGAGCAGCAAGAAAGGCAGAGCCTACGCCGGGTTTTTCCGGGCAGGTACCCACCAAATCGTGGAAAATGCGGGTTGCCTGATCCTGTTCCCGGAGGCAGACCGGGTAAAAAATACGGTCATCGAATTTATGAACCGGCATCATATCTCTGCCTACGATGAAACGGAACACAAGGGACTGGTGCGCCATATTTTTGTCCGCCGGGGATGGCTCTCCGGGGAAATTTTGGTGTGTCTGACGGTCAACGGCAAAGACTTGTCCAAGGCCAAGGCACTGATTGCAGAGCTGCAAAAGATCCCCGGTTTCTGCACATTGGTGCTGTCGGTGAATACCAAGCCGGGCAACTCTGTGCTGGGCGATGAGGAAATTATCCTCCATGGCCCGGGGTATATCGAAGATACCTTGTGCGGATTAAAATTCCGGCTGTCTGCCCGGTCTTTCTATCAAGTGAACCACCCCCAGGCTCAGCGGCTGTACGAAGCCGCCATCCGGCAGGCTGGAATCACAAAGGACGATTTGGTGCTGGATCTTTATTGCGGCGTAGGCACGATCACGCTGATTATGGCGAAACAGGCAGGTAAAGTCATTGGCGTGGAAGTGGTGGAAGCCGCCGTCCGGGATGCCCGGGAAAATGCCAAAAGAAACGGTATCGAAAATGCGGAGTTTTTCTGCGGCGATGCGGGTAAGGCTGCGCTGGAGCTGGAGCAAAAGGGCATTTGCCCGGATGTGGTAGTAGTCGATCCGCCCCGTAAGGGACTGAACGCCGATACCATCGAGGCGCTGCACCGAATGAATCCCCGCCGGATCGTCTATGTGTCCTGCGACCCGGCAACGCTGGCCCGGGATGTGGCGCTGCTGAAAGAACGGGGATATCAATTGACCTCCGCCCAGGCAGCAGACTTGTTCCCCCGCTGCGCCCATGTAGAATCTATTGTTTGCCTGTGCAAACAATAGATTCTACAACTAAGTTTGCCTACGGCAAGTGAAGTTGCTAACGCAGTGAAGTTACTTCGTAGTGAAGTTTCGCCTTAAGGCGAAGTGCTTTTGGCAAACTTAACTTCACTTGGCGATAGCCAAACTTCACTGACAATATGTCAACTTCACTTTTGCTAAGCAAAAACTTCACCAAAGGAGTTTTGATTATGAAAGAATCTGAACTTAGAACAAGAGTAAAGGCATTTGCTTTGCACATAATAGCTATTTGCGATGAAATAGACACCCGTAAAGGCAGAAGTGTTTTGGTTAATCAAGTAATTCGAAGTGCAACATCAATTGGTGCTAACATCCATGAAGCCAATTATGCATCGAGTAAAGCAGATTTTGTCAACAAGTTCCATATTGC
>JAFODZ010000045.1 GCA_017380435.1 Oscillospiraceae bacterium
CCTGCGGAGTCTCCAGCTGCCGGCATAGGGTTTCGTAGGCGGCAGCCCAGGTGGTCTGGACATAGGCTTTACCCCACCAGAACACGGCCAGCTGCACCAACAGACCCAGTACATAAAACACCAGCCAGGCAACCTCACCAGACATAGACAAGGGAATTCCCAGCATAGGCAGCAGCACATCCATATAGCACACCACCACAGAAAGTCCCATCAGCACATAGAACCACCAGAAGCTCAGATCCAGCTTCAGCAGCGCCCAGCGCTTTTTCTTCGTCAGCTGACCGCTGAAAAACAGCGCCCGCATAGCACCGATATTGGGCTGATCCATGATCAAATGGTCGGCCAGGCGGAATTTATAGTGCATGGTCAAAAACAGCAGCACAAACAAGATTCCAAAGATCACCATGAAGGGAACGGACATAGCCAGCAAGTCTTCCATAGGCAGTGCCATCAGCGTTTCCTGAACCTGCTCCATGGTGGCGTTCTCGTTCATAAAGGGCGTCAGGTACTGCATCATCTTCTGGGAATAAGGAGTAAGGGCAAAGATGAAGCTGGCGGCGTATGCACAGCCAAAGGCCGCACCGAAATACAAGCAAAGCTCTGTCAGCCGCAAACCCATCACCTGACGGAAGCGGCGGAAACCTTCCAGCATATCCTTCGGCTGTACCTGCTCCTGCCGCCAAAAGCGAAGAGCCACAAAGATAAAGCCAATCTCCCAGAAGGGCAGTGCCAAACCCTGCACATATTGCAGCGTCATCTGCACCGTTCCCAGAATCCGCCGGATTCCCATACCGGATAAGCCGCTGGCAGTACCGGAGATCCAATGATCCAGACAATACCCCAGCAAGGCAATTACCAGGGCAGCTCCCACACTGATACCCGTGTGGATCAGCGCCAGCTTTTTGGGGTCGTAGGCAGCCCCGGCCAAACGGGCCCGGGCCATTTCCTTCAAAGCACGACGGTTTTGAACGTCCATAACGTGCCTCCTTTTCTTTGTTACTATAGTTATAAAACAAACCCGGAAAAATAGCAAATGAATTTTCTGTGACAGTAGCTTTTTCCCAGGAAATCTGGTATAGTTGGGGTAAATAAGAATTACCTGGAGGTGGCGCCATGGAATTGGGCCAGCGGATCAAGGAAGCCCGCCTGGAAAAAGGAATGTCCCAGCGGGAGCTTTGCGGCACGATGATCACCCGCAATATGCTTTCTTTAATTGAACATGGCAGCGCCCATCCCTCCATGGACACTTTGCGTTATCTGGCCCAGCAGCTGGGAAAACCCATCAGCTACTTTTTGGATGAGGATGTCCCCTCCCCCAACCAGGCACGAATCCTGGAAGCCAGACGGCTGCCCGGCGAGCAGGCAATTCTAGCCCTGCAGAATTATCAGGCACCGGATCCCGTATTTGACCCGGAATACTATCTGATCGCCGCCCTGCGTTTTATGGAGATGGCGCAGCAGGCGCTGGATGACGGCCGCCGCCCCATGGCTGTTCGGTTTTTGGAGCAAGCCGGCCGGGCAGGCGAACACACCCCATACTACACTCCGGAATTGGAGCTGCGCCGTCTGGTGCTGTGTCACCGGGCAAACGCAGAACCTCCGGAAGAGCTGGTTGACCTGCTGCCGGATATGGAGCCGGCGCTGATGTTGCAGGCCCATGCCGCCCTGGAGACAAATCAACATGATCGTTGTGGGGCGCTGTTGGACGCAGTGGAAAACCGGGACGGATTCTGGTACTTCCTGCGGGGTGAAGTCTATCTGGCTAAGAAAGAATACGCACCCGCCGCGGAGCATTTTCTGAAAGCGGAAGATTGGAATGGGCCACAGGTTTACAGCCGTCTGGAAGAATGTTACCGGGAACTGGGCGATTTTGAAAAGGCCTATTATTACATTCGCAAAAGCTTGACAACCGGATGAGCCATCATCGCCCTGCATGGGGTTTTCCAGGATGCACGTACGACAAACCATCTTTTTCCGTTTCTGTATCAAACGGTAGATTTGATTCATTTTGGAGGCATTTATGAAAGGAAAAAGATTGCTTTACAGTGAACTGGCATATTTTATCGGAATTTTTGTTCTGGCATTGGGAACCGCTTTGATGGAAAAGGCGGATTTTGGCATATCTATGGTTGTAGCGCCGGCATACCTGATACACCTAAAAGTATCAGAGTATATTCCCTTCTTTTCCTTTGGTATGTCCGAATATGTTTTTCAGGCAGCTCTGCTGATTTTCTTGTCGCTGGTCATGGGCAAATTTAAAAAGAGCTACCTTTTGTCCTTTGCTACGGCTTTTTTATACGGAACGATTCTGGATCTTGCCATCAGTCTTGTTGCCCTGTTCCCCTACGCCGGTTTGGTGTGGCAAATCATTTTCTATGTTGCGGGTATGGTCATTTGCGCCATCGGCGTGGCTCTTTTGCTGCACACCTATTTCCCGCCTGAGGCTTACGAATTCGTTGTGAAAGAACTATCCTCTAAATTCCATGCCTCCGTTGGCAAAACCAAAACCATCTACGATTGCTGCAGCTGCCTGTTTGCCATCATTTTATCTCTGTGCTTTTACAAGTCTTTTGTAGGTGTAAAATGGGGCACTATCGTCTGCGCAATGGTCAATGGCTGGTTGATCGGAAAAATCAGCGGTTTTCTGGAAAACCACTTCATTTTAAAAGACGGCCTTTCGCTGCGAAACAAGCTGCAAGCGTAAATTCCAATATGTATCACAGTTAGACTACCTTGAATTTGGCCGGCAGTGCCGGCTAACAATGCGTACTCGGTGCAGTGCGTTTCGTTACTGCCCTTCGCCGCTCGGTATCGTTACTGCAAAGCAGTTAGACAAACTTGAATTTGACGGAGGAAACATAGATGGTTAATTACGGATTAACAGATAGAGTTGCCATCATTACAGGAGCAAATAACCCGTGGGGAATTGGCGCAACAACAGCACTTGCCTTTGCTCGTGAAGGAGCTAAGGTAGTTTTGGTGTATAAGAAAGTATCCAGACCATTTGATGCGACGAAGATGGATAGAAATGGTGTGGACAGATATTATGGAGCAAACGCAGGCGCTGCGGATGCAGTGGAAAGTAAACTCAAGGAAATGAATGCTGACTATATTGTTTTAGAAAGCGACATTTCCAACGAGGAAGCTGTAAAAGAAATCTATTCCACGGTCATTGAAAAATACGGACGAGTTGATGTTTTACTTAATAATGCAGCAACAGATGATGAAACTGGTTGTGACACGATAGAAACGATCACGAAAAATGTGATTGATGATACATTTGCTGTCAATGTCCGCGGAAGTATTTTGATGACAAGGGAATTTATCAAGCACCGCAGTGGTTACGGAAGAGTTATCAACATTTCTACGGATGCAGCACAAATTTTTGCGGGTCAGATCGCCTATGGAGCAAGTAAAGCAACTTTGGAGGCGCTAACTCGCAGTATTGCGCTTGAGGTAGCACAGTATGGAATTACTGTGAATTGTGTTGCACCTGGCCCGACGCAAACAGGATGGATTGATGAGGACTTTGAAAAAGTGGTTGTTCCGTTAATCCCTATGGGAAAACTGATTCAACCAGAAGA
>JAFODZ010000046.1 GCA_017380435.1 Oscillospiraceae bacterium
CAAGCTTCCAACATGAAAAGGAATATGCCCATATCAATTTTATTGTAATACCGCACTTTATCGGCAGGCATAATTCCTCTCTTGCCGGGCTTCTTAAATCTGTATATCATCAAGTTATTGCTTGTATTTTCGACAATCCAAGGTTGTGTATTACAAGCACTTGGAGTGAAACGAACAATCTCTGCAACACCAAGAGTATCACCGCTCCAAATTTCATTCAAGGGTTTTCTCTTTGATTTGAACATATCTTTGCGGAACATATCTTCGGGCATTTTGGCTATTGAGATCATAATGACAAAATCAAGACCGTTTACCTGCATATTTTGCGGTTTTCCGATACCAAACCACAAAGCACCGATATTCTGTGATGCAAGATATAAATCAACCTGTTCGCCTATATATCCGATATTTCGTAAATATTCGCCCTTTGGTTCGCTGTAAAACAATATGCAGTATTGTCCACCTCTTTTGCAAGTGGTTTCGCTTTCGGGCACAATGAAAATCTCTGTTTTGATTTCGGGGGTGATTGGTTTTACCATTTTAATAAAGTCTTTTAGTCCTTGAACTTCACCATCGGTCAGTACATCAGTATTTTTGAATATATGAAAGGACTTTCGTTTGAATATCTGTTTGTAGTAATCCATATTCTCTCCGTCAAATTCTTATTTATCGCTGAGTTTATTATAGCACAAATTAATATTTTATGCAACTTGTTATGCGTGGCAAAAGAAAACTCGATTTTTGATAAGTCGAGTTTTATAATTTATTAAATTTAAATCCCTATGAGTGACGCCCTTACGCGGTGCTTTTCGTTTTGGTGGATGCGAGGGGAGTCGCCCGTCTGCGGACGGAGCGGTGGCGCGGGAAAACAGTCCCCCGGACTGTTTTCTTACACGCGCCCTTCGACTCCCCACCGCCTGTCAAAGCCATACCAAAAACAAAAAAGCACCGCTCACGCGGTGCTTTTCGTTTTGGTGGAGGCGAGGGGAGTCGAACCCCTGTCCGAAAACCCATCCACAAGTCCTTCTCCGGGCGCAGGCGATTTTTAACGTTCCCTTACCGCAAAGACAGTCGCCAGACTTTACGATTCAGTAGCTTCATGATGCATGGTACACGCAAAGCTTAGTGTACGCACGGACGCCACTAATCCACGCCTTTATCCGGTTCGTGGCCCTACCGGCAAAGACGGCCGCCATTAATTAGGCAGCGTAACAATAATTAGTATTGTTATTTAATTTATAAAGTACCCATTTTATAGAGGCTGGGCGCCTCTGCCCGCTAAACCTGCTTCAAAATCCCCGTCGAAACCTTTACGCCCCCTTATCGGTTGCGCTCCTTCAGGGTACGATCCATCTCCCGATCGGCATCCCGTCGGGCGGTAGATTCGCGCTTATCGTGGAGCTTCTTACCTTTGCACAGGCCCATCTCCAGCTTTACCCGGCTGCCTTTGAAATACAGCGACAGAGGGATCAGCGAATAGCCGTCCTGCTTCACCAAGCCAAACAGCCGGTTGATCTCCCGTCGATGCATCAGCAGCTTCCGCTGGCGCATGGGATCCCGATTAAAGATGTTGCCCTTTTCATAGGGCGAGATGTGCATGCTGATGACAAACAGCTCGCCATCCTTGATAATGCAATAGGAATCCTTCAGGTTCACCGTGCCGGCCCGCAGGCTCTTCACCTCGGTACCCGCCAGCGCGATGCCACACTCAAAGGTATCCTCTACAAAATAGTCGTGCCGCGCCTTTCGGTTTGCGGCAATCACTTTGGTACCGGTCTTTTCCATTGGGCGGCACTCCTTTCTCATAGTCTTTGCATACATTGGATGGAAATGTATTATACTCCAACCGCTCCCGAAAGTCAAGGGCCGGGCAGTTTGCGCCCGGCCCGCTTCATTCAGTTGGCTTTCATTAAGTCCTGCAGCAACCGCACGGCACGTCCGTCCCGCAGGTCAGAGCGGTCCACAATGACCGCGCCCAGATCTTTGGCACGGGTGTGCATGCCCACAAATCCATGGCCCAGCTCATTGCTGGTGCAAAGCACCGCACGGCCAAACCGTCCGCCAAACTTCTTGGCGTACACCTGGATCTCGTTAAAATCCCCCGGCTCCGGGGTGCTGGTTTTACAAGAGATAAAGATGGTCTCCAGGCCGTTACAAGCCACCACATCCAGCTCGTTGTAGGCGGTGCCCTTGTACTCATCGGCCGGGTCACCCCAGCCCACCTTGACACTCATATAGATTTCCTTGAACAAGCCGGTATCCCGCAGCAGCAGGTATGTATACAGTTCCAGCCACACACCCACATCCGTCAGGTAGCTCTTGAAGTTTTCCGCAACAAACGAGAACCGTACCCGGCCCTTTTCCCGCTGCACGTTGCGCAAAAATCCGATGTCCTGCAGCTGATACAGATAATCCACATCACAGGTCACCCGGCTGCGGTTAGCCGCAATAAAGGTCACCGGCTGATCTACATCCAGCCCGATCAATCCGCCGCAAGCCGCCTGGAAATAATTGCACTGCTTCCGCCACCGAGACTGGTTCCGCATCACCTGCTCGCAAAAGGCCCGCACCGCAGGCTCTTGTTCCGCCTCCATCAGCACATGCCCCACACCGTCAAAAAAGGCGCCGTTCATGTTCAAGTGGTCGCGCAAGGTCAGCTCCGGCATCACGAAATTGCCTTCCAGCTCATCACAGCCGCTGAGATTCATCAATCGCTTCCGCGGCAGATCGATGTGCATCATTGCCGCATCCTTGCGCCGTGCAAATGCAAATGCACTCAGCAGCAGCAATTCACTGCCGCCGGTAAAGTCAAAAATACCGTCGGGATATTTGGCATACAATACTTCCAGCGCCTCACGGATACTATCCGGATCTTTACAATCCGCCTCAAAATACGAGATCAACAGATCCGGCATCCGATCCCGCAATGCACGGATGGTATTTTCATACGCATCGGTATACTGCGCACCGGTGTCCACCAGCATCACCAAATGCTCCGGCTCCAGCGCCAGGGTGGGCACAACGTTTTTCAGCGTCTCGGTGCAAAACAGTTCGATCAGCGTTCCGATCTTTCCCATAAAGGCCTCCTTTTAGCCCTCCTGTGCCTCCGCCTGCTCATCTTCTGCCGGTGCTTCGTTCTCTTGGGTAATAGGCACCGTATTCAGATCCGCAGGTGCTTCCAGGCCGGCCTTTTCGTATTCCCGCTTGATTTTGTCGTTGCGGTACTTCTGCCAAATCTGATTAAACACATCCTTCTCCAGCGTCCGGATGGCAAACTCCTCTTTGGTCTCCTGATTCAAGAACAAGGGCCAGCGTTGTACCAGCATGGCATTTTCCCGAGCAGTTTCAGGGGTGCGCACCGGCTCGTACACCAAATAATCCCCCGCCTCATCCAACACACAGGGAAAGCAGCGCAGTCCGCCCAAGCCCTCACCTTCGATCCACAGGGCATATACATTTTCCTTCGGGTCGCGACCTTCGTAATACAAACAGGAAACTTTGCCGTTCAATCTGGCAAAAAATCCCACCTTGGGGGGCTTTTCTCCCACAACCGGGGGGGTATGCGTTTTCATAAACAATCCTCCAAACCATTACAGGGTTCATTTGCCTTTTATGATACCCGAAAATTGCCGAAAAGTAAACGACCTGTTTGTAAATTCCCGCCGCAAAGCAAAAAAGAAAGCAGTGCGCACGCTGCACCGCTTTCTCTCATCAAACATTCAGTTCTTTTCTGCAGTTCTCGCAGACAGGCTTGTCCTTGTAAATCAGGATCTTCTTGCCGCCGCCACAAAACACACAGTTGCTTTCATGCTTTCTCAGCACAATAGAGCTTCCCTCAGTATAGATTTCCACAGGGTCGCCACAAGTCATACCAAAGGTCTTGCGCAGTTCAATGGGGAGAGTAATTCTGCCCAGGTTGTCGATATGTCTGATCACGCCGGTAGATTTCATCTTTATTTCCTCACTGATGTTCTCTTTCTCGCTGCACTGCGGCATTCTTCTTACGATACTTATTTTCTCAAATTTTACTGAAATTGTCAATCGTGACTTTGACCAATTTTCTGAGAGTTATTCTCATAAAACTCCCACTTCTCCACAGGGGTTTCCAACTCCTTCCAATTATCAAAAAAGCCCCGACGGCGCAAACCGTCAGGGCTTTTCCCTTATTTTTAATTTTTTGCTCGGAACTGCTTCTCTTCACCGCGCAGCAGCCGGCGAATATTCTGCCGATGCTGCCAAATCACAGCCGCAGCACCTACCAATCCCAAGGCCCACTCAGGGCCGCTGCCGCCAAACAGCAGCAGTGCCAAAGGCAAGCCTGCCGCAGCCATCACAGAGCCCACCGATACAATACGGGTCAGGGCCACACCGATGACAAACATAACCACCACAAACAGGAAGTGCGGCCAACCGATAAACGCCGCTACCACAGCGCCCACAGAAATACCCTTTCCGCCCTTAAACTCAAAGAATACCGGGAAAAAGTGGCCCAGCAAACAGGCAATACCGGCCACAGCCTTGCCCAATTCGCCGCCCAGCCACAGGCCAAAGCCCATAGCTACCAACGCCTTCAGCATATCGCACAAAAGGGTTGCCACACCGGCCTTCATGCCAAAGTTTCTTGCCACATTGGTAGCGCCGGCATTTCCGCTGCCGTGCTTCCGCACATCCGCACGGAACAACAGGCTGCTCAGCATTACGGATGAACTGACCGATCCCAATAAATACGCCGCAAGGGCAATCAAACAAATCTTTATCATATCACAGTTTCCTCCACAGCGCCCCACCGGACGCCGCTTCTTTATTGACCCGGATGATAGGTGGGCACCATCTGACGCACCAGATCCCGGATATTCTTATCGTTCCGCTGGCAAGCCTTCTCCAGCTCGTCCAGTTGGGCAACAAACGCTGCCTCATCGATATTCAAGGGCTGACCGATATAAATCAACTTGTTGGGAGTCGAGCGCATGCCCTCCTCCTTCATCAGCAATTCTTCATACAGCTTTTCACCGGGACGCAAACCGGTATACTTCACCTCAATGTCCACATCGGGCTCAAATCCGGATAGGCGGATCATATTACGTGCCAAATCATCAATTCGCACCGGCTCACCCATATCCAGCACAAAAATCTCGCCCTGCTGCGCATACGAGCCTGCCTGCAGCACCAGCGACACAGCCTCGGGAATGGTCATAAAGTAACGAATGATGTCCCGATGGGTCACGGTAACCGGGCCACCGTTTGCAATCTGCTTCTTGAACAGCGGGATCACACTGCCGTTGCTGCCCAGCACATTGCCAAACCGCACTGCCACAAACTTGGTGTCGGCATGATAGGCCATGGTCTGCACGATCATCTCACACAGGCGCTTGGAAGCACCCATGATGTTGGTGGGATTTACCGCCTTGTCAGTGGAGATCAGCACAAAGGTCTCCGCCCCGAAGTTGTGAGCCGCCTCTGCCACATGCAGCGTGCCGAACACATTATTCTTTATAGACTCATTGGGGCTGTCCTCCATCAAGGGCACATGCTTGTGCGCCGCCGCATGGAAGACGATCTGGGGCCGAAACTCCTCAAACAACAGGTTTACACGCTCGGCATCCCGCACAGAACCAATGCGCACCGCCAGATTCAGGGAGGGATCGTTCCGCAGCAGCTCCTGCTGGATCTCATAGGCATTATTTTCGTAAATATCAAAAATAACCAGACATTTGGGATTATTCTTGGCGATCTGCCGGCACAGTTCGCTGCCGATACTGCCGCCGCCACCGGTGACCAGCACGGTCTTGCCCTCCAGATATCCGGAGATCTGGCTCAGATCCACCTGAATGCTGTCACGGCCCAGCAGGTCCAGCACATCCACGTCCCGGATCTTCTGCAGGCTCACCTCATTGTTTGCCAGCTGAAACAGGCCGGGCAGCGTCTTCAGCTTGCAGCCGGTCTTCTGGCAAATGTCCACAATGGCACGGCGCTCCCGGGGCTGCGCGGCGGGGATGGCCACCACGATTTCTTCCACCTGATACTTCTGGGCTGCCCACAGGATCTTCTCCCGACCGCCTACGATCTTTACACCGCGCAGACGACTGCCCTTTTTTGCAGGGTCATCGTCAATGATGCAAACCACCCGGTTTTCCGACCGTTCGCTGTTCTGAAACTCCCGCAATGTCATAGTACCGGCCTCACCGGCGCCGATCAGCATGGTAGTCTTTTTCACAAGCGGCTGATGGCACGCACGGCGCACCAGCAGGCGCACTGCACGATACGCAAACCGGCTGACACCCATCAGCGCCACAAAAAACATGCCGTGCAACAACGGGAAGCTGCGGGGCAGGTTCACAACGCCCATCAAAATCGCAGCCATTTCCAGCACAGATACCGTCGCACCCACGCCGACAATGCGCAGCAGTTCTTCCACGCTGGCATAAATCCACAAGCTGTTATACAGCTTCATCGCCGCCAGCAAGCCAAGGATCACAAAGGTTCCGGCCGCAGAAAACCAGCACAGGCTGTTCACGTATCCTTCGGCAAACATCCGCTCCACCGAAAAATCCAATCGTACCCACAGGGCCAAAAAAGAAGCCAGGTTGATCAAAAGGATATCTTCCAGCAGCAGCAATCCTACGCGGATTGTCCGCTTATGCGTTCCTTCCGCAATTTTTTTATTCATCATAAACGCTCCCTCTTCTTCCGGCATCTTGTGCTGCCGTCAAAAAGATATAATACCACAGTTTAAGTATTTGTTTATTATACCGCTTTTTCGCCTGCTTGTCAAACTTCACCAAAATAAAACCGCCGGAGAATGACTCTCCGGCGGCAAAATTTACCGTTTGTTCTTTTTATAAATGATATTGAGGCCCTTCAGCAGCAGATCGCGCTCCAGAATGATCTCGCGTTTGCACAACGGGGTGATGAACTGCGCCAGACCACCGGTGGCGATCAGGGTGGATTTGTGTCCCAGTTCCTCCTCAATGCGTTCGACGATGCCGTCGATCATGGCGGCGGTTCCGTACATCATACCACTGCGCATACAATCTACCGTATTGCGACCGATGATGTTCTTGGGCTTGTCCAGGCTGATACCCGGCAGCTGCGCTGTACGGCTGGTCAGTGCATCCAGCGAAATTTTCACGCCGGGGAAAATCACGCCGCCCAGATACATATTGCCCGGCTCCACCACCTCAATGGTGGTAGCGGTACCCAGATCCATCAAAATCATGGGAGGCTTGTACTCCGCCAGTGCCGCCACAGCGATAACGATGCGGTCACTGCCCACCTGAGAAGGCACGTCCACATTGATGTTCAACCCGGTCTTCAGGCCGGGGCCCACCACCATAGGCTGCTTGCCGATGACCTTGATCACACCGGTCTTGACGGAATTGAACACCGGCGGCACCACGGAAGAAATGATGCAGTCCTCGATCTCGTCCTTGCTGACGCCATAGGCTTCCAGCACATTCTTGATCTCTACGCCGTACTGGTCAGAGGTGCGCACCTGGTCGGTGGCGATTCTTGCCTCAAAACGAATCACATCATCCTCGATCACGCCGATGACGATGTTGGTATTTCCAATATCGATAGCCAAAAGCATAACGCTTCTCCTTTCCCGCGCCTCAGCGCTTTTTGCCCACAGCGGTAAACCGCAGCAGCGCCTTTCCGATGGCCGCTACCAACACCGCCGCCGCAATGGCTTCAGGGATGCCGGAAGCCGTCACCGTGCCCATCACCAAGCCAAAGACGGCAGACACACCCACCTGCTTGGCATCGGCATATTGCTGCGCCAGCAAGATGTAAATGCTGCCCATCACCAGCAGGGTATGGCAGACGGTGGCCACCGCGCCCGTTACGGGCAGCGCCACCAGATCGCGAACCTTCAGCTGCTTCAGCAGCTTCCAGATCCAGCCGGCCAGCCAGCCGAACAAAATACGGCAGCCCAGCGCGATCCACACCGACTTTACCATGCCGGGAAAACCCGTGGTGCTCATAAAAGGCGAAAAGGCAAAACTCAGCAGACCGGGCGTTATCGTATTTGCCCAAATGGAGCACAAGCCAAAGGCGCCGCCCAATACCGCGCCTGCGCCGGGCCCCAGCAATACCGCGCCCAAAATCACGGGAATGTGCATGGTGGTAGCCTTGATCACCGGCAGGGGAATAAACCCGATGCCCGTCATGCCCATCACCAAAAGCACAGCGATCAGCATGCCAAGCAGTGCCATTCGTTTGGTATCTTTCTGTTGTCTCATATTCAGTTTCCTCCTGCTGTCACCCTCCCTTTGGAGGTGCAACGCAATTTTGCCGAACTTCGGCGCTTAAATTATACAGGAAAATCAGGAAAATTTCAATACATTCCCCTCGATTTTCCCCCTCTTTACACCAAAGCAAAAAGGGACTATAATAATTATGTATGCAACAAAAATTCCGGCAGACCCTTCTGCCGATCAAGGAGGACTCCGCTATGCTTCGTGGAAAGACCGTTCTGTTGGGTGTCACCGGCGGCATCGCCGCCTATAAGGCCGCCGCATTGGCTTCCGCTCTGGTAAAACAGCACGCTGCCGTAGAGGTGGTGATGACCGAGCATGCCACCAAGTTCGTCACCCCCCTGACCTTCGAGCAGCTCACCGGCCGCCGCACCATGGTGGACACCTTTGACCGCAACTTCAGCCATCAGGTAGAGCATATCTCGCTGGCCCAGCGCACCGATCTGGTGCTCATCGCCCCGGCCACCGCCAATGTCTGCGCCAAGCTGGCCCACGGCCTGGCCGACGATATGCTCACCACCACCGTACTGGCCTGCAAGTGCCCCAAGCTGATTGCCCCGGCCATGAACACCAATATGTTCGAGAACCCCGTGACCCAGGACAATCTGGAGACCCTGCGCCGCTACGGCTGGGAAGTCATCCAGCC
>JAFODZ010000047.1 GCA_017380435.1 Oscillospiraceae bacterium
ATCCATTATCCGGAAGCTGCTGGATATGGAGGTTTTAACCTTTCCGATCCTGCGGGAGCTGATCGATCGCATCGAAGTTTATGAAGCTGAAGGCACCGGCAAAAGCCGGACACAGCGGATTGCGATTTATTACCGCTTTGTCGGATATCTGGAATTGCCTGCAGGCAAGATCAATCCCCATTACACTGCCGATCTGCGTCGCGGTGTTGCCATCGAATATATTCCGAAGCAACCCGCATAAAAGAAAACGCCCCGCTAAGCGGGGCTTGGATGGGTAAAAAAGTTAGTGGAGATAACGAAGTCCGTTATCTCCACTCGACATGGTTGCGGAGGCAGGACTCGAACCTACGACCTCCGGGTTATGAGCCCGACGAGCTACCAACTGCTCTACTCCGCGATATGGGTTGCGTTCAACGCTCCAATATTGTATCACGGGGTTTCCTCTTTGTCAAGGGCGAATTTATCGACAGTTTTCTGCAAAATCCACCTTTTTTAGCAAATTTTCTTTTTCCTTCGACAGGATTCGACAGACTTCGCAGAAAACATACGGTACAATTTGTTGTACAATTCCTTTGATACCATATCGTCAAAGAAAAATATCTTTATAATTTCTGTGGTTTTCCATTGACAAGTACTTGTTTGAGTACTAAAATAGAGATACATACTATTTAGTACCCGGATATGTACATTTCCTGTACTGCCGGCACAAAACGCAGCCTTGGGAATCCCCCATCGCTGCCCCGGAGGAATGGTTCTATGGATAACCTTTACGAGAGTATTGAGGCGCTGTGCAATCAGCGAGGGATTCGTCCCGGCCGTCTTTGCAACGATCTTGGTCTGAGCCGTGGGTTGATCACCGATCTGAAAATGGGCCGCAAAAAAAGCGTCTCCGCTGAAACTGCCCAGAAAATTGCCGCTTATTTTGGCATTACGGTGGGTCAGCTTTTGGGCCAATCGGACAGCAGCGATATACTCGACGAGGTTGATGTAGCCTTTTACGGAGATTATAAGGAACTGAGTGAAGAGGAAAAGAAGGCTGTCCGGGATATGGTTCGACTAATGCGGGAAAGGCGGACAGTTCTGTAGCTTTGAGGAACTGACTGTGTTTAAGATTTCTGATTTTTACGACTACTGTAAGAAAAATCGGGTTGACATCATCCCCTACGCCGGATGTCCCCAACCCGGTGCCACCATTCGTTACCAGGGAAATTACGCCATTTTCCTGGACTTTTCCAAAATTCAATCCACCCGGCTTTTGCGCAGCGTTTGCTGCCACGAGCTGGGACATGCCGCCACCGGCGCGCTGCACAAGGTAGATAGTCCCTATGAGCTGGTCGAGCGCAACGAATACCGGGCCAATCGCTGGACTGCGGAGAACTACCTGACCCAGGAGGATTTTCGCTGCGCCTTTCAAAGTGGCTGCACAGAGCTTTGGCAGCTGGCGGAATATTTCGATTTACCCCAGGAGGATGTGGCGTGGGCACTGAATTTCTGGACCCAGTGCAAGGGCGTGGATTTTAACATGGATACCGCTAACTGATAAAAGCAACGGAGGTTAGATACATATGAGAGGACTTTTCGATATGGACAGACCTGTATGGAAATGGCTTGGGAAACTGCCCGAGATGATAGGTTTGTCCCTTTGCTGGTACATTTGCTGCATTCCGCTGATCACCTTCATTCCGGCTTGCTGCGCCCTTTACGATGCAGCCAGCAGAAATCTAGTAGCCGATGAAAAAGGCTGCTTCCGGCGTTTTTTCCGAACCTTTGTCAAAGAGCTGAAGCAAGGCATCCCGCTTTCCATTGTTTGGCTGACCATCTTAGTCATTTCCGTAGTGGGTCTTTTGGGTTTTTCCCCCGAGCAGAGCAGTTCCCCCTCCACCGTATTTGTGGCCATCTATACTATTTCAATTGCTTTCACCATTGCGTATTTGGGCTGGCTGATTCCCCTGCAATCCCGGTACAGCAACTCATTTGTTGCCCTGCACATTAATGCCCTGCGATTTTTTATTGGACGGCTGTGGGGCTCTGTGGGAATCTTCGTGATTACCGTGGGCATTGCAGTTATCAGCACATTCCACTTTTATACGATTCCTCTGCTTGCCATTGCGCCATGTTTGATTGCATTGCTGCACACCATCCCCGTAGAACGGGGTTTCCGGGCTGCATTCCCGGAGCATTACGAAACCCCGGAAGAAGAATAAAATTTTGGGCACCCGATTGGGTGCCCATATTTTTTACTTAGCAGCAGCCGCAGTTGTTATCGCAGCCACAGCCGCAACCGTTATTAGCTGCCATGCCGTTGTTGCCGCAGCCGCAGAACAGGATCAGCAGGATGATGATCCAGCACCAGTTACCACCGTTAAAGCCGTTATTACACATAAGAATACCTCCAAAATGATGTTTTGCGGCAATGCCGCCTATTCCAAGATATTCCTATGCCGCAAAAGTGTGCCGAAAAATCTTTTTATATTAAATCTGCTCGACCTTGATGGTATTGGTATTGCCGGACTGTCCGTTAATCGGGCCGCCAGTGAGGACCACATTATCCCCCGGCTTCAGATCCAGCGCCTTCTTAGCGCACTCCATTGCCATGTAGAACATCACATCGATGGAGCTGAATTTTTCGGACAGCATGGGCGTAACACCCCAGCTCAATGCCAGCTTGCGCCAAGCTTTTTTATCCGTTGTCATACCCACGATATCCACAGGACTGCGGAAGCGGCTGACCATTCGGGCCGTAGTGCCGGAAACCGAGCACACCACAATGGCCTTGGCATCCACATCGATGGACATAGCACAGGTGGCGTGGGAGATGGCATCCAAATTATTTCGGATATGGAATTCCGAATTCAGGAAGCGCTTTTTATAACTGGTGTGTTGCTCGGTGTATTCGCAGATTTGAGCCATATATTTCACCGCGTCTGCCGGGTATTTCCCCGCAGCGGACTCTCCCGAGAGCATAACTGCAGAGCTTCCGTCGTACACGGCGTTGGCTACATCGGAAATTTCCGCCCGGGTGGGACGGGGATTCTGGATCATAGATTCCAGCATTTCTGTGGCAGTGATGACCCGCTTGCCCAGCATACGGCATTTGCTGATCAAAAGCTTCTGCACCGCCGGAACCTCTACAAAGGGAATTTCCACACCCAGGTCACCCCGGGCGATCATAATGCCCTCGCAGGCCTCACAAATTTCCTCAATATTATCCACGCCGGCACGGTTTTCGATCTTTGCTATGATATCGATATTGGTGCCGCCGTTTTCATCCAAAAACTTACGGATACTGACTGCGTCTTCCTTGGTGGACACAAAGGAAGCGGCAACATAATCCACATCATTTTCAATACCAAAAAGCAAGTCTGCCTTATCCTGCTCAGACAGGTACGGGCCGGACATCACCTTATTGGGGAAGGACATACTTTTCCGGTCACTAAGTACACCGCCCACAATGGTCTTGCAGACTGCCTCCTGATCCTGCAGCCGCTCCACCTGGAACACGACCAGACCGTTATTGACCAGAATTCTGTCACCCACGGACAGATCCCCGATCAGGCCCTTATAGTTCACAGAAACCCTTGTTTCATCCCCCTCTATATCCTCGGTGGTGAAAATGAAGGTGCTTCCCTCGGCAATCTCCACCTTGCCATTGCGGAAGGTTTTGATCCGGTATTCCGGGCCTTTGGTATCCAGCATGATCGGAATAGGCAGATTCAATGCCTCCCGAACTTTTTTGATGATCTCAATTCTTTCCTTGTGCTCCTGGTGAGAACCGTGAGAGAAGTTCAGACGGGCCACATTCATACCGGCCTTGCACATTTGTGTCAGTGTCTTTTCATTGGTACTGGCAGGGCCGATGGTGCAGATAATTTTTGTTTTGCGCATATTTATCTCCTATTGCGTGGTGATTGCTTTATCTCAGCTCCCATTGATTGATCTGACTGGATTTTTCATACAATCTCAGGTAGCTGTCATAACGGGTTTGTTCTAACATTCCCTGTTCTACCGCCCGGCGGACTTCGCAGCCCGGTTCTTTCCGGTGGGAACAATCGTGGAACTGGCATTTGCCCAGATAGGGAGCGAAGTCCCCGAAGGCATACTGCAGATTATCCTTCAATATCACATCCATCTGCTCCGTATCGAAGGATGCAAAGCCGGGGGTATCTGCCACATAAGTATCTTCCCCCAAGCAGTAAAGCTCCACATGGCGGGTGGTATGACGACCGCGGCCCAGCTTTTCGGACACTTCACCGGTGGCCAGTTTCAGCTGGGGACACAGGCAGTTGAGCATACTGGATTTGCCTACGCCGGTATTGCCTGTGAAGGCGGTCAGCTTTCCGCTGATCAAACGGCGCAGCTGCTCCACACCCTCGCCGGTTTGGGCGCTGGCTACAATCACTTCAAATCCGGCATTGCGGTAGATCTTTTCCAAATTGATTGCCGGATCCAAGTCACATTTGTTGATGCAGATATATACGGCTACCTCCTGGTCGCCGGCAATCGCCGCCACCCGATCGATCAGAAACGGCTCGGTAACAGGATTGACATTGGCGGCAAAAACCACCAGCGCATCCACATTTGCCACCGCAGGGCGAATAAACCGGTTGCGGCGGGGCAGCAGCTTTTCCACCATGCCCTTGCCGTTTTCCACGGTAATTTCTACCATATCGCCGGTAAGAGGACTTTCCCCGTTTTTCCGCAGGCTTCCCCTGCCCCGGCAAGTTACGACCCCATCGGGCGTTTGTACATCATAAAAACCGCTTAGTGAACGGATGATCCGTCCTTGTTTTCTTTGGGTCATCGGTTTAGAAATTCACCTTCTCTGTTCCAACCTGTACATCATTGATAAAAATGAGATATTCCACTTCGCCGGAACCGGTTTGGTTCTCTATGGTCACAATGGAATTGCCGCCCTGGGTGATGCCGCTGTACACCGTTTCTCCATCCCGTTGGATCTCAAAGGTGATGCCCACTTCGGCAATATGCAGAGAAATATCGATCTCCACATCCTTTGTAATCGTGCCTTCCGTTTCCGTAGGATTGGTCTGCTCCGGTTCGGTTTCCTCAGAATCGGTCTGCTCCGGCTCTGTCTGGGACGGGTCGGGGCCTAAAGATACCTCCAGCTTGATCACCGTATCCACCGAGGTCATCGTGCTTTCCGAAACGGACTGGCCCAGCACCGTGCCTGCGGGAGAATCATCGTAATATCTGACATAGTAAGGCTCCGGGAAGCCGTATGCCTTAAGGGTATTGATTGCCACATCCAGGGTAAGGCCCAACAGGCCGGGCATAGGTTTGGTTACAACACCCTCCGGTGCCTCGCCCTTACTGATCCAGATGGTGACTGTCTGACCGGCGGTAATGATCTCGCCGGATTCCGGGTCGGTACGGATCACCTTGCCCACATCCAAAGGACTGTACTCAGTTTCCACCACCACATTGGTCTCCAGACTCAGACTGTCCAAATCATCCCGGGCTTTTTGCTCCGTCAATCCAACAAGATTGATCATTTGGGTAGGCTTGGGTGCGCCCTTGCTGACAACCACAGAGATCACCGTACCTCGCTTGACCATTTCGCCCTCATCCGGGTTCTGGCTGATGATCTGTCCTTCCAAATACTCGCTGTTATACACACTGCGGGTCTCTTTTACTTCCAACCCATCTATGGGCTGAAGCGCATCCATATATTCTCCTACCAAGTAAGGAACCTCGATGGTATTACCGCCGGGACCGCCCAGCAGGAACAGCAAAAAGATCACAATTGCGATGATGCACACCAGTGACAGGGATACAATTGCCACCGTTGTCACCACGCTGAAGCCGGAATCCTTCTCATTTTGCCGGGCAGCGGCGCTTTTTCTGGCAGCAGCCGCTCTTGCAGCAGCTGCTGTGGCTGCGCTTTTTTCCGTTTGCCGGTTCTTTTTATGCGCCTGCGCCCGTTCCTCCACCCGGTCTGCGGTTGTTTTGGACCCATTGGCATTGAGTACCAACGGTGCTTTATTTGTTTTACCGCCTTTGCCGCCCATAGGGTATGGGAACACCAAAACGGGATTTTTACGGAATTCCTCCATATCCGCCAGCATTTGGGTGGCGCTGGCGTACCGGTCATCCAGCTCGTGGGCCATGGATTTCATAATGATCTGCTCCATACCCGCGGGAATATTGGGATTGAGGGTCGAGGGCAGAATGGCGCCGCCGTTGATATGGGCAATGGCCACGGACACCGGAGAATCTCCCTCATAGGGAGGTCTGCCGCTCATCATTTCATACATCACAACGCCCAGAGAATAGATATCCGAGCGGTTATCCACACGGCCGCCCTTTGCCTGCTCCGGGGAGATATAGTGCACAGAGCCTAAAGCCTCTTTCGTCAGCGTATCACCCTTGGACATCATACGGGCAATGCCGAAGTCAGCCACCTTTACCGAACCGTTTTTCAGCACCATCACATTATGGGGCTTAATATCCCGGTGGACAATTCCCCGGCTGTGGGCGTGTTCCAAAGCTTTGGCGATCTGCATTGCAAAATGGAGGGTTTCTTTCCAGTTGAGAACACCCTTTTTCTCCATATACTGCTTCAGCGTAATGCCTTCAATCAGCTCCATAACGATGTAGTCAGCCTCCATGGAAATAGAGGTGGACACATCATACACCGACACAATATTGGGGTGGGACAGCATAGCAACAGCCTGACTTTCCGCGTGGAAACGGCGTCGGAAATCCTCGTCCTCCAGAAAATCATCTTTCAGTATCTTTATGGCCACCAGGCGGTTGAGCCTGTGGCACCGTGCTTTATATACAACAGCCATTCCGCCGGAACCGATCATTTCCAGTATCTCATATCGGTTGTCCAGCAGACGGCCAATATACTTATCCATCATATATACTCCTTTCGCCGCCGGATCAGATCTGCGCGATCACGCAGGTCACATTATCCGGAGCGCCGCGTCTTTTCGCAATATCCACCAGGCTCTGGCAGCAGGCCTGCTTGTCCGCGCCGTGGATCACCTCAAAGAGGATCTCCTGGTCGTCCAAAAGATTGCTCAGGCCATCGCTGCACAGCAACAGATATGTACCCTTCGTCAGGTGTTGGTGGAAAATATCACCCTCGGTGACGGGTTCAGTACCCACGGCCCGGGTGATGTAATTCTTGCCGGGATAGCTCTTTCCCTGTTCCGGAGTCAGTTCGCCCCGGTCGATCATCATCTGCACCAGAGAATGATCCACAGAGATCTGCTCGATGCCATCTTCATTGATCTGATAGGCACGGCTGTCGCCCACGTTCAGAACAGTCGCCTCCCGGCCACGAATCAACGCAGCTACCAGAGTCGTTCCCATTCCGGAAAACTCTTCAAACTGACAGGATTGGTCATATACCGTAAAATTCGCCAATTTCAAGGCGTTTTTCAGCATAAAGTCCAACCCCTGCTCATCCATATCGGATTTCCAGGACCGCTTGACCTCCTGAGAGAATACCTCCACCGCCAAATTGCTGGCCACATCGCCGGATTTTGCGCCGCCCATACCGTCGCAAACCACGCACAAGAGCGTATTTTTATCCAACTGTTCCACCAGGCAGGCATCCTGGTTACTGGTGCGAACACAGCCGGGGTCTGACAGGATCCAATATTCCATAAGGCATTTTCTTCCTTCCGTCAAGATTTTTTCGAGTAGTTTCTGCGGAGCTGGCCGCAAGAGGCATCAATATCGCCGCCCAAACTGCGGCGCACAGTTGCCGGAATTCCGGCATCGTTCAAGGCGTTTTGGAAACGCTGCACCGCCTGGCGGGTGCTGGGTTTTAACGGACTTTCTTCCACATGGTTCAGCGGAATCAGATTCACATGGGCGCTGATTCCCTTCAGCCGACGGATCAGCAGATTCGCCGCCTCCGGCGTATCGTTGACCCCGTGGATCATAGCATACTCAAAGGAAATGCGCCGTCCCGTAGCTTCGTAATACCGCCGGCAGGCATCCAGCAGCTGGGCCGTGGGATAAGCCTTGTTCACCGGCATAATGGTATCCCGGATAGCATCGCTGGGGGCGTGCAGAGAGACAGACAGCGTCAGCTGCAGCTTTCTTTCTGCCAGCGCGTCGATCATGGGCACAAGGCCGCAGGTAGATAGACTGATGTGGCGCATAGAGATATTCATACCATCGGGGTGGTTCACCAGCTCCAGAAACCGCATCACATTGTCAAAATTGTCCAGCGGCTCTCCAATTCCCATCAGCACAATATGGGAAACAGGCTCACCGGAGTCCTTTTGGGTGAACAGCACCTGATCCAGCATCTCGTGAGGCTGCAGCCGGCGAACAAAGCCAGCCAGCGTAGAGGCGCAAAAAGCGCACCCCATCTTACATCCCACTTCCGTGGAGATACACACAGAGTTGCCATAATGGTAGCGCATCAACACGGTTTCTACGCAGTTACCGTCCTCCAGCGCCCACAGATATTTGATTGTGCCATCCTTTTGGGATTGCTGACGGCGCAGCACCTTGGGGGCATACAGGGGATATTTTTCCGCCAATGTTGCCCGCAGACTTTGGGGCAAATTGGTCATCTCATCGTAAGAGGATACACCCTTATGCAGCCAGGTAAAGACCTGTCCTGCCCGGAATGCCGGCTGCCCCAGTTCTTTGAGAACTGCGCCGATCTCCTGCACAGTCATAGACTTGATATGATTCATACTTTTCTCCGCAGGCGGCAAATAAAGAAGCCGTCTGTATCAAATTCTCCGGGAACGAGGGTGAGCATACCGGTTTCATTTTTCGGAAAAACATGGGGAAGTTCCAGTTTTTCCAAGTAAAATTCCGGGTTTTGCTTCAAGAATTTTTCCACAACGCCCTCATTTTCCCGCCGCACCAGGGTGCAGGTGGAATACATCAGCACGCCGTCGGGTTTTACATAGGCGGCCTGGTTATTTAAGATAGCAAGCTGCAGCTGGGGCAGCTCCTTCATGGTATCCGGGTCTTTATACCGGATATCCGGCTTTTTGCGGATGATGCCGTAGCCGGAGCACGGTACATCGGCGATGACCACATCCATCTGCCCGACCCACAGGGGATTTCTCTGGGACGCATCCTGCTCCAAAGCCTGAAGGCGGTCGATCCCCAGCCGTGCAGCGCCCTTTTCGATCAAAAGCGCCTTGTGGCTGTGGATATCGCAGGTGGTGATATGTGCCCTTCCGCCGGTTTGCATGGCGGCGGCAAAGCTTTTTCCGCCGGGTGCGCCGCAGCAATCGAGGATTTGAATTTCCGCCTGGGGCAGCCGGGCGCACAATACGCTCAGCTTTGCAGCAGGGTCTTGAATGTAAAACAGTCCCTTCTGAAAACTGGGGAGCTTTTCCATACTTCCGGTTTCCGAAAGAATCAAGCAGTTCTCCAGCCAGGGATGCACCTGCACCCCGACGCCCTCCTGCTGCAATATGCTTTGCAGCTCAGGCAAAGTTGTTTTCAGGGTATTGACCTGGGCGTAGGTTTTGGGGGCGCTGTTGTTGGCCCGGAGCATTGCCTCCAGGCGCGTCCCCCCCACATAGGCCCGGAACAACTCTACAAGGCCCTGGGGATGGGAATAGGTTTCCCAAAGGGTTTCCGGCTGACGAAGCTGATCCCGGCTGCGGATAGCATTGCGCAGGACGGCATTGACCAATCCCGGTGCCGATTTTACCTTGGGGCAGTAGGCTTTTGCCAAGGCTACAGATTCATTTACTGCAGCGCTATCGGGTATTTTATCCGTTTCATACAACTGATAAAGGCCCAGATGGAGGATATCCCGCACCGCAGGGTGCAGATCCTTCAATTTTCCTGTAAGCAGCTGCTGCAAGTAAAAATCCAGCTTTCCCCGGTTTTGCAGAACACCGTAGCAAAGCCGGGATGCCAGGGCCGCTTCCCGCCGATCCAGCCGGTCACGGCTGATGCAGGTTTTCAGCGCAGCATTGGACCAAGCCCCTTCCTTACGGCAGGCGATCAGCACATTCAGCGCTGTTTCCCGGGCGCCCACGGTTACAGCTCCAAAGGATGACCCCGGAAATAATCCGGCGCTGCCATCCGTTTTCCGCCCTCTGCCTGCAAGGTGCGTATCTCGATCACGCCGGTACCGCAGGCAATCTTCAAACCGGTTTTGCTCAGACCCAGAATCGTTCCGGGGAGCGCATCGGTGGTGTCCGCCAAAACGGCGGTTTCATATACTTTAAAGCGCTGTCCCTGCAGCTGCATAGTCGCTACAGGCCAGGGGTTCATACCCCGCACATGGTTATGAACCTGACAGGCAGTTTTTGTAAAATCAATGGGACACATACTCTTATCCAGCATAGGCGCATAGGTTGCCTTTTCCCCATCCTGAGGAATTCGGCAAGCCGTTCCGCAGCGGATGCTATCCAAGGTTTTGTCTAAAAGCTCTGCGCCCAGCACCGCCAGCCGATCCAAAAGCTGACCGGCAGTTTCATCGGGATCGATGGGGGTTTTGGCCGTGTCGATGATATCGCCGGCATCCATTTCCCGGCACAGGTACATGGCCGTCACGCCGGTTTCAGCAAGGCCATCGAGAACTGCCCACTGGTAGGGAGCAGAACCCCGGTAGCTGGGCAGCAGGCTGGCATGGATATTGATGCAGCCCATAGGCGGGATATCCAGCACCTTCTGGGGTAAAATCCGGCCGTAGGCAACTACCGCCACCACATCCGGGCAAAGGCTGCGCAGTTCTTCCACTGTTTCCTCCTCCCGGAAGTTCTCCGGCTGGAATACAGGCAGATTATGGTCAAGGGCAACCTCCTTGACCGGGGAAAATGCCAGCTTCATACCGCGGTTTTTGGGCCGGTCCGGCTGGGTATATACGCCCACCACATCGTAGCCTGCTTCCAATATTCGATTCAGACAAGTGGCCGCAATATCCGGCGTACCCATAAACACAACACGCATTACTCAATCTCTCCCATCAGTTCTTCCTCGCTCAAATAGCGATCCATGACTTCTGTGTAAATAATGCCGTCCAGGTGGTCCAGCTCGTGGCAGAAGCAGCGGGCAGTTAACTCCTCGCCGTCGCATTCAAACCAATTACCATTGCGATCCTGGGCGCGCACCTTGGCATAGTAGGGCCGTTTGACAAGGCCGTATTTACCGGGAACGCTCAGGCATCCCTCTGCGCCGATCTGCTCGCCATCGGTTTCGATAATTTCCGGGTTAATCAGTTCCAGGATCTGCTCGCCGTTATCCACCAGCACCACCCGGCGCAAAATGCCCACCTGGGGCGCGGCAAGTCCCACGCCCTCCGAATCAATAAGGGTCTGGCGCATATCGTCGAGAAGGTTGTGAAGCTTTTTGTCAAAGTTTTCCACCGGCTTGCAGGTCTTATGCAAAGCAGGCTCATCCACAGTTAATATTTTTCTGATTCCCATATTCTTTCCTCTTTACTGTTTATTCATATCCGTTGATATCGATAAATGCTGAGACGCCGCGGTTTTCCCGATCCTGGCTGAACTGGCGGAGCAGATGCCCCAACAGCGCCCGCACCGCCGGATTCAGCCGGCAGCGCAGCGTCAGCCGGTAACGGAAATGGTAGTTGATCTTTGGTACCGGGCAGGGCGCAGGTCCTAAGACCGTGCCATCCTGCGCCTCATATTTGGCGTCCTTGAGCAGCGAATGCAGGCTATCCCGGAACTTCACAGCGCCTCGGACCACCCGTGCTTCATCCTGCCCGGAGAAGGTCACCAGCACCAGATCCGCAAAGGGCGGATACTGGAGCATTTGGCGCATTCCAATCTCCAATTCATAAAAACTGTCATAATCCTGCCGGGCAGCCATCTGTATGACAGGATGCTCCGGCACAAGGGTTTGGATCATCGCCATCCCGGGTGTATCCCCCCGTCCGGCACGGCCCACCACCTGGGTGAGCATATTAAAAGTGGTTTCGTGGGCACGGAAGTTGTCTTGATACAACCCCATATCCCCATCCAGCACACCCACCAGCGTCACTTCCGGCAGGTTCAGTCCTTTCGCCACCATTTGCGTACCCAGCAGCACGGAGACCTTTTCCTTCTGGAAATGCTCCAAAATCGTCTCGTGGGTATTGAGGGCGGTGACTGTGTCGGCGTCCATCCGTTCCACGGTCATATCCGGGAATACGGTTTGGATCTCCTGCTGCACCTTTTGGGTCCCTACGCCCACTCGCTTTACCGGTCCGCTGCACTGGGGGCAACGGTTGGGAACAGGCTGAGAATAACCGCAATAATGGCACATCAGCCGCTCATTGGCGGAATGATAAGTAAGCCGTGCGCTGCAGCGGGGACATTCCGGAATCTGGCCGCAATCCACGCAAACCAAGGCCCGGCTGTTGCCGCGGCGATTCAAAAACAGAATACTCTGTTTTCCCATTTGGAAGGTTTCTGCCATAGCGTCCTGCAGCGGATAGCTGAGAGTTGAATCATTTCCCAGCTTCACCTGCTCCCGCATATCCACGATCTGCACATCAGGCAGAGTCTTTCCGCCGAATCGGTCCGGCAATGTATATTGCTGATATGCGCCTGTTTTGGCATGGTGCATAGTCTCCACCGAGGGGGTGGCAGACCCCAGCACCACCAGGGCATTTTCTTTCAAACCGCGCCACAACGCCACTTCCCGGGCGTGGTAGCGGGGTGTATTTTCTGATTTATAGGAGTGCTCCTGCTCTTCATCCAGGATGATAAGGCCCAGCTTTTCACAGGGGGCGAACACCGCAGAGCGGGTTCCCACCACCACCTTGGCATCGCCGGAGCGGATTCGCTTCCATTGGTCGTACCGCTCAGCGGCAGGCAGCGAGCTATGGAGCACCGCCACCCGGTCGTCAAACCAGGCTGCCATCACGCCCAAAAGCTGAGGCGTCAGCGCAATCTCCGGCACAAGCAAAATAGCCTGCTTTCCCTGCTCCACGCAGCTTTGGATCAAGCGGATATACACCTGCGTCTTGCCCGAGCCGGTAACGCCGTACAGCAGCGCAGCACCGGGGGCAGAGTGTCCCATCTGACGGTTCAGTCCTTCATAGGCCTGCATCTGCTGGGCATTGAGAACCAGGGGTTTTTCCACCTGGGCCGGTTTGATCTGCCGGCAGCGGAGCATGGGCCGCTCCCACAGGTGCAAATATCCCAGCTCTGCCAAGCGCTTGACGCTTGCGGGTTTTGCGCCGGTATAGTAGCACAGCTCTTTGACAGACACACTGCCTACTGAGCATATGGTTTCCAAAATCGCCCGCTGCATCGCTGCGGATTTGGGGCATCTGGCAGCATAAGCCATTGCCTCTTCCGCCGAAGAAGCCAGCGTTGCGATCTTCTCCGATTTATCACCGGTTTTCCGGGAAAAGCTATGCTGGGCGGCGATCCATTTTTTGGACAGCAAGTAGGTGACGGCTTTTTCAAAAGTTTCCTCATCCGCAACTGCATTGCGCAGAACATCGCCGTCGCAGCTGCCGCCGCAATCGGCAAGCACCTGCAAAAGCACCACCGCATCCTTACGCCTTAAATTTTTCTCCTGCCAGGAGCGATCTTCTGTCAGGGAATAATGCTCCGTCGTGCGGAACCACAGGCCTGCCGGAAGCATGGCCCGAATGGCATCATAGAAGCTGCAATAGCACCGCTGGCGTAAAAATGCCGCCAGGCGGAGCATGGAATCGCTCAGCAGCGGCTCTTTATCCAGAACCGTCTGCACCGCTTTGAGGCCCTCTGCGCTGCCTTCCTCCACAGACAAAACCACGCCTTCACATTGGCGGTTTCCTCTGCCAAAGGGTACGACCACCCGGATTCCTGGCTGCAGGGACATCCCTTCGGGGATTACATAGGAATAGGGCTTATCAATGGCAAAATTTGCCGCACTGACAGCAATTTTTCCAATCATAAACCCTTCCTCCCTATTCTTATGCGTTCAACGCTCAGTTCATATATTCATCCTTCAAGGATGCAGACAACTTACCCTCAGCAACCTCGCGAATTGCCAAAGTGACCGGCTTCTCAGTCAGTTCTTCCTGGTACTGCTCCGCTTCGCTGGCGATCTGACGGGCGCGCTGTGCGACCACATTTACCAGCAAATAACGGCTGTCAACATTCTTCAGTAAATCTGCTACAGGGGGGTACAACATATCAATTTCCTCCATTTTGCTCCGCCTCTTTGGCGATAATTTTCAATATTTGTTCGGCACAGGATTCTACCCGGTCGTTGATTACTATGTAATTATATTTCTTGCTCTGCTCCATTTCCCAGCGAGCCCGTTCCAGTCGAACCTGGATCTGCTCTTCCTCCGTGTCACCACGGCTGCGCAGACGGCGCTCCACTTCCTCCATAGCCGGAGGGGCAATGAAGATCAGAATTGCATCGGGCCGATCCCGCAAAATAGCAAACGCGCCGTTCGGCTCAATATCCAAAAGTACATTGCCCCGAGTCAGTTTTTCTTCCAACTGGGCGCGGGGTGTGCCGTAGAAGTTGTCCATATGGGCATCGTACTCGATAAAGTCACCCCGGAGGATCATTTCCCGGAAAGTGTCCTTATTCACAAAGGTATAGTTGACGCCATCAACCTCATTGGGGCGGGGCTTTCTGGTGGTTGTGGAAACGGAGAACAGAAGTTCCGGCTGCATTTCCATCGCCTTATTCAGAACGGTACTTTTTCCAACGCCGGACGCACCGGATACAATAAACAGTTTTCCTTTAGACATGGGTGTCCTCCTTTTCCTCTTTCCATCGGGTTGCCAATGCTTCCGGCGTCAGCGCCGAAAGGATCACATGGTCTGTATCCATTAAGATTACGGAACGGGTCTTGCGGCCATAGGATGCGTCGATCAGCATCCCGCGCTCCTTTGCCTCCTGCACCACCCGCTTGATCGGTGCGGATTCCGGTTCCAACACGCTCAGAACCCGCTCGGGGGCGATCATACTGCCAAACCCTATATTAATCAGCTTCATAATATCCTCTTTGGTGTTATTCAATATTCTGTGTCTGCTCGCGGATCTTTTCCAGCTCAGCCTTGATATCCACGACCACCCGGGCCAAATTGACATCGGTGCATTTGGAGCCTATGGTATTGGCTTCCCGGTTCATCTCCTGCAGCAAAAAGTCCAGCTTTCTGCCGATGGCACCGCCGGCGGTGAGCATTCCGTTCATCTGGTCGATATGGCTGCGCAGGCGGACAGTCTCTTCATCCACCGCCACCTTATCGGCAAAAATGGCTGCTTCGGTGAGAATACGGCTTTCGTCGATAGCTGTGTTCTCCAGCACCTCCCGGAGCTTGTTTTCCAGGCGGGTACGGTAGTCGATCACCGTTTGGCTGTTGCCCTCTTCCACGATCTGCACGAAGGAAAGAATCGTCTGCCCCCGGGAGCGAAGATCCTGCTCCAGAGCTCTACCCTCTGCGGCGCGCATTTCGTTGTAATTTTCCAGAGCCTTGCTCACAACGCACATCATATCCGCCTGCAGCTGTTCCTCATCCACCTGCGGCTTTTCCAGCAGGAATACCTCCGGCAGACGGGAGACCGTAGATACCTGAATATCATCGCTGACACCAAATTCTTCCACCATGCGGTGCATCGCAGCCAAATATCCCTTCAGCACCGGCTCGTTCAGAGTGACCTGCACTTCGTCGCCGCATTCGCTATGGACACAGATGAACACATCCACCTTGCCTCTGGAAATGCTGCCCTTTACTGCCTGCTTGACCGCATCCTCCGCAAAGGTCAGAATGCGGGGCAGCCGCACGGAGCAATCCAGATACCGGTTATTAACAGAACGCAGTTCTACCGTAAATTCCCGTCCGTTCAAAGTCTCCACTGCCCGGCCATAGCCGGTCATACTTTTTATCAAGGTGATTATCCCCTTTCTTATTTCGCAGCATCCTTGATCTCGACCCAAACCGTATAAGGCTGGCCAATCACACCCACACCTTGGGGGTCTCCGGCAATGGTCACATCCACTTGCCAATCCTTCATCTGACCGATCTTGGCATCGGCAAAGTCCATAGTTGCCACCAGCATTTCATCGGTCATCGCGCCCACAGCATTGACTGTGCCGCGAACCCGGATGGTCAGCTGTACCTCGGAGATTTCAATATCCATTCCCGCAGGCTTGTTCAGGAACTGAATATCGTCCCGGTGGATCACAAATTCCTTTGTCATCAGCGGAGGCAGTTCAACCGTGACCTCTACCTCTGTGAAGCCGCTGCGGCTGGTAACGCCGTTGGGCAGGACTACCGGCAGTTTCAGCGGCTCGTCGCCCTCCTGGATCTGTCCCAGGTCGATCTTACCCAGAGAGATCTCCTCCAAATCCTTCAGCGCCTCTTCCGTGCCAAGGACGGTGATATCCTCATAGGCCAGGGTAATCTTCGTATTCTTTTCCGTAGCGCCGCCGCCTTCGATCACTTCCACCGTCAGCGGAATGACCTTCTTCATACGAATCGGCAGGGTCACCTGGATCTTATCGGCTGTTTGGGGTGTGACGGTGACATAACGGGCGTCCACTTCCTGCCCTTGATCGTTGCACAAAGTAGCCACATATTCACCGGAAACATCCGATTTGATTTTTTCTGTCAGTTGCAGGTCGATTCTGGCCTGGGTGATATCCTTCACCACTTCCTGCGGGCCAAGGATCTCGATTTCCTTCAGTTCCTGCTCTATTGGCAGATGGCCGTAGCCTTCCTCCACCATTGCTTCATCGAAATACACCTGTACGGGAATGGTCTTTCTCTCCGTCCAGACCACATTCAGCGCAAAGCCGGCGGGATTCTTGCTCTCCACCACCACGGCACTTTGCGGAACATTGCCGGGGTAAGAGATCTTATAATCCAGCAGCGTATCTGCCGGTGCAGTAATTTCAGAAACATCCAAGGTTACGGTGATATTGGAGGAGCTGAGCTTGTTCAGATCCTTACGGTTGCCCGACAGAACCAGGTCAACTTTCAGATCGTCAACCTCGCCGATGACCATCAGACCCCGCTGCTCCAAAACATCCTCACCGGTAATTTCCACTTTGATATTACGGAAGGTGTCCTGGTATTCCGGACCGACCACCATAACCACATAAAAGAACAGAGCAAATGAGATTGCCAGAGCCGCCGCTGCTTTTAATAATTTTTTCGCCATGCTCAGGCACCTCCCTTGTCTTTCTTGGTGATCTTCTGCAGAAGATCCAGCTTCTTAGTCTGGTCTTTTTCTTCGTTGCACAGCTCGCTGCGCAGCAGGCGCTCCAAAGTCTGGGGTGCCAGATGTCGCTTGAGCATACCGCCCACCGCCACAGAGATCACGCCGGTTTCCTCGGAAACAACGACCACCACCGCATCGGTAGCTTCGCTCATACCCACAGCCGCTCTGTGCCGGGTGCCCAGATCTGCATGCAGACGCTTACTGTCCGACAGAGGCAGCACGCAGCCGGCGGCCCATACACGACCATCCCGGATGATCATTGCGCCGTCATGCAAGGCGGCCTTGGGGAAGAAAATGTTGCGGATGAGCTGCTCGGATGCGTTGGCATCGATCACTGTACCGGTTTTGGCGAATTCATCCACCATACTGTCCCGGGCGAAGACGATCAGCGCACCGATGCGCTCCTTGCTCATCTCCTCGCAGGCAGCGACGGTATGCCGGATCACCGGCACCATCTGCTCCGTTTCCTCCTGAGGACTTAAGAACTTTTTGATTTTCACGCTGCTCAAGTGGTCGATCATCCGGCGCAATTCCGGCTGGAACAGCACCACAATGGCGATCAATCCAACGGTGAGCATTTCGTTGAGGATGAAATGGAGGGTATGTAAATTCAGAAGGTCTGTCAGCCATGTAATGACCAAAAAAGCTGTCACCACGCCGGCGATTTTGGATGTACCTGTGGTCCTCAGCAGGGGCAGAAGCCAATAGATCAGACAGGCTACTGCAATAATATCCAAATAGTCTGACCACTGCATTCTGGTCAGCTGTTCTAAAAACGCTTTTATTAACTCCATATTCGCCCTTGACCCCTTTTATCTTCGTATATTTAGACATATTTTGGCATTATGATATAGTCATCCTATTATCAGCTTATTATAGCGGATTTGGGCGATGATATCAATAGCAATTCCAAAAAAATTACAGGAAATCTACAGCAATTCCATATCGCAATTTCTTATTGTCATTGCCGCAAGGAAACTGCGACCTATCCGGCAATGACAATAAGACGGCTTCCTAATGTTACTTTACGGTTTGCAGGATTTGCAGGAATTCCTGCGCCTGCTTTGAGGTCGCATCGTGGCCGAAGCTTAGCCGCACCGTGCCGGTTTCCAATGTCCCGGCGCTCTGGTGGGCCAGGGGCGCGCAATGCAGGCCAGAGCGCACCGCGACACCCCGATTGCCCAGCTTTTGCGCCAAAATTTCACAGTCCTTTTTATCCACAAAACTGACCGTTCCACTTTGATGCTCCCCGGAAAACACCCTATATCCCAAACGTTTCAGCTCCCGGGCGCAAAGTTCGGCTGCTCCACGCTCCTGCTGAAAAACCTTGTCGATTCCGTTCTTTTGCAGCCACTTGAGCCCCTGTTCCAGTCCTGCGATCCCCGGCACATTCAATGTGCCGGCCTCCAGCATATCCGGAAGCTCATCTGGCATATCCTGCTGCCGGGAATTGCTGCCTGTACCGCCCTGGATAAGCGGCTTTGGGGTACTGCCGCACAGCAAAATCCCCGTTCCCGCCGGCCCTAAAAGTCCTTTATGCCCGGGCATAGCAATAAAATCTGCTCCCAATGCTCCTAATTTCACTGGCAGCACCCCGGCAGACTGGGCCGCATCGATGATAAACGGTACGCGGTAACTGCGGCAAAGGCTTGCCATTTCCTCCACAGGCAGGATATAGCCGAACACATTGGAGCAATGGGTGAACACCGCCGCAGACACGCCGCTTTTTAACGCCTGTTCAAATTCCTCCAAAGTATTCTCCCAGTCAAACAGTTTTCTTCCCGCTACCACCGTTTCCACTTTCCGGGCATACAGCGGGCGTGTGACCGCATTATGCTCAAAGCCGGTGATAGCAACACGGCTGCCCGGTTTGATCAAAGAATGCATGGCAATATTCAATCCATGGGTGCAATTGTGGGTAAACACCACCTGCTCCGGCTGGCAGTCAAACATTTCCGCCGCCCGTTCCCGGCAGTCATACACTTTCTGCGCTGCCAGCATCGCCGCACTGTGGCCGCCACGGCCGGGATTGGCACAGCGGTGCATCGCCCAATTGACTGCCCTGGAAACCGCCTGCGGTTTATGCAGAGATGTTGCCCCATTATCCAGGTAGATCATAGATCCATTTCCTCCAGCGCCCCGGTTTCCCGCTGCAGGTAGATCTTCCGATAAGGCACGCCTGCCTGCCGCAGCAAGGCTACTGCCTTGGGCGCATCTGTTTGGCGTATTCGCAGGCTGTAGCCGCAGCCTTGTTCTTCCATCCATCTGGGTGTGCGCTGCACGGAGCCGGGTATCCCCGCCCGGCGCAAGATCCCCTCCCCTTTTTGGGAAAAGGTGACGGAGCGGAAGGTAATATAGCAAAATTTCATAAAAAAACCTCCCGGGACAATGTATGCCCGGGAGGGTGATATTGTGTCGTTTCTCATCACAAAGGATGTGATAAATTAGAATTTACCTTACAAATTACCCGTAGGGGCGAACTGTGTTCGCCCGCGGGCGTTCAAAGAACGCCCCTACGATCTTATAAGGTAGTTGATTCTATAAACAATCATTTAATGCTGCTGTTTTCCAGCAGGCAAACGGCGTGGCAGGCCATGCCGGAGCCGTCGCCGGTGAAGCCTAAATGCTCCTCGGTGGTAGCTTTCACATTCACCCGGCTGGGTTCGATTTCAAGCACGGACGCAATATTTTCCACCATCTGCGGAATATAATCCTTCAGCTTCGGTCTTTGGGCGATCATGGTTACATCGATATTGCCCACAACAAAGCCTGCTTCCCGGATTTTTTCGTTGACGGACTTCAACAAAACCATGGAGGAAATACCCTTATAAGTCATATCCGTATCCGGGAAAAGCTTGCCGATATCCCCCAATCCTGCTGCGCCCAACAGGGCATCCATCACCGCATGGAGCAAAACATCGGCGTCGGAATGACCCAAAAGTCCCTTTTCAAAGGGTATGGTGACACCGCCCAGGATCAGATCCCGGCACTCCACCAATCTATGCACATCATATCCGTGTCCGATTCTCATACACTTTCCTCCAGCAGAAATTCCGCAATTTTCAGATCGATTGGCGTAGTCACCTTGATATTCCGCTCGTCGCCCTCCACCAATTTTATGGAGAAACCTATTTTCTCCACCGCAGAGCAATCATCGGTAATGGGGATTTGCTTTTCCTTTGCATTCTGCAATGCCCCACGGAGCAGGTCAAAATCAAATACCTGAGGCGTCTGCACCGCCCGCAGGGTACTGCGATCCGGGGTTTCCTTGACAATACCGCCATTTTCGACTTTAATCGTATCCTTCACAGGAATAGCCGGTGCGGCTGCGCCATAAGTATGGGCAGCACGAACCGTACGGTCAATGACCGCTTCGGTAATCAGCGGTCTTGCGCCGTCCTGGATGGCAGCCAATTTCACCTTATCCGACAGCGCTTTTAGGCCGTTTTCCACGGATTCCGGGCGGTCGCTGCCTCCTGCCACCACGGCGGTAACTTTGTCAAACCCGCTGCACAGGTGGGTAATGCTCTCAATTAAATCCGGGCGAGTGACCACCACGATCTCCTTGATGGCAACGGCATCCTGGAACGCCCGGACTGTGCGGACGATCATCGGCTCACCACCCAAGGGCGCCATTACCTTATCAATACCGCCCATACGGGAGGCGTTCCCCGCCGCCACAATCACTGCGCCGCAGTATTGGAGGGGCAATATTTTCCGCAAAGTGGTACTCACCTTGGACAAATTCATAATCAAAGCTCCTTCACAAGGTCTTTAAAGTACTTTCCCCGAACTTCGAAGTTTTTAAACTGATCAAAGGATGCGCTGGCAGGACTCATCAGCACTACATCGCCGCTTTTGCCGTCGGCGGCGGCTTTGTAGGTGGCATCCTGCAGGTCTTTACATTCGATAATCTCCGGGCAGCCGGGGCGGTAATTGGGGGCATTTTCCACAGCCTCCCGAATTTTCGGGCCGGTAGCGCCGCACAGGTACAATCGCTGCACATGCTCCACAATATGCGGTCCCAGCACATCATAAGGAATCTTTTTATCGTAGCCGCCGGCAATCAGCTGCACCTTCTGGGAGAAGCTCTTCAAGCCCGCAATGGTACGGGTGGGAGAGGATGCGATGGAATCGTTGTAGAACCGTACGCCGTCCTTTTCCCGGACAAATTCGATTCTATGCTCCACGCCGCCGAAGGTTCTTGCCACCTGGCGGATGGTTTCATCCTCCACAAAGCCATCTACTGCCAAAATTGCGGTCATATAATTTTCCACATTATGCTCGCCGGGGATGACGATTTCCTTTTTATTCAGAACCGGTGTGCCGTTGCGGTAAATGGTATCCCCTTCCAGGTATGTACCGGTTTTCACCTTGCCGCTGTAGGAGAAATAACGGGTCGTGCCGTTGCCGGTGAACTCCGCGGTGATGGCATTGTCCGCATTGACGATGAGGATATCATCAGGCTTCTGGTAGCGGAACATATTGATTTTTGCCCCAATATATTCGTCCATATCCTTGTGGACATCCAGATGATTGGGGGCAAGGTTAGTCACCACCGCAATATGGGGACTTTCGTGCATATCCATCAGCTGGAAGGAGCTAAGCTCCACAACTGCAAAATCTTCCGGCTGGATCTGCTCGATCAGTGGCAGCAGGGGTGTGCCGATATTGCCGCCCAGCCACACCTTTTTGCCGGATGCTTTGAGCATCTCAGAGATCAGCGTAGTCGTGGTGGTCTTGCCGTCAGATCCGGTGACCGCAAACTTGGTGCAGTTGCACAGCTCGAAAAACACTTCCATTTCGCTGGTGATCACCGCGCCGCTTTCCCGCAGCGCTGCCAAGGCTGGCAGATTAGGATGCATACCGGGAGTGCGGAATACAATATCCGCAGACAGGTCATCCAAATACCCCTCGCCTACCTTCATCTTGCAGCCCATCTCTTCCAGCTGGCGCAGTTCATCGTCAAACTGCTCCCGGGGGGTCTTGTCGCAGCCGGTCACATCGCAGCCGTAGCGCAGCAGCATTTTCGCCACAGGACGGTTGCTCACGCCCAGACCCATAACCAAAATCCGCTTACCTTGCAAGGAGCGGAAATATTCCTCGTAATGCATAATAATTCCTCTTTTCCTATAATTACATATTATTATATACATTCAGAATATATTTTGCAAGGTGTTAGAAAATATAACCGCAGCTAAAAAGATAAATCTAGCTAATGTTTGTCAAGTAGAATTTTTGTGTTGTTGTTCGCAAAAAAGGGCGCAGAAAGTTAACCCACCAGATTGCGGGCTTTAAAAAATTATGTATAATAAAAGAGATCTACCTGTAGAGCTCCATGGCTC
>JAFODZ010000048.1 GCA_017380435.1 Oscillospiraceae bacterium
GCGGCCATATACGATCTGCAGGAACAGCTCACGCATAGCGGTGTTGATGGCGTCGCAAACCAGGTCGGTATTCAGAGCCTCCAGGAGGGTCTTGCCGATCAGGATTTCGGATGCCATAGCGGCAGAGTGGGTCATACCGGAGCAGCCCAGAGTTTCCACCAGAGCTTCTTCAATAATGCCCTCCTTCACATTCAGGGTCAGCTTGCAGCAGCCCTGCTGAGGAGCGCACCAGCCAATGCCGTGGGTGAAACCGCTGACATCGCTGATCTGCTTAACCTGCACCCACTTACCCTCTTCGGGAATGGGAGCCGGGCCGTGGTAAGCACCTTTGCCTACGGGGCACATGTGCTGTACTTCAGTACTATAAATCATGGCAATTTTCCTTTCTTTGAAAGACGGTACACCGTCTTAAATTTTTTCCGAAAATATTATACTGATTTCCACCAAAAAAGTCAATGATTCCACTTCAAAAAATAGATATTCCCCAAAGATAATCTAATTTGGTACAAAAATACTATAATTTGTACAGTATTTTATGGAATTCTCATTGCTTTTCCGGAAGCATTTGTGATACGATACAAAAGGTTAAAAAGACCCTACTGACAATTTACCAAGGAGACGAATTATGAACATAGAAAAGGCTGCCTACGAATTCCAGACGGAAGGCTCCCCTGTGGAATGCAACGCCTTCGGTCACGGTCACATCAACAACACCTTCTGCATCATCACCGACACCGGTGCCAAATATGTGCTGCAGAGAATCAATAAATATGTTTTTAAAAATCCCATCCAGGTTATGGCCAACACCAGCTCCGTTACCAATTATCTGCGGCAGCGGATCGAGGACCCCCGGATGACGCTGCATTTCATCCCCGCCAAGACCGGAAGATACTACTACAAAGACCGGGAGGGTGAATTCTGGCGGATGTACGATTTCGTCGGCGGTTTTACCCTGGATATGCCGGAAACCGACGAGGATTTCTACCAGAGCGCTCTGGCCTTTGGCCGTTTTCAGGAGCTGCTTTCCGACTATCCTGCTGACACGCTTTACGAGATCATCCCCAACTTCCACAATACCATCGACCGCTACAACCAGTTTAAGGAATCCGTAAAGACCGATATGGTAGGCCGTGTTGCTGAGGTTCAGCAGGACATTCAATTTCTGCTGGATCGGGAAGAGATGGGCAGCACTCTGCAGAAAATGCTTTCTGCCGGCATTCTTCCCCTGCGCGTGACCCACAACGATACCAAGCTCAACAACGTCCTGCTGGATACCGCCACCCGCAAGAGTCTTTGCGTGCTGGATCTGGATACGGTTATGCCCGGCTCCAGTCTCTACGACTTCGGCGACTCCATCCGCTTCGGCGCTGCCACCGCTGCAGAAGATGAACCGGATACCTCCAAAATGAAGTTAGACCTGCATCTGTTTGAGGTCTATACCAAAGGCTTCCTCCAGGCCGCTCCCTCTTTGACCAATATGGAGGTTTCCATGCTACCCATGGGCGCCTATGTGATGACGCTGGAGCTGGCTGTGCGGTTCTTGAAGGACTATCTGGACGGCGACCTGTACTTCAGCAAGATTTCCTATCCCGAGCATAATCTGGTTCGTGCCAGAAGCCAGATGGCTCTGGTTGCCGATATGGAAAAGAAGTGGACGCAGATGAATCTGATCGTGGCCCAAATGGCTGATGAGATTCGCCGCTAACGCGACAAGGAGGATTTATGCAGTACTTAGGCATCCCGTATGATCTGAAGCATATTCCGGCATTAGATCCGGAATTTATCCCCTTCGGCATTTGGGCCGAGGCATACCGCAAGGGTGCAAAGCAGCCCCTTTCCATCGCTGTGGAGCGCAACAACGGCTATATCAGCGTGCGTCACACCCATATCCACGGTACAGAAGCTATGGCTGAGGCTGACTATCGGTATGTGGAGCGGTATGTAAAATTCCTGCTGTGGTCCATCGGCGGATTCCGGGTTTATATCTGCGGCTGCTCTGCCATCGCTCAGCGGTTACAAGCGGCTTACACTCCCAACGGCGCCCGTGCCTTCGATTGCGACTTTTTCACTAAGGTGTATGAAAGAGAATTTCAAGTGATAGATTCTCCTCTGGCGGAATGTCCCCAGGCCAACGAAGAACCCCAGCCTATCGGCGGTCACTTGGACGGCTGCCGCATCGGCTTTGATGCAGGCGGCTCTGACCGTAAGGTCTCCGCAGTCATCGACGGTCAATGCGTCTATTCCGAAGAAGTGGTCTGGCATCCCAAGAAGAATCCCGACCCCAACTACCAGTACGAAGGCATCCTGGATTCTTTCCGCGCTGCCGCTGCCAAAATGCCCCGGGTGGATGCCATTGGCGTATCCTCCGCCGGCGTTTTCATTGGCAACGCGCCTATGGTCTCCAGCATTTTCTACTGCGTCCCCAGAGAGCGTTGGGACGAGGTCAAAACCGTTTTTGACCGGGCCGCTGCCGAGATCGGCGATGTTCCCATTGTGGTTGCCAACGACGGCGATGTTTCCGCCCTGGCGGGCGCTATGGGTATGGACGCAGGCTGCATTATGGGCATGGCCATGGGCACCAGCGAGGCTGTCGGCTATGTGGATAAGGACAAAAATGTTCTTGGTTGGGTCAATGAGCTGGCCTTTGCCCCCGTTGATCTGAACGAAAATGCTATGCAGGACGAATGGTCCGGCGACTTTGGCGTAGGCTGCAAATACTTCTCCCAGGATGCTGTCAACAAGCTCGCGCCCCGGGCAGGCATCGAGCTGGACGAAAATCTCACCCCGGCTGAAAAGCTGAAGGTGGTACAGGCGCTGATGGAAAAGGATGATCCCCGAGCCGCTGCGGTTTACCGGGATATCGGCATTTATCTTGCCTACACCGTTGTGCAGTACTGCCAGTTTTATGACATTGCCCACCTGATGCTGCTGGGACGGGTCATGTCCGGCAAGGGCGGCGATTTGATCCTGCGCACCTGCACAGAAGTTTTAAACGATGAATTCCCGGCTCTGGCACAGCAAGTGAATGTTATGCTTCCCGACGAGAAGACCCGTCGGGTTGGTCAAAGCGCTGCTGCTGCCAGCCTGCCTATGATTGGAAAATAAGGTGACTGCCATGTTCTACAAAAACGCAAGAATTTTCTGCTGCGATTTTCAGTTTCGGATGGGTGCTTTTGAAGTCACCGATGAGGGAAAATTCGGTGCCATTCTGGCAGATACTGTGCCGGAAGATGCCATCGACCTGGGCGGCGCTACGGTGATCCCCGGCTTGTGCGATGTCCATAACCACGGCAACTCCGGCGAGGATTTCTCCGACGGCAATTACGACGGACTGGTGAAGATCGCCCGGTATCTGGCCCGGGAGGGTGTGACCTCCTTTGCTCCGGCTTCCATGACCCTTCCTTATGAGGTTTTGGAGAAGGCTTTTGCCACCGGCAAAATGCTTGCCGACCGGCAGCCGGAAGGCTGCAGCCGGATCATGGGCATCCAGATGGAAGGCCCTTATTTCTCCGAAAAGAAAAAAGGTGCGCAAAACGGCGCTTATCTGAAAGCCCCGGATTTTGCCGGGTTCAAAAAGCTTTATGACAGCTGCGGCGGTTTGGTGCGGATTGCAGATCTTGCCCCGGAATTACCCGGCGCTGTGGAATTTGCAGAGCAGGCAAGTAAGCTTTGCACCGTTTCCGTTGCCCACACCGACTCCGATTACAACCACGCCAAGGCCGCCTTCGATGCCGGTGCCACCCATCTGACCCACCTTTTCAACGGTATGCCCTCCATCCACCACCGCAACCCCGGTGTCATTCCCGCCGCTGTGGAAAACCCCAATGTGCGGGCAGAGATCATCTGCGACGGACTGCATATTCACCCCGCCTCTGTACGGCTGGCATTTTCCGCCTTTGGCGCAGACAGAATGATTATCATTTCCGATGCGCTGCGCTGCTGCGGTATGCCCGACGGAGAATATGAATTGGGCGGTCAGCAGGTTTTCCTCTGCGGCGGTATTGCAAAGCTGGCTGACGGCACCATCGCCGGTTCTGCCACCAACTTATACGAATGTATGCGCCGGGCAATGGACTTTGGCATCGCGGAAGAAAATGCCATTCGGGCCTCTTCCTACAATCCCGCCTGCGCGCTGGGTGCGGAGGATAAGATCGGCTCCATTGAAACCGGTAAATATGCAGATTTCCTTGTTTGCAGCCCCGATTATCGCCAAAAAACCGTCTATATGGGCGGAAAAGCCATTTAAATGCAAATGCCACAACCGTTTTCCAGTTGTGGCATTCTTTTATTGGTCCAGGGCCTTGGCTTCCAAATGGTAATTGTACAGCGCCTTAAGAAGAGGTTTGATTCCTTCCGGTCCTTTTTGGTTCATACGGACGATATAGTTCATCGGACTGTATGTCACGCTCAGATCTTCGCCTATAGAAACCGTAATGCTCTGTTGCAAATTCTGCGGCAAAATATCCCCGATTTCGATATAGTACAGATCGTTTCTTTTGACCGGCGTATAGGATTTGCCGCCGGATGTAAAGGTATAGCCGGCGATATCCCCGGAAACCTTAAAATAGAACCGAACGGCGATCCGGTTTTCAAACAGCAGCGATGCGCCTGCAAAATCCACACCATCCAGCCTGTCCCGAATTTCCATCGGAGAATCGGCAGATGCGGGAATAGGCGTTTGCGAACCGTCAGTCACATCCCAGTCGGGCAGCGCATCTATGCGGTAATCAAAATAGGTTTGGGCAGCAATACCGTAGCACAGCAGCGCCTTCACAACATTATGATAGCGGCTTTGGCTCTCATCGGCAAGCAGCGCCCGGGCATAGTCATACACCCGGTAATCCGTCGCTGCGCCCACATCCTCGCCGCTCACCAGCTGCACGGAAATGGTGTCATTGATCTGCGCCGGCGCTATATGAACGCTTACCTGCTCCCCGATGGGGAAAATCCGGGTTTGCTCCCCTATTTTGATATGCACCTGGGCCGTTTGCGCTACACTCTCGTGATACTGCGGATAGAAATTGACCCGCAGATCGTCAGCCAGTGTCACATTCCACCGGCTGATGGATGCCAGAGGTTCTGTATAGCTGTCCCGATAGCTGTCGCCGCAGCCGTCACAGCTGTGGGTGGTATAGCCTTGCCCGGCAATCGTCGGCGGCGTGACGGCAGCTTCATAGCTATGGCCGGCAGCCGGCAGGATCATCGCATTGGAAACATCGCAGCCGGTACACATACGCACCGCGTAGCCTTCCGTCTGGCAGGTTGCGGGAACTACCGCATCCCAATCCCCCATGGTGTGAACGCCGGTGGCGAAGGTATGCTGGGTATAGCTGTAATCGCAGGCGGTGCAGCGGTAGGTGGTCAAGCCGTCGCTGACGCAGGTAGCAGGCTGGGTGATCTGTTCTTCATAGCTGTGGGCGCAGGTCAGCTTCTGGGACACCGCAAAGGTATTGCGGTGGAGAATATGCTCCCGCATCTCCTGAGAAAATTCATTCTCATCGGCATAGTAGTTGACCGTATAAGCCTTGACCACATAGGTGTAGCTTCCCACATCCAGTTTGCCGAAGGTCAAATTATAATCCACAACGCTGCCGTCCAGCTCAAAGTAGTTCACGGGGTCTTTTTCCTCATCCACGATCTCCGTAATCTCGCTGGCCATATGGGCCTCGGCGTTAATATCCGTGCCGGAATAAATATAGGCACCTACCACGGACAAAGGCAGAACATCCGAGCCGATCAGGCCGCGTATGGAAAAGCTGCTGCCTTTCTGATTGTGAGAAGGGGCGCGGATGCCGGTGGCAGTGACTTTATCCTCATAAGGCCGGAAGCTTACGGTATTGCCGGCAGAAATGTAGCATTGCAGACCGTCGTACTCCGTTTCGTACCACCACTGTCCCGGGGTATTGCGGTAGAGTCCTGTCACAGCTACCCGCAGACCGCCGTCCATCCGGGTTATTGCCACCGCAGCCGGATTGGTTTCCGGCTCACAGGGTACATTCCGCAAGGCCGTTTCCTCGGTCAGCACCACCGTTCCCTTGCAAATATACCGCTGGCAATGCTCTAAATAGTCGCTTGTTGCCGCGGCGGATACGGTGAAGACATTACGGTGCAGGGTTTGTGTGACGCTCCAGGTGGAAAGTTCCCCCCGGTCGGCATACCGGTTTGCGGCGGTTGCCCGCAGCACATAGGTATATGTCCCCTTTTCCAGCTGACCGAATTTCAGATTCTTATCTACATTGCTTCCGGAAATTTGGTAGGAAATCTGGTTGATTCCGGAATCCTCGCTGGTCATACAAGGCTCGCCGGTAATATCCATTCCCGGATAAATGTATGCCCCCACATGGGTCAGCATCATACCCTCGGCGCGGATCAAACCGCCCATGGAAAAGCCGTTTTTGTATTGGACATTGACCGGCTTTCTCACATCCATGGCGGAAATGGCATCCGAATGGGGATGGAAATTATGGGTATCCGCCGCCCGCAGGTAGCGCACCTGACCGCCCAAAATGATCTTGTACCAGTACTCCCCCTGGGTGTTGCCGTACAGGGCCAGGACAGAAACCTTGTCCCCGGCCTGCAAGATGCCCCCCTCCTGGGAGTTTTCGTAAACCTCCCCGGTGTAGGGGGATGTCCACAGAGTAGTTTCGTTCAGAATCTCCACCGTTCCTTCGGAGCTAAGCCGCTCACATTGGGCCAGATACCCGGAGCTCAGCGCCACAGGGGCAGAGCGCACATACTGAAAATATGTTTTAAATGTGGAAATATCCTTGGTCACACCCCAGCGGATATTGCAATTTCCGTTGTAGTTGCAGTCGGCAAAGGTGACCGTACTGCCCTGCACATCGATGACATACACCGAATGGCCGCTATTGCGGATAATATCGCCGGGTTTCAAATTATTTAAGGCAGAAAGGCTTGGATTGGTGTACCAGCCGTCGGCATTTTTCCGGGGATTGTAGCCGGTGGCATCGTAGCCAAGCTTCTCGGCAAAGCCCATACATTGGGTGGATTGCCCCAAAAATGTATTGCAGCCGCAGCTTCCGTCGTATGTACAATTTCTGTGGTGGGTGCAGGGAGAGTCTGTCCAACCGTCGGGGTTGGGACCGTTCCAATATTTTCCGTCGGGGAATTTTTCCCGCAGTTCTTCCAAGGTCAAGCCTTTTGCCGCAGCCTGCGTCGGCAGTGCCAGCTTCGGCAGCACCCCAATTAGAAGGCACAGCGTCAGCATCGCCGCTAACAGCTTTGGCAAACCGGTTTTTAAACCCATATATGTTCTCCTTTCCCGTTCATCCGTTCCGGAATTCCATTCAGATTGTCCAACAGCGGGGTAGATTATACCATTGGCAGGCTGCCAAGTCAACAAAAACAGGTCGAACCCCGGCAGGATCACGCCTTTTATATGAACAAGACGGTATCCCTTTCAAAAGCTATAAATATTCCCTGTCCGGTTTCGGACAGGGAATATTTTTATTCATTTCAGGTGCTGCCCAACCGTTACAGCGGGGAATAGCCAAAGCTATTGACCAGCGCATCCAGCTTTCTGCCCTTCTTGCAGTAGGGGCAATCCCGGTAGTCGTAGCTTTCGTAATCGGGAATATCGCTGATATTATAGACGGAGCGAACCGGGTAGCCGCTAACCTCGTCCACCGCTCTGTAGATCGCCGCAACACCGGCAACCTCGCCGCCGTAGTAGCCAATGGCCTCAATGCTGCGGGTGGCCGTAAAGCCGGTAGTCACAGAAGCCATCAGAATCAAAACGTGCTTATTGCGGATCATCGGCTGGATATTATCCCGGAAGATCATCTGGGAATTGGCGTTGTATTCCGGCTCCACCACATAAATGGACTTATGCTGATTGATGGTTAAAAATCCGCTCTTCGTCAGCTCCTCGGCAACAAATGCGCCCAAAACTGCTGTGCCATCCAGGCAAAGGATGGTATCCACCGGGGTATTGTTGATAAAATGGGAAACCAGCTGACGGGCGCTGGCCTTTGCCTCGCTGATGCGGGTCTTTTCGTAAGTAATATCAATGTAGTAATTGATATGGGAGTGGTTTGTTGCGAAGTGTCCTTTAGCAACCCGCAGCGGAACTTTACCGTGCATAACGGGCAGATTTTGTAATTCGACCATAGTGAATCCTCCTTTTGTGAAAAAGAAAAGGCGTTTTTCATCCCGGCGAACTGCGTTCTTTGCCGGTAGGATGAAAAAACGCTTTTTTTCATTATAACCCGAACCGACCTCTTTTGGCAAGCAAAAAGAGGTCGGCATTTTTCCTAAAATTATGAAATTATTTCTGTGCAGATTGCCATCCGGGAATTTGGCTCTCCTGCAGGCGGAACTGCCGGGCGATCACACGGCAGATCTCCTTTTTTTCAATCATTTCGTGGATCTGGGCAAAAGTGACCCATTTGGCAGCATCCGTTTCTCCGGGCAGCAGCTTTAACTGCTGGATGGGGGTATTGCGGACAAGGGTGTAGTAATCGAAATGGGCGTGGCGATCCGTGCCGGAGCCAATGTGCCGAAATTCTTCCGGGTCGGCATAAATGCCCGTCTCCTCAAACAGCTCTCGGGCGATGGCCTGGCGGCTGCTCTCCCCTGCCTGAGCCGCACCGCCGGAGTTTTCCCAAGTGCCGGGAAAGCTCTTTTCCGGTGCCCGGCGAGTCAGAAGGATATTGCCTTCTCCGTCGCTGACCCACACGCATACCACAAGGCCGTACTCCCCTTTTTTCCAGGGCGTTCCCCGCAGGTGGACCTTGCCGGTCCGATTTCTGTTTCTGTCGTAAATATCGTTGTATTCCATGGAGGAAGAGCCTTTCTTTCTGATAAAATACCGCCGCGTTACTCCAGGCTTTTGCCTGTATCCTTATAAACGCTGTCCAGCGGACTTTCCCGGTCTGCCTCTTTCTGGTATCTGCCCACAACATTGCTGGCCAGCTCCACCGGCAGCAGCGTGCCTGCACCGGCCACACAGCCACCGGGGCAAGCCATTCCCTCCAGAAGATAGCCGTCATATTTACCGGCCTTCGCCATAGCCATAAGCTTGCGGCAATCACGCAGGCCTTCTGCTCTTGCCGTCTTGACCTGGACGCCGTCTTGGGAGGTTTCCACCAGATCCGCCACAGCCTTTGCCACGCCGCCGGCCACCGCAAAGCCTCTGCCTGCGGCTGTCCCTTCATTGAGCACCTCAATTGGCTCAATGGTCTCAAAATCGACCTGCTTGGCCTCAAACATACCTTGCAGCTCTTCAAAGGTCAGAACAAAATCCACATCCGAGCGGATATCTGCGCGGATAGCTTCCAGCTTCTTGGCGGCGCAAGGGCCAACAAATACCACCTTGCAGCCGGGATATTGCTGCTTCATCAGCCGGGCGGTGAAAACCATAGGTGTCAGCGTCATGGAGATATTTTTCGCTTCACCGGGGAACAGCTTATAGATCATAGAGTGCCACGCCGGGCAGCAGGAAGTTGCCATATATTTCTGCTGTGCAGGCACTTTTTCCAAAAAGTCCTTGGCTTCTTCGATGGTACACATATCTGCACCCACAGCCACCTCCACCACCCGGGCAAAGCCCAGAGTTTTCATCGCCGCCACAAACTTACCGGGGGTAGAATGCTTTCCAAACTGACCGATAAAGGCAGGGGCAACAATGGCGATCACCTTTTCCCCTTCCATAATGGAGCGGATAACCTGGAAGATCTGACCCTTATCCACGATTGCGCCGAAGGGGCAGCTTACCAGACATTGACCGCAGGATACGCATTTATCCTGATTGATGACGGCTCTGCCGTGGTCATCGGAGCCAATGGCATCCATACCGCAGGCCGCCTGACAGGGGCGCTCCAGATGGATAATTGCGTGGTAGGGACAGGCTTTGGCGCACTTGCCGCACTTAATGCATTTTTCCGGGTCGATGAAGCTTTTGCCGTTGACAAAGCTAATGGCATCTTTCGGACAGACCTTTTGGCAGGACGCAGCCAGACAATTCTGGCAGCTCTCTGTCACCCGATATTGGTTGGTGGGGCAGGCGTGGCAGGCATAGGGAATAATGTTGATCAGCGGCGGTTCATAGTACTGTTCCGCCACCGCAGCGGCATCCATTCCCTCCGTCATCAGACTGCGGGTCTGAATCGGGCGGATGGACAGGCCCATAGCCAGACGCACCCGTTCACCGGCAATGGCCCGCTCCAGAAAAACAGATTCTCTGTGCAGCGGCTGATCGCCGGGGACGATAATATACGGCAGATCCTCCGCCTTGGTGTAGTCGCCGCCGGCATATGCCATTCGGGCTACCTCCGTGAACACCTTTTTGCGGATATCCGTAATTAGCGAAGGAATTCCTCTCATTTTCGTCTCTCCCTGAATTTTTTCTCTATTATAACAAATATGCACAGGATATTCAAGGTCAATTCCTGGCTGCGGTGCATATTCCTTCCTGTACATTTTGGGGTTACAGGTTGTGCAGATGATCCTTAAGATACTGCAAGACTTTTTTCTTATCCGCCGACCAAAGGGGCGCAATCAAGTCTTTTTTCGCCCCGTCGCCGGTAATGCGGTGAACCACCGTTTCCGCCGGCAGTACGCCCAGACACCGATCGAGAATCTTTGCGTATTCCGGCAGCTCCAGGCAGTGGAATTTTCCTGCCAAATAATCCCGGGCAAGGTCCGTATCCTTGAGTACATGCAGCAGATGGAATTTCACCCCATCCGTACCCGCCGCCACCGCAGCACGGGTAGTCTGTACCATCATCTCTTCCGTTTCACCGGGCAGTCCCAGAATAATATGGGTCACCACATCGATCCCGGCTGCTTTCAACCGTTTTACCCCGTCGAAATACACCCCATTGTCATATCCCCGGCGGATATATCGGATGCTTTCCGGGTGGATCGTCTGCAGCCCCAGCTCCACGGATACCGGTTTTTCGGTATTGAGCCGGGCCAGCAGCGCGATCACATCGTCGCCCAGGCAGTCCGGCCTTGTGCCTATGGAAAGAGCCACCACATCCTCCCCTTCCATGGCTTCCCGGTAATAGCGTTCTAACACATCCACAGGGGCATAAGTGTTGGTAAAGGACTGAAAATAAGGAATAAACTTCCGGCCGCCCTTAAAGGCCACCTTTTCCTTTGCCTGCATCAGTTGGGCAGCAATACCACATCCCCGACCAGCAAAGGCGCTGCCCCCCTCCGGGCCGCAGAAAATACACCCGCCTGTTCCCAGCGTACCATCCCGGTTCGGGCAAGTAAACCCGGCGTCGATCCCCAGCTTATAGACCTTGCAGCCATAGCGCTTACGATAATACTCCGATAGTCCAATTGCCATGGGCCTCACCTCCTGCGTTTTTTTCATTATAGCATAAAAATCCCCACGGTGCAGAAAAATTTAGTTATTTTTACAGATCCTGTATAGATTCCAAAAAAATGGCAACAATGAGCTATGGAGGTGCTAATATGCGCAAAATAAAACTTTGGGAAATCCTGAAGGGTAAGGGCTACTACATAGCCCTGGTCCTGTGTGCCGCGGCTATCGGGATTTCCGGCTATTTGTATTACCAAAACAAAGAAAAACCCAGCGATTCCCTGGATAACACACCTGTTATCAACAACTCTGTAAACAAAGACGATGTAGAAGCAGTTGCAACCGAACCGAGCGCTACCGATCCTACCCCCTCTGCGCCTACCCAGGCCGACAAGAAGCCGGGCAAGATCACGCGCCCCGTCTCCGGCGAAACTGTGCTGGAATACGCCATGGAGGCTCTGAGCTACAATCCCACCACCCGGGATTGGCGTGTGCACAACGGCATCGATATCGCCGCTGAACCCGGCACAGAGGTTTGCGCCGCCGCTGACGGCACAGTTTATACCGTTTACGAGGATGAAACCATGGGCACCACCGTGGTGATTCGTCACGATGGCGGTTATGTGACCAAGTATGCCTCTCTGGCTGCGGAGGTCAGCGTAAGCGCCGGGCAGGCGGTTAAGGCCGGAGATGCCATCGGCACAGTTGGCTGCACCGCTTTGCTGGAAACTGCCATCGGCGACCACCTGCATTTCTCCGTGACCTGCAACGGCGAGGCCGTTGATCCCAACGCATTTTTAAATGCAGGCTGACCCTCTGAAGGGTGCCCCATCGGGCACCCTTTCTCTTTGCCATTGACACCGGTGGTTTTTGAGATTATAATAAAGAAAAAACTTAGGAGGTTCACTATGGAAAACCAAGATCTGTTGCAGGAAGAGGAAGTCTCTACCCTGACCCTCACCGACGAAAACGGTGTGGATACTGAATTTGAGTACTTAGACTGCATCGAATACGAAGGCAAGGAATATCTGTTCCTGCTGCCCATCGACGATGCGGAAAACGGCATCGTGATCCTGGAGGTCGAGCCGGTGGATGAGGAAACCGAAAACTACCTGTCCGTCACCGACACCGATATCCTGGACGCCGTTTACGGCATCTTCAAAGAAAAATACCAGGACGTCCTGGAATTTGAGGATTAATATCAACAAATATCCCCTGTCTTCGAGAAGACAGGGGATATTTTTATTTGTTTTTGAAAGTCACAGTACATTGACCGGCTTGCATCTGCAGCGTCCAGTCTGCGATCTGTGTAGCAGCTTCCCGGTGTGTGACAGCAATGCAGGTCTTGCCGGTTAGCTCACGAATGCGGCTAAGCACCAGCTTTTCTGTGGGGTCATCCAGCGCCGAGGTTGCCTCATCCAACAGCAAAATGGGTGCATCGCTGAGGATGGCCCGGGCAATGCTCAACCGCTGCGCCTGGCCCTCGGAAAGTCCCAAAGCATTTTCGCCCACTACGGTATCCAGCCCCATCGGCAAAGAGGGCAAATAATCGTCCATTGCGCTGACATACAGAGCCTGCCGGATCTGCTCATCGGTGGCATTTTGGTTGGTCACCAGCAGATTCTCCCGCAAAGTTCCGCTCAGCAGCAGATTGCCCTGAGGCACATAAGCAAACAGGCGGCGGGTGGTACTATCTACCGGCACAAGGCCGTCGGGCGTCTGCATCCCAAGCTGGCCGGAGCCGGGTTTGAAAATTCCCAGCAGCAGCTTCAGCAGGGTACTCTTGCCAATACCGGAATGACCCACGATCACACCGAAGCTGCCCTTGGGCAAGGTGAACTCTGCGTGGTTAAATACATAGTCCCGGTCGTAGGCGAAGGTCAATTCCCGAGCCTGGATGCCGGTCATTTGGCTGTAAAGCTCCTCGGCATCCTTGCGGCTGGTATCTTCGGTATTGCATACCGCGTCCAGCTCCATCAGCCGCTCTGCAGATGCGCACACAGCCGCGTACTGCGGGCCAATGCCGGACATATTGGTGAACGGCCCCCGGATCTGCGCAATCAGTTGGGTGACAGCGGTCAATGTACCAAAGGTCATCGTACCGTCCAAAATGCCGGAAGCACAGAAAACAAGCCCGCCAAAGGAAGAGCCATAGGCCAGAACATTGACACAGGTGCTGGAAATCAGGGAGATGTTTTTCCGCTTGCGTTGCAGCTCATAGCGCTCCTGCAGGAATACATCGGACCGCTCCTCCATTACAGAGGCAATATCCATAGCCTGCACCATCAGAAGCTTTTCCAAGGTTTCCTGGATAAAGCCGGAAACCTTGCCCTGGGCCTTACTGACCTGTTTATTCAGACCCCGCAAGTGCTTGCGGACGATGCCGGTGACCACAACTACCACGATACCGCCTAATAAGATCACATAGGTCAGTTTCGGCTCAATGGCGACCAAAACCGAGATGGCTGTAATCAGCTTGGTAACCATAGATGCCACCGAGGGAAGAATGGACATAATGCCGGAAATAAACACCTGCACATCATGGTTCATACAGCTGAGCATATCGCCGGTGTGGTATTTAGATACCTGAGAAAATTCACCCCGAAGCAGGCCGTGGAGAAAACGCTTTTTTAAATCCCGGTCGATAGCCGCGTTGAGTCGGTCCCGCAGTCCGTGGATCAGCATATGATCTGCCACCATCGCCACGATCAACGCGCCCTGGCGCAAACAGGCGTGTAAAAACGCTTGGGAATCCCGAAGCTGGGCAGCATCGATAACCGCCTTGGAGCCAAGGGCAAACCAAACACCGAACACCGCGCTGGCAACATTGCACAAAACCAGCAAAATCAGTGCCGGAATCCAGGGCCGCAGCAACCGAATGATCCAGGGCAAAACTCTCTTATTCTGTTCCAATTCCGACACCTCCTTCTATTTTTCCGTAAATTATACCATTTTTTGAAGCAACCGTCAACTATTCGATCACATAAGCTGCCATAATCTGGCCATAATAAGCTGTGTGGTAATCTCCGTGATCCCAACCCTCGGGGATGGGATAGTACCGCCGGGTGTTTTCCTCGTTGATGGCGTTGGGATCCTGATCCTGGCGGTAGATCACCTTGCACTCCAATGTCAGCGGCAGCTGGCGAATGCCGGGCACGCTGATCGTCTCCGGTTCTTCCAGAGTCAGCCCCAGTTCCTTAACCTTGTCGATATCTCTGCCGGAACGGGTTCCGCAAATGCTCAAAATGGACTTATCGTATTCGCCGTAGGGCACATTCACCGTAAATTCCGGGTTTTTGTCCAAAAGCTCCTTGGTATAGCGGCTCTCCCGGACAAAGGCAATAAAGATGGGTTTGCCCCACTGGATACCCAGCGTACCCCAGCCGATGGTCATGGGATTGACCTGGCCCTCTGCAGCCACCGTGATCAGCACACCTTTACCCACATGCGCAAGGATATGTCCCGCTTCGTCCCACACTTCAATTTTCCGTTTCATAATAAATCCTCCTTACAGATTTTCCCGCCTATTATATTGCGTCTTGACAAGCGCTGCAAGAAAATCCTGTCAGCGGTGTTAAACTTTCCGCTGCTTATACTGCAGCTCCTGTTTTTTATTGATGACTGAAGTTCCCGGCTCTACCGACTGTGTGATGAACACATTCGAGCCGATCACAGAACCTTTGCCAATCACCGTGTCGCCGCCCAAAATGGAGGCGCCGGCATAGATGGTCACATCGTCTTCGATGGTAGGATGGCGCCGCTTGCCCCGCAAGCTTTGACCGCCTCGGGTGGATAACGCGCCCAGCGTGACACCCTGGTAGATCTTCACATTTTTTCCGATGACGGTGGTTTCGCCGATGACGATACCGGTTCCGTGGTCGATGAAGAAATACTCGTCGATAGTCGCGCCGGGGTGGATATCGATACCGGTCAGATTGTGGGCATATTCCGTCATGATTCGGGGAAGCATAGGAACACCCAGCAAATATAGTTCGTGTGCCAGCCGGAACACCGTGATGGCAAACATACCGGGATAGGAGAAAATGATCTCCGCCATGCCGGTTGCCGCCGGGTCGCCGTCGTAGGCAGCCTGCAGATCGGTCTGCACCATAGCACGGATCTGGGGAATCCGGGCAAAAAATGCCAGGCAGATCTCCTGCGCTTTGTTGGCAGCTTCCCCTTCCTCCTGGCCCTGGCCCTGCAGGACCAGCTTGATCTGTCCGGTGAGCCGGAACATCACATCCTCGATCAATGCAGAAATATTGGGCTTTCTATTATAAAACTTATAGTTTTTATCCGGAAAATATCCGGGATAAATGATCTTACGCAGCTTTTTTACAATATCGATAACCGCATCCCGGTCGGGACAACGCATCTGCTCCAGCCGGTCAATATCCCGCCCGTTGCCATAGTCGTCGAGAATGCTTTCCACGATTTGTTCGATCTGTTTTTCCATAGATATCATAGGAATTCCTCCTTCCAGGCTCTGGGAGCATAAACGCCTCAGTTCCTTGCCCTATTGTATAACATACGCAAACACAAGTCAATGTTCCTATTGACCGGAAGGGGCTTTTTGCTTTATAATAAGATAAATTTTCTTGGGAGGGTCACCACATGTCCGGTATCTGCACATCCATTTCCCAGCTCATCGGGAATACCCCGCTGCTTCGTCTGTTTGCTACAGAAAAGCAAGAACAGCTGCCTGCGCAGCTGTTAGCAAAGTTAGAATTTATGAATCCGGGCGGATCTGCCAAGGATCGTGTGGCGCTGTCTATGATCCGGGACGCAGAGCAGAGGGGACTTTTGCAAGAAGGTTCTGTCATCATTGAACCCACCTCCGGCAACACCGGCATCGGTCTTGCCTGTGTTTCCGCTTCCTTGGGTTACCGCACAATTCTTGTGATGCCCGACACGATGAGCATCGAGCGGCAGAAGCTGCTTGCCGGCTACGGCGCGGAGATCGTGCTGACCGAGGGAAAACTGGGAATGCAGGGCGCTATCGACCGGGCACAGGAATTAGCCGCCCAATATCCCGGCAGCTTTATCCCCGATCAATTCTCCAATCCCGCCAATCCTTCCGCCCACGAAGCAACCACCGGCCCGGAGATCTGGAAGGCAACCGACGGTCAAGTGGATATTTTCGTAGCAGGCGTCGGCACCGGCGGTACGCTCACCGGCGTTGGCAAATATCTAAAAAGCAAGAATACCGGTGTAAAAGTCGTTGCCGTAGAACCTGCTGCCTCTCCCTTGCTCTCCGGCGGACAGGCCGGGAGCCACGGGATCATGGGCATCGGTGCCAATTTTATCCCGAAGAATCTGGATCGCGGGATCGTTGACAGGGTTATGACCGTTACAGAATCAGAAGCCTATGCCGCAGCACGCAAATTGGGCAAAACAGAGGGTCTGTTGGTGGGCATCTCCTCCGGAGCTGCCCTGCACGCAGCAATTTGCCTTGCCAAAGAGCCGGAAAACGCCGGAAAAAACATTGTGGTGTTGCTCCCCGATACCGGCGAACGGTATTTATCAACCCCATTATTTGCATAAAAAATCGGCCCGATCGGGCCGATTTTCTTATTCTAAAATTGCTTTTACAGGCAGAAGCGGCTCGATGTACTTGATGACATCTTCCTTTGCCTTTTCAAACTCCACCTCATACTCGTTTACAAGAGCCTGAGCCAGAGAATCCACCGTCTGATCCTGCTCCAGCAGATCCCACAGGAACTTTCCGGTTGCATTCATCGTGATCATGCCGGAAAAAGTCTTAACGGTCTCACCTACAGGTGCCAGAACATAACGGCCAGCAACCTGGCGAATCAAAAAACCGGAATTTCTTTTCATGTTATTTTTCACCTTTCAGTTCGTTATCCGCCTTGCTGCTATGTTTTTTCTTACCGGCGGAGGCATAGGTATATCTTCTGTAATACTTGTATTTACGGCCATACTTATATTTATAGCCCTTGCTGCCTTCTTCCACTACGCCGTTGATGACGAATCCCAGAAGGCGGCAATTGGACAGCTCCATCTGCTTAATACCCTTGCGGACGGCATCTCTTTCTGTTTCGTTCTGGCGAACCAGAAACAGAACACCATCGGTCACATTGGCAATCTCACAGGCATCGGAAACTACGCTGATGGGCGGAGTGTCCACCAGGATCACATCGTAGCGCTCAGACATGGTATCGATCAGTTCTTTCATTCTGGGACTGCCCAGAAGTTCCAGCGGGTTGGGAGGAATCTCACCGGAGAACAGCACATCCAGATTGGGCTTAATGTTCCGGCGGATCGCCACATCCGCCTCACACAGACCTGCCAACACATTGGACAGACCGGGAGATGCTTTTTCGATCAGCAGTCTTGCCTGGCTGGGGCGGCGCATATCACCGTCGATCAGCAAAACCTTGCTGCCGTTTTCGGCAAAGGAGATGGCAGTATTCAAAATTGTTGTACTCTTGCCCTCACTGGCCAGACCACTGGTCAGGCACAGGCGTTTGCAGCCCTCACCGGGGATGGCAAAACGGATATTGGTACGCAGGGTATTATAGGCTTCCTGGATATAAAAGCTGGTATTGGGGCCTAACAGCAGACGACGCTGGGCGGTAAAGCTCTGTTCGCCATCGGGATTGTGTCTTTTATTCATCAGGCTCATACCTCACCCTCCTTACTGCCTGCCTTACCGGCAGAACTGTTTTGTGCCTTGGTATCATATCGGTTGTAGCCGTGTTCGTCCTTAATATTAAGCACCAGATCCGGGATCGCACCCAGCACCGGAGCATTGGACAACAGTGCCAGATCTTCCTCACTCTTGACACGCACATCCAGAAGAGCTTGCAACACAACGAGAACAGCCGCCACCAAAGCACCCACAGCCATACCCAGACCAGCATTGCGGGTCTTATTGGGAGAATAAGGCTCTGTGGCAGGTTTCGCATAGTCGATGACCTTGGTGGAGCTGCCTTCCAAGATCTCCGCGATCTGTCCGGGCGCTACATCAGCAATGGCATTGGCAATTTTTGCCGCCACCTCGGGATCGGGATGGGCGATCCAGACCTCAAAGACTTCCGTGCCGCCCATGGCGGACGCAGACATCAGACTGCGGATATGGTCAGCCTTATAGTCACTGCCGACCTCCTGTGCCACAAGCTCCATGATCCGGTCGCTTTTCAGCAGTTGGACATAAGTAGCTACCAGCTTCTGAGAAGTGGTTATATCGTTGGTGGTAATGTTGTTATTGATATTACCGGTGTCTTTGTTGTTGACATAAATAGAAATTCTGGAGCGATAAAGCGGCTCAACAAAATTTGCGGTATAGGCATAACTGGCAACACCGACAATGACTGCCAAAAGCACCACAAACCACAGTTTACGCAAAATGGCTGACAGCAACTTTGCTAACTTTACTTCTTTCACATTTTCCATACTGAAAGTGCCTCCTTGGTATTCTAAAAGGCATCCTGCCCTACTATAACATTTTATTAAATGAAGTATATCACAATAATCCTTTTCCGTCAACCGAATATTCCCATTAATCTTGGAATTTTCTTTATTATACGCTTGCATTCCCGGAAGGTTATGATATAATCACAGAAAAAATTATGGAAACGAGAGACCTCTATGCTGGACATTTTCTTCGCTACCCTGACGCCGATGCTGATGATGCTGGTCTGTATTCTGATAGGCTACATTCTCACCAAAAAGAAAATTTGCCCGGAAAACTCCGCTATTGTGTTATCCAAGTTGGAAACCTATGTGCTTGCGCCGGCGCTGACCATCAATACCTTCAGCCGGTACTGCACTGTGCAGTCCCTTTCCGAGCAATACCAAATGGTGCTGTACTGCCTGCTGGCAATTGCTATCGCCATTTCCCTTGGCTACCTGCTATCTCCCCTGTTTGAGAAAAAAGGCTACACCCGCACCGTTTACCGCTACAGCCTCACTTTTGCCAACTTTGGCTTTCTTGGCAACGCCATTGTACCGGCCATTTTTGGCGAAGAAATGCTGTACAACTATATGCTCTTCACCCTGCCCGGTACTCTGGCGGTGTTTACGCTGGGCATCTCCAGTCTGATTCCCAAGGATAAAGACCATCCCAATCCCTTAAAGAACCTGCTCAACCCTTCTGTGTTCGCCGTGCTCATCGGCGCTGCCATGGGTCTTACCGGTGTAACAGACCGTCTTCCCGGCTTTGTAGGTATGACTCTGTCCGCTTTGGGCGGCTGTATGGGCCCCATTGCCATGGTGTTGACCGGCTTTGTGATCGCCAATTATCCTATGAGGCAGCTTTGGAGCAACAAAAAGATCTACATTCTCTCCGCCCTGCGGCTTTTCGTGCTGCCCGCTTTCTTTGTTCTGCTGCTGAAATGGCTGGGTGCGGACAACACCACTTTGATCATGTGCCTGTTCTGCTTTGGTACGCCTTTGGGGCTGAACACCATCGTCTTCCCCGCTGCCTACGGCGGCGATACTTCCACCGGCGCGGCTATGGCTATGGTCTCCCACACTTTCTCCATTATCACAATCCCCGTAATGTACATTTCGCTGGAATATTTTATTCTGCGTTAACGGAAATTTCCCTTCCTGCCGTTGCTGCCGGAAGGGAAACTTTTTTTGGAAAAACTATTTTAGTCGCAGTACTTGCAAATACAAGGTTTTTGGGTTATCATAAGGATAATGCAAAATTCGGGGTTTTTCGATCAATTCCCCGGTAATAACGAGGTGTACTATGAAAAATAAATTTTTAAATCTGACCGCGCTTATGCTGGCTCTTTGCCTGATGCTGTCCATGACCGCCTGCGGCAACGATGAGCCGGAAGTTCCGCCGGCATCTGCTGCGGAAATCTACAGCTCTCTGCTCAACCATGTGCAGTATGACACCGATCTTTCCGACAATAGCGAAAGTGCAGCCATTATGTACGCCGGTCTGCCCGAGGGTGCTGTGGTGACTATGTATTCCGGCGATGCCCGGTATGCCGACGAACTGACCTGGATCGCTCTGGCCCAGGAAAGCGACTTCGATGCTGCCATGGATGTTGTGGATACCCACATTGACGAAAAGCACGACCAGTACCTGAGCTACCACGCTGAGGAGGTCCCCAAGATCGACGGCGCATTGGTATGGAGCGACAGCACCAACATCATTTTGTGCATCACCGCCGATTACGATAACGCCAAAGCTCTGGCTGACGGCTCTGCCAGCCGTCCTTCCAACGGTAGCAGCGACGCCGTGGAAACCGAGGATCCCACCGAGCCTGTGGAAGATCCCACCGAACCCCAACCCACCGAGCCTCCCGTAGTGGCTTACCCCACCATCACCACGGAAGACACCTGGCACAAATACGATGTATGCATGGTCGTCGATAACATGGCCTACGAATACTATTCCTACAGCGAAGCCGCTGCCAAGAACTACGCCGCCCTGGTCAGCTCCGTTGCCCAGGCGCTGGAAGGCGAAGTTACGGTTTACGACCTGATCATCCCCACCGCCGTGGGCGTTGTATTCCCCGACAATCTGGCCGCCCAGTACTCCGGCTACGAAGACCAGGCCCAGCGTCTGGAAGAAATCTACGCCATGATGGACGACAGCGTGGTACAGGTTAATATTTTCGATAAGCTGATGCAGCACCGGGATGAATACCTGTACTACCGCACCGACTGGCATTGGAGTGCCATCGGCGCTTACTACGGCTACGAACGGTTCTGCGAGGTCAAGGGTATCACCCCCTACACCATGAAGCAGCGCACTGAGCATGTTTATGAAGGCTACCTCGGACCCTTCGCCAAGTATAGCTCTTCCGTGAGCAACACCCCCGATACCGTCTATGCCTACGATCCTTACTTTGATGTTTCCATGGTATTCACCGATGCCAGCGGCAATGATATTGCCTGGCCTGTCATCGCCGACGGCGACACCTACGGCGCAGGCTCCAAGTATCTGATCTTTGCTGCCGGCGATCAGCCTATTGCCGAATTCACCAACCCCGGTGTCACCGACGGTTCTGTTGCCATCGTGGTTAAGGAATCCTTCGGTAACGCCATGATGCCCTACTTCCCCGATCACTACAGCACCGTTTACGAAGTGGATTACCGGTACTGGAACGGCGATCTGGTGGAATTTGCCCGCCAAGTTGGTGCAGAGGATATTATCTTTGCCAATAACATCGGTATGGTTCGCAGCAGCTATCTGATCGGTCTGATGGACAAGATCATCCCCTAAAACTATTTTGCCCCTCTCAGCTTTGTCTGAGAGGGGATTGCTTATTCTGAATTCGTAGGGGCGGATATAATCCGCCCGCTCCGTAGAATTTACAGGGACACGATGCAAAAAACGCCATATCCTGTATACACTACGAAAGAGTTTTCATTTTTTGCAGCATTGCAATAACTCGGTCAAACTGTTCATTTCGGTCTGCGCTCTTCTGCAAGGTAATTGTACTTACTTCCCAGTCGGGGAACAACACCGCATAACGCTGTAATACCGCTGTCAAAAGCTTTTCGATCTCAATGCCATCTGCTTTCGCAATTTCTTCTACTAAGTCCGGCATTCCTTTACCACCTCCTTAGATGAATAATTTATATTCATATGATAACACTTTGTTTGTATATATTCAATATTTGTGTTGATATACTGTTATCATAATTTTATCGAGGTGTTATCATGGCAACAAACAAAATTCAAACCGGTATTCGCTTTGATCCGGAGCTTCTTTACAAAATCACATATGTTGCCAAGGATAATAAGCGGTCATTGAATGCGCAGTTGGAATACCTTGCCCAAATCTGCGTCAAAGAGTACGAATCCGCCAATGGTAGCATCCCGGTAGATGATGATGTCCTTTACCGGAAATAATGCCCCCCTACTGTATAAACGAAGCCTACGCAGACCGTTAAGGTGTTGTGCAGGCTTCTTTTGTTTCTCACTGGGATAATCCCGGGTTTTCTGTGCATAGGCTCTTACTGGGAGGGGGATGCGCTATGGTTATGAGTTGGATCTGGGTGGGGATTTTGCTGTTAAGCCTTGTCTTTTCCGTTATCACCGGCAACAGCAGTCAGCTTGCAGCGGCGGTGGGCCAGGGCGCAAACAGCGCCATCACTTTGATTTTATCCCTGGCAGGCTCTATGTGCCTGTGGTCCGGGGTGGGCCGGGTTATGGAAAAAACGGGCATTATGGCAGGACTATCCCGTCTGCTGCGACCGGTTCTGGGGCGAATCTTTCCCTCCGTCAAGGAAGATTCGGTGCTGGCAGGGTATTTAAGTTCCAATGTATGCGCCAATGTTTTGGGATTGGGCAATGCTGCCACACCCATGGGGATCCACGCTGCCCAGCGCCTTGCCCGGGGCAGTACGGCCAGCGATGAGCTGTGCCGGCTGATCGTGCTGAACACCGCATCCATTCAACTGATCCCAGCCAATGTGGCCGCCATTCGAACAGGCCTTGGCTGCGCCACGCCCTTTGATATTTTACCGGCGGTGTGGGTCACATCCGTCTGCTCTGCCGGTTTGGGTCTTCTCGTCGCCTGGATTTTGGGGAAGCTATGGAGAAAATAACCGATTATCTGATCCCCATAGTGCTGCTTTTCACAGCAGCCTGGGCATTGCGAAAAAAAGAAAACCCCTACGAGCTGATGCTCCGGGGCGGTGAGGAAGGACTGCGGCTTTGCGCCAGTTTGATTCCCACTATGATCTTTCTGCTGACGGCGGTGGCCATGCTGCGCGCATCCGGAGCAATTGAATGGATCAGCACATTTTTTGCCCCGGTTTTTCGATTTTTCGGCATCCCGGAACAGACTGCCCTTTTGGTGCTGATCCGCCCCATCAGCGGCAGCGCCGCCCTGGCTGTAGGCGCAGAGCTGATGACCCAGTACGGCGTGGACTCCCCGGTAGGACGCACCGCGGCGGTGATGCTGGGTTCTACGGAAACCACCTTTTACACCATCAGCGTCTATTTTGGCGCCGCCGGCATCCGCAAGACCCGCTATACGCTGATCGCCGCGCTGATCGCAGATTTCGTTGGTTTTTTTATGGCATCGCTGACTGTGCGGCTGTTTTTTTAGGCGTAGTTTTGATACCTTCTTGCCGAAACAAGAAAGTAAGACTACTCCCCGCTGTACAAAAAATGATCCTGCATTGGTATGCAGGATCATTTTCAATCTTCAATTCTTTGGATATCCGCACCCAGAGCAGTCAGTTTTTCCACAATGCGCTCATAACCCCGCTCCACATAGCCGATATTGCCAACATAGGTCGTACCCTCTGCTGCCAAACCGGCAATCACCAGTGCTGCACCGGCACGCAGATCCCGGGCGCAAACCATCGCCCCGTGAAGCTTCTTTCTGCCGTTGACATTGGCAGTTTTACCGCTGATGGAGATATCCGCACCCATATTGGCAAGCTCCGAGCAGTAGCCGAAGAACCGAGTCTCATACACACTCTCCGTCAGCTTGCTCAAGCCGCTGGCAATGGTCATACAAACGCAGATCTGCGCCTGCATATCCGTGGGGAAGCCGGGGTAAGGACGGGTCTTGACCGTGGCACAGCGGAGTCTGCCCTCGCTGATCACCCGGATAGAATCGTCGTAATTAAAAATCTGTACGCCCATTTCCGACAGCTTGGAGGTAATGCAGTCCATATGCTTGGGAATGACATTGCGCACCAGCACATTGCCCCCGGCTGCAGCTACCGCAGCCATATAGGTACCTGCCTCGATCTGGTCGGGAATGATGGCATATGTACCACCACGCAGGCTCTCAACGCCCCGAATCTTCACCGTATCCGTACCGGCGCCGGAGATGTTGGCGCCCATAGTATTGAGGAAGTTGGCCAAATCCACGATATGCGGCTCTTTGGCTGCGTTTTCAATGATGGTACGCCCCGGCAGCAGGCAAGCTGCCATAATGATATTCATCGTTGCGCCAACGCTGACCACGTCCAGGCTCACACGGTTGCCGTGCAGACCCATAGGGCCTTCGGTAAGGTTTACATAATCTTCCGTTTCTTCCACACTGGCACCCAGGGCCATAAAGCCCTTAATATGCTGGTCAATGGGACGGGAAGCAAAATTACAACCGCCGGGAAGGGCCACATTTGCCTTGCCGAAGCGGCTAAGCAAGGATCCCATCAGATAGTAGCTGGCACGCATTTTCCGCACAAGCTCAGGGTTGGGGTGGGTGCTGGTCACATTGGTACAATCGATCTCCACAACGCCGCCTTCCTCCCGGGAAACACTGGCGCCCAGATCCTTCAAAATATCCAGCAAAATCCGGACATCGGAGATATCCGGCACATTTTCAATACGGCATTTGCCCCGCACCAGAATGGTTGCGGGCAGGATGGCCACCGCAGCATTTTTCGCGCCGCTGATGGTGACTTCGCCACTCAGACGATTACCGCCGACAATCTTATATCTTGCCAAGGAAAATTCACTCCTTGCGTAATTTTTCATAGCTTGGGTACAGGCATTATATCACGCCCAGCAAATTATGTAAAGCAAAATTTTATGTCAATTAACGGTGCTTTACCGGCGAAGTCCTTTAGGATAGTGATTTTTCAGCACTTTTCCGTCGCCCTTTCCCCAGCCGATGCTGTAGCCATCCACCTGCACCAGACACCAGCCGGTTTGGCTTGCGGGTACAGTTTCTCCGTGCAGATATGCCTTCATCTGGAGGCTGTCCCAGGGGAAGCTCTCCACAGCAGCAGCGGTTTTCAGCCAAAGGGCCAGGGCATGGGCAGGCTCAAAGCGGTCTTTTTTCACTTCGCCCAGCTCCAAACCGGCACGAATCACCTTGATACCCCGCAAAGAGGGTGTTTCCGGGGGCAGCCAGTACAGGCTGTTTCCAAAGGTCAATGTCTTTCCCGCAGGCAGTTCAATTTTCAGTTTTTTGGCAAAGTCCTGCCACACCCGGGGCAGCTTCTGCGCCGGCTCAGTATCCCATTGCCCCGCTTCCCCAGCCGTCTTTTTCAGCACAGCGGCAAAGTGACCCTCTCCCAGCAGCTTGTGGGGCCACATACGGAACGAGCCGTTTTCTCCGGGGGCAAACCAGGGCGCTTCCACCCTTTCCGGGGCAAATTCCGGATGCTCCTGCAAGAACGCGGCGATCACCTGTTCATTTTCCTCCGGGGCAAAGGTGCAGGTGGAATACACCAGCCGTCCGCCGGGCATCACTAGCTTAGCCGCAGAGCGCAAAATCTCCTGCTGCCGGTTGGCGCACATCAGGACCGTTTCCTGACTCCAATCCGTCACCGCCGCCTCTTCCTTACGGAACATCCCTTCCCCGGAGCAGGGGGCATCCACCAAAACCCGGTGGAACATTCCGGGATAGTGCTTTGCCAAATTTTCCGGATGCTCGTTGGTGACCAAGGCGTTGGCAACGCCCATTCTTTCGATATTTCTGCCTAAGATTTTTGCCCGCTTGGGATTGATCTCATTACACAGCAAAAAGCCTTCGCCCCCCATCCGGGCGGCGATTTGGGTGGTTTTTCCGCCGGGTGCGGCGCACAGGTCGCACACATTCTCCCCCGGCTGGGGATCCAGCAGGCACACCGGTGCCATGGCGCTGGCCTCCTGCAAATAATAGACACCAGCCTCGTGATAAGGGTGCAGACCCGGTCTTGCCTCTGGGTCGTAATAGTATCCCCAGGTTTCCCAAGGCACGCTATCTCCCGCAAAGGGCAATTGGGGGATGTCCCCCTTTAACGGATTTACCCGCAATGCCACCGCCCGGGGACGCTCCAGGCTATGCAAAAATTTGGGATATTCCGACCCGAGCTGGGACTGGATTCTCTGTAAAAACTCCGCAGGCAGCATCATTTTCCCCTTCCTTCACATTGTAAATGATTGTTTATCTTGCTAACGCAAGATAAACAATATAATGCATAATTCATAATGCATAATGCAAAATTATGGTATTTTCTTCGAAAATGATTTCCAATAGTCGCCTTTGGCGACACATTAATTATGCATTTTGCATTTTACATTTTGCATTGAATTTATGAGCGTTAGCGATATAAATTCTAATTTATCATTGGATGAAAAAAGCAGCCGCCGGTGCGGCGGCTGCTTTTTGTTAGCGATTACAGGGTGGGCTGGTTGGCAGCTTCGATGATCTGCACAAACTTCTCAGGCACCAGGGATGCGCCGCCGATCAGACCGCCGTCGATGTCCGGCTGAGCCAGCAGCTCGAAAGCGTTCTTTTCGTTCATGGAACCGCCGTACAGGATGGAGGTAGCACGGGCATGCTTGGAATTGTACAGCTTGCGAACGACAGTACGAATGTGCTCGCAGACTTCCTGTGCCTGCTCGGGAGTAGCGGTGCGGCCGGTGCCGATGGCCCAGATGGGCTCGTAGGCGATGACTACCTTGCGGATCTGATCCTCGGATACATTCTGCAGGCCCAGCTTGATCTGCATAGCGATCCACTCAGAGGTGATGCCGGCTTCTCTCTGCTCCAGGCTCTCGCCGCAGCACATAATGGGGGTCAGACCGGCTTCCAGAGCAGCCAGGACCTTGGCATTGACTTCAGCATCGGTCTCGCCCATAGCACGGCGCTCGGAGTGGCCGATGATGACATACTTGCAGCCGGCATCCACCAGCATATTGGTAGCGATCTCGCCGGTGTAGGCGCCGCTGGCGTTGGCGTTGCAGTTCTCTGCGCCGATGCCAACTCTGGTCTCGCGCATTGCCCGCACAGCAGCGGGGATGCACACAGCAGGTACGCACAGGGCGATATCACACCAGCGGCCCTTGGGCAGAATGGCCTTGAAATTGGTCATAAATTCCTTGGTCTCGCTGGGGGTCTTGTTCATTTTCCAGTTACCGGCAATGACGGTCTTACGGTACTTTCTGTTCATGATTTTATTCTCCTAATCTACTATCTTATCTGTCAACCAACGAAGAAACCGGCAAGAGCATATGGCAGGAATTTTTGATGCAGAGCAAGATGTGAAAACTGCGGACATACTTTGTGTATTTCAAAGTTTTCACACCGATGGGCTGCGTCAAAAAGGGCGCCATAGGCCGCAGGCGGTTTATTCGGCGGTTGACTAAAAAATTATTTGTCTTCGAGGCATGCAATACCGGGCAGCTCCAGGCCTTCCAGGAACTCCAGGGAAGCACCGCCGCCGGTGGAAATGTGGGTGATCTGGTTGGCAAAGCCCAGCTGCTCGCAAGCTGCTGCGCTATCGCCGCCGCCGACGATGGTCACAGCGTCGGAATCAGCCAGAGCCTGAGCAACGGCCTTGGTACCGGCAGACAGAACGGGGTTCTCAAACACGCCCATGGGGCCATTCCAGACAACGGTCTTAGCAGCCTTGGCTGCGGCGGCAAATTCGGCACGGGCCTTTTCGCCGATATCCAAACCCATCTTGCCCTCGGGGATAGCGCAGGAATCCACAGTCGCTACGGGGATCTCAGCATCGATGGGGTTGGGGAAGCTGTCAGCAACCACGGTATCCACAGGCAGCAGCAGCTTGACGCCCTTTTCCTCAGCCTTCTTGAGCATTTCCTTGCAGTAGTCCAGCTTCTCGTTATCCACCAGGGAGTTACCAACAGCATAACCCTGAGCAGCCAGGAAGGTAAATGCCATACCGCCGCCGATAATCAGAGTATCGACCTTTTCCAGCAGGTTGTTGATAACATTGAGCTTGTCAGAAACCTTTGCGCCGCCCAGGATGGCAACGAAGGGACGCTCGGGATCAGCCAGTGCCTTACCCATAATGCCGACTTCCTTCTGCACCAGGTAGCCGCAAACAGCAGGCAGATGGTCAGCAACACCGGCGGTGGAAGAGTGGGCGCGGTGGGCAGTACCGAAAGCATCGTTGACAAAGATATCCGCCAGGGAGGCCAGATCCTTGCTCAGTTCGGGGTCGTTCTTGGTCTCGCCCTTGATGTAACGGGTGTTTTCCAGCAGCATCACGTCGCCGTCCTTCAGAGCAGCGGCCTTAGCCTTGGCATCCTCACCGGCCACATCGGCAGCCATGATAACTTCCTTGCCCAGCAGCTGGCTCAGACGCTCAGCCACGATCTTCAGGCTCAGCTCGGGCTTCCACTCACCCTTAGGCTTACCCATATGGGAGCACAGGATGACCTTTGCGCCCTGGTTTACCAAGTACTCGATGGTGGGCAGAGCAGCCACGATCCGCTTATCGGAAGTGATCTTGCCGTCTTTGGTGGGGACATTGAAATCGCAGCGGCACAGCACGCGCTTACCGGCTACGCTGATGTCTTCAATAGACTTCTTGTTGTAGTTCATAATCTTTCCTCCATATTATTCGGGAGAATGCTCCCGCATTTTTCCATAATCCTGCAAGCCGGAAAAACCGGTCTGCCGCAGCGCCTCATAGACCGTAATGGCCACGGCGTTGCTTAAATTCAGACTGCGTGCCTCCTGGCGCATGGGAAGACGCACGCAGCTTTCCCGGTGCTGCTCCAGAAAATCCTCCGGCAGACCTTTGGTTTCCTTGCCGAAAAACAGGTAGCAGTCTTCTGCGAAGTTTGCCTCGGTGTAGGAAATGGGCGCTTTGGTAGAAAGACACCACATTTGCTTGACATCGTTCTTGGCAAAGAAATCTTCCAGATTTTCATAGTCCCGCACATCCACCAAATTCCAATAATCCAAGCCGGCGCGCTTAACGGCCTTTTCGGAGATATCGAACCCCAGCGGGCGGATCAGATGCAGCCGGCTGCCGGTGGCAGCGCAGGTGCGGGCAATGTTGCCGCAGTTCTGTGGGATCTCCGGCTCCACCAAAACAATATTCAGCATTCCGGCCCCCCTTTGCAGTCACTTTTGCTATTGTATGACAAACTTTCCATAAAATCAATCACAAAATTCGCAAAAACAAAAACTTTTTTCCACTTTTCAATATCTTTTGCCCTTCCCCCGTCCCCTCGGATCGCCGATGCTCCGTTATTTTCGGGACGAATCCGCCCCGGCGTATGCCCTCTGACAGCCGGGGCGGAAAAAGCCATGGGATTCGGGTTGACTTTTCCGGCTTTTTATGCAAAAATATATAGGTTAAATATGAAATAAAGAAGGTATCAGATATGATGCAATCCAGAACACATAACTGCGGCCAGCTCCGGCTTGCCGATGCCGGCCAGTTGGTCACCATCAACGGCTGGATGGAAAATGTCCGGGAAGTGGGCGCAAACTTTGCTTTCATCGTTCTGCGGGACTTTTACGGCACTACCCAGGTGGTGGTGGAAACTGCCGAAATGATGGCCATTATCAAAGGCATCAATAAGGAATCCACCATTTCCGTCACCGGTTTGGTGCGGGAACGGGAGAGCAAGAACCCCAAGCTGCCCACCGGCGATATTGAGGTCGTTCCCCAGTCCATTACCGTGCTGGGCAAATGCCGCCACAATCAGCTTCCCTTTGAGATCAACAAATCCAAGGACGCCGATGAAAATGTCCGGCTGAAGTACCGTTACCTCGACCTGCGCAACCCCGAGGTCAAGAAGAATATCATTCTGCGCTGCCAAGTGGTTGCGGAGCTGCGCCGGCTGATGACCGAAAAGGGTTTCCTGGAAATCACCACCCCCATCCTCACCGCCTCCTCTCCCGAGGGCGCCCGTGACTATTTGGTGCCTGCCCGGAATCACCCCGGCAAGTTCTATGCTCTGCCCCAGGCACCTCAGCAGTTCAAGCAGCTGCTGATGACCTCCGGCTTTGACCGCTATTTCCAGATCGCCCCCTGCTTCCGGGATGAAGACGCTCGTGCCGACCGCACCCCCGGCGAATTTTATCAGCTGGATATGGAAATGGCCTTTGCCACCCAGGAGGATGTGCTGACCACGCTGGAAGAAGTGCTGGTTCCCGTATTCCAAAAGTATGGCAAGTACAGCCGCATCTCCCCTGCCCCCTTCCGTCATATTCCTTTTAATGAGGCGATGGAGCGTTACGGCTCCGACAAGCCGGATCTGCGTATCGACCTGGAGATCCAGGACATCACCGCAGAGGTGGCCGGCTGTGAATTTGGCCCCTTCCAGAACGCAACCGTCAAGGCTGTGGCTGTGGATAACTTCGACCAGGGCAGAAAATGGATCGACAAGCTCCTTGCGGATGTGGAAGTCCAGACCGGCAACAAGGTATGCTGGATCAAGGTGGACGAAAACGGCCAGCTCACCGGCGGCGTTTCCAAGTTCTTAGTGGATTACACCGAAAAGCTCACCGAGAAGCTGAATCTGAAGCCCGGCAGCTTTGTCTGTATGGCAGCGGGCAAGAAGGCCGCCGCACAGAAGACCGCCGGCGTTGTGCGCACCATGATGGGTAAGCGCATCCCCGGTCACTTCGACGAAGAGCAGTACGCAATGTGCTGGATCGTGGATTTCCCCATGTACGAAATGGGCGAAGAATCCGGCGAATTGGAATTCTGCCACAACCCCTTCTCTATGCCCCAGGGCGGTATGCAGGCTCTGCTGGATGCCGAGGGCGACACCGAGAAGCTGCTGGCCATCAACGCCGATCAATACGACCTGGTTGTCAACGGCTACGAAAGTGCCTCCGGCGCTGTGCGTAACCACGATCCCGAAATTATGGTCAAGGCCTTCCAGATGGTAGGCCTGGGCGAAGAGGATGTAAAGGCCAAGTTCCCCGCTATGTACAACGCCTTCACCTACGGCGCACCTCCCCACGCAGGCGCTGCCCCCGGCGTTGACCGTCTGGTGATGCTGCTCACCGGCGAGGAATCCATCCGTGAGGTCATCACCTTCCCCATGAACAAGACCGCACAGGATCTGATGATGGATGCCCCCACCGCCGTTTCCCAGAAACAGCTGGACGATGTGCATATCCTCATCAACGAAGAACACTTGAAATAAAAATGATCCCGTTCTGTTTTCGGCAGAACGGGATATTTTTATAATGCGAAATGCATAATGCAAAATGCAAAATGATTCTCCGGTTTCAGGATACTGTCGCTGCAATATCATTCCGAGGAGCAAAGCGACGTGGGAATCTCTTGGTATTGACTTTCATACTTCCGATCCCCTGCATTAGATGCACCTGTTTTGCTATGAGATTGCCACGGGTGCAAGCACCCTGGCAATGACACATTGAGGAAACCGCGCCTGTCTTTTGTCTTACGCTCTTACTGCCCCTAAAATGGCCCCGATCAGAACAATCGTGTGTTGAATAAGAATACAGAATGTGATGATTTTCAGAGGCTTAATTTTTTCTTTTACAGAATAATAAAATGACAAACAAATCGGCGGCATAATTGCTAACGGCAGATAAACAAACAGCCAGAACACTTGATGTGCTGCATAAGGCGGGTAAACCGGTGCTGCACCGGTATTAAGGATATAAACGATCTCACTTACCATTGCAAAGCCAAATCCGATCATCAGCAAAGCAGCCCAAACTATAAACCAAACAAGCGATTTTTTCATTTTAGTATTTCTCCTGATTCTTTATTAAAAGACAGGGGACGGTTCTGTGTCTTTGATTTTCAGGACAGCAAACTGTCCACCGTCTTTTGATCTATGTTACTCCAATAATTTGATTGCCCTCATATACCACACGATAATTATAGTGGTCTATCAATGAGATGGCGTTTCCCAGTTTTTTATACTCTTCTTCATCTAAGAAAATTAGATTCAGATCGAAATTAGTCAGTTTTTGCTGAGGGTCATAATAGTATTGTTCATGATGCATATTGAGCGATTGATAGATATCATCTGTTGATAGGTAACATCGTGCATGCATATATGTTATGATCTTTCCTTGATGATACTCTTCAATGCTGATATGACGTAATACCCCAAAATCATCAATTATGAATCCAAACCGTTTGTTCTGTCGCTCCACTATGTATTCATAAGCTTCTGCTGCACCATTTGAAAAATATTCAATCAAATAGACTTTGTCATCCTGATTATAGAAGTACCGATGGGTTAATTGGATAGTCTTTCGGTAATTCGGTAATATCTTTCCCCGTCTTGAATTTACCAATACTTTGTCAAAAACTGGACTCGGACAATAAAATCCGCGGTGTAAATAGCGGGAATTTGCACAATACTCAATTTTTTGCGGATTGATTTCGTGATATGCTTTATGGCTTTGCTTTTTTACAAACTCCAATCCATATTCAATTGCCTCGTGAAATAATTGCTGACAACTTATAAAAACCTGATTTGAATAATCGGTATTGTTCATAATCTAACACCTTATAATGCGTGTTTAATATGTACATGAGGACAGGGGGAATTCTTTTGGCTCCCCTGTAGGGGAGGCTTTTTCGGTTGCGAATTTATTTAGTCAGTCAAGACGCAGAACTGCCCCTCATCTTCTGCCGTCGTTTTATTTTTCTGTAGATTCCCTTGATTGTATTAGTATTCAGTGAAATGTAAAACCATACAATTCCGCAAAGGCCCAATTCAAATATGGCAAAAAGAACAACGAAAATGAAAGGTAGTTCATTTTTATAGTCCGTATTAATCCGGCGATATACTTCTGTTTCATTTCGGGCATCCAGAATCCACTTAATATCCCCTCTAAAAAAGGCATGTCCATCAACATAAATTATGGATAAACAATCTCCAATAGAAAGAACTTTTTTTAATTTTGAAATTTTACATTCACCACGATCTACATGAGATGAGAACAGATACTCTGTCGAATCTGAAACAACAACAAGGCATTCGCTTATACCGACTTGCGTGCCGTAAATGTCCTCGATGAAAATTTCAGCTGTTTGGGTCTTCTCTAAAATATTTTCTTGACTCGTTTGATAGATCGATATGAATGTCCCAATAATTACGAATTGTATTAAAGCAAAAAATACTATGGTGCGGATAAATTTCTTCTCTCCCGTTGAGAGCCTAAATTTTTTCATGTATCATTTACCTCGTGTCTTTCGTTAGGGTTCACGCCCCCGTCCCCCGTCTTTATTGCTGAGTAATATCATGCGTAGATTCTTCGACTCCCGATGGTCGCTCAGAATGACACAACATACGATACCAAAAAACAAGGGGGAATTCTTTTGGCTCCCCTGTAGGGGAGGCTTTTTCGGTTGCGAATTTACTTAGTCAGTCAAGACGCAGAAATGCCCCCCGTCTTTAGCTCATCTCTCGTCATTCACAAAATGTCTCACCGTATTCGTAGGTTTTCTCAACTCTGTTTTGAAGAATGTAGGATACATCTTTATTTCCGCATCGGGAGAAACCCATTTCAAGAATTCCTTGCAGTTATCCTCGGTAAAGCTGTCGCTGATCAGCGCAAAGTCATTCGGGACTTTCATATAGAAAAAGAATGAAATTTCATAGATCAGCTTCCCAAGATTTGTCGGTGCATCTCCATGGAAATAGTTTTCATGGACGAATCCAAGACGATCCACTTCCATCTTTACACCGGTTTCCTCATACACCTCTCTGACAACGGCTTCTTCTGCCGTTTCGCCAAACTTGATTCTGCCGCCGACGGAATACAGATAGTCGGATCTCTCGTTGCCCACCATTAGAACCTTCCCATCCTGCATAATAATCGCACCCACGCGAATATTCAAAATGCCGTCATCGCAGGCCACGCACATATCTTGTTTCACGATCTCACCTCGTTACAATCCAAAGTAAATATTTCTAAGAAGGCATAGGACGGTTTTTGGGGTTCTTTTCCTGTATATTCAGACTATCACGAATCAACTTTTCTGTCAAGTTTTTTGCAAGCTACCTGGGAATGCTTATAATGCAAAATGCATAATGGAAAACGCCAAATGTTTTTCATTTTGCCAGTTGAATTTCACCGCTTTATTTGTTATAATGCTTATAGCTGACATCTCACACAGTGAGATTTTTGTGAAAATTACCCTATGGTTCTTTGAAAGGAAGGTACATTTATGCAAGCAAACAGATACATCGGTGACTATCCTGTAATCGGCATTCGCCCCATCGTTGACGGCCGTCGTGGCCCTCAGATGATGCGGGAATCTCTGGAACCCCTGGTTTGGGCAATGGCTGAATCCGCAAAGAAGCTGTTCGAGGAGAACCTGTTCTACTCCAACGGCGAGCCTGTGAAGGTGGTCATGGCTGACACCTGCATCGGCCGCGTACCCGAAGCTGCTGCCTGCGCTAACAAGTTTAAGAAGGAAGGCGTTTCTATCACCCTGTCCGTAACTCCCTGCTGGTGCTACGGCTCTGAGACTATGGATATGGATCCCCATACCATCAAGGGTGTTTGGGGCTTCAACGGCACCGAGCGTCCCGGCGCAGTTTACCTGGCTGCCGTTTTGGCTGGTCACGCCCAGAAGGGTCTGCCTGCATTCGGTATCTACGGCCACGAGGTTCAGGACCGTGACCAGGTCACCCAGATCCCCGATGATGTAAAGGAAAAGCTGCTGCGCTTCGGCAGAGCCGCTGTTGCGGTTGCTACTATGCGTGGTAAGTCCTATCTGCAAATCGGTTCTCAATGTATGGGTATCGCCGGCTCCATTATGGATCAGGATATGCTGGAGAGCTACTTCGGTATGCGTGTTGAATCCGTGGATGAGGTGGAGATCCTGCGCCGTATGGAAGAAGGCATCTACTGCGAAGAAGACTACCAGAAGGCTCTGGCTTGGACCAAGGAGCACTGCAAAGAAGGCCGTGACGACAACCCCGAGGAAGTGGAATTCCTGGGTGAAAAGGTTCGTATCAAGTTCACTCCCGAGGAGAAGGAAAAGCAGTGGGAGTTCACTGTTAAGATGTACTGCATCATTAAGGATCTGATGGCCGGCAACAAGAATCTGCCCGACCAGTTTGAGGAAGAGAAGGTTGGCCACAATGCCATCGCCGGCGGTTTCCAGGGTCAGCGTCAGTGGACTGACCATTGGCCCAACTGTGACTACCCCGAGGCTCTGCTCAGTTCCAGCTTCGACTACGAAGGCGCCCGTGAACCCTACACTTTGGCCACCGAGAACGACATCCTCAACGGCATGAGCATGCTGATGATGCGTCTTCTGACCCACCGGGCACAGATCTTCGCCGATGTGCGTACATACTGGTCCGGCGAGGCTACCGAGCGTGTCACCGGCTACAAGCTGGAGGGCAAGGCTGCTGAAAGTAACGGTATCATCCACCTGCTGAACTCCGGCGCTGCCTGTCTGGACGCTTCCGGCGTCTGCACCGACGAGAACGGCAATGCTACCATGAAGCGCTGGTGGGAAGTCACCGAGGAGGACATCAAGAAGATGACCGACGCCACCGTATGGTGCGAAGCCGGTCAGGATAACTTCCGCGGCGGCGGATTCTCCAGCCACTACACCACCAAGGCCGAAATGCCCTGCACCATGATCCGTATGAATCTGGTCAAGGGTCTTGGCCCGGTATTGCAGATTGCAGAAGGCTGGACTGTCAACCTGCCCGATGAAGTTTCCGACACGCTGATGGAGCGCACCAACCCCACCTGGCCCTGCACCTGGTTTGCTCCCCGCTGCGACGGCAAGGAAGGCTCCCCCTTCAAGACCGCTTACGAGGTCATGATGAACTGGGGCGCTAACCACGGTGCTATCTCCTATGGTCACATCGGTGCCGACCTGATTACCATGTGTTCCATGCTGCGCATCCCCGTTTGCATGCACAACGTTCCCGAGGACGATATCTACCGTCCCGCCTGCTGGAACGCATTCGGTATGGATAAGGAAGGCCAGGACTACCGTGCCTGCGCTACCTACGGTCCTATGTACAAATAATTAACAAGCAGGTGGCGGTCTCACTGGCCGCCACCCACTTTTTCAGGAGGTTATTCTATGTTGAAAAATATTCCTTCCGTTCTCTCCCCCGAGCTTTTGAAGGTTCTGGCTGAAATGGGTCACAGCGACCGCATTTGCATCGGCGACGGCAACTTCCCCGGTTCTTCCATCGCAAAGGCCGAAGGCGCTATTCTGGTGCGGGCTGACGGCATCGGCATCCCCCAACTGCTGGATGCCATCTTGCAGGTAATGCCCCTGGACCTGTATGTGGATACCCCCGCAATGCTCATGGAGAAAATGGAGTGCGACAAGGCTCTGGAAATCCCCGTTTGGGATGAATACGAAAATATCATCGCCAAGCACGACAATCGGGGTGGCAGCGCCATCGGTGCTTACGAGCGGTTTGAGTTCTACGAGCAGGCCAAGAAGTGCTACTGCATCGTGCAGTCCGGCGAGACTGCCATCTATGCCAACATCATCCTGCAAAAAGGCGTTGTGAAGGCGTAAAATATCATAAAAGATTGCCCAGGTGTCTGCAGACACCTGGGCAATTATTTATGAGTCAAAAACCTATCTTGTCCCCCTCGTTTTGAGGGGGATGTCATTTGGCTTTTACCAAATGACAGGGGGAGTATCCTATAGGAAGTCGTAAACTCCCTCCGTCACGGCTTATGCCGCGCCACCTCCCTCATAACGAGGGAGGCAAGGCCTCTTTCATAACAACAGACGTTAGTCTAATTTAACTTCCAGGCCGTTGCGCACCTGCATAAACAGGCTTTCCATCAGCCGGGTGGTACTGCGGGGCAGAGCCACATAGTCTTTGCCGTGATTCCATGTTTCTTCGCTGGGATATGCCACGGGGTCGTTTACGACCTCCGGGTCCATATATTCCTTGGCTTCGGAGATGGGGGTGCCGTAGCAGATCCAGTCCATATTGCCGCCGGCAAATTCCGGCTCGCACAGGAAATTGATAAACCGCTCTGCGGCATCCTTATTCTCGCAGCAGGTGGGAATGCACATGGCATCAATAAACCGGTTAAAGCCCTGATGCTCCGGCAGGAAGAACTGCAAATGCTCATTTTCATCTGCCATAGTCAGATAATCGCCGGCGTAGTAAGGAGCGATCCAGGCTTCCTCATTTTCCATCAGATCAAAAACCTGATCCATAATATACTGCTGCACCACAGGCCGCTGACGCTCCAGCTCCCGGGCGCACTGCAGAAGTTCCTGCTCGTCGGTGGTGTTGATATCGTATCCCAACATACATTGGGCGATGCAGAAGGCATCCCGGGAATTATCGAACATCAAGATTTTATCTGCATATTTTTCGTTCCACAAAAGCTCCCAGCCGGTTACATCCGCTTCATCCACATACTTGTCGTTGTAAATGATGCCAACAGTACCCCAGCTATAGGGAAGGGAGTATTTGTTCTCCGGGTCAAAGGCCTGGTTGCGGAACTGGGAATCTACCTTTTGGGCATTGGGGATGTTGTCATAGTTCAGCGGCAGGAGCATATTCTCCTGGATCAGACGGTCCACCATATAGTCCGAGGGGATGATCACATCCACGGTGATACCGCCGTTGGCCATTTTGGTGTACATTGTCTCGTTGGAATCGTAGGTCACATAGTTGACCCGAATATCCGGATTCAGCCGCTCAAACTCGGCAATCACATCGATGCAGCCATCATTTCCTTCGGAAATATACTGACCCCAGTTATACACATTGATGGTCACCCGTTTATCCTGGGTGCAGCCGGACAGCAGGCCGATCAGCACGCAAAGGAGGATCACGATCGACAAACTTTTTTTCATCTGCCTTCCCTCCTCTTCTTCTGCTTATCCTGGCGCACCTGCAGCAGATTCATTACGATCATCAGCACCAAAATCAGCAGGAACATCATAATAAACATAGCATAAAGCTTGGGTTCGAGCTGCTTTTTGGTGTAGTTATAGATCTCAACAGGCAAGGTGATGAAGTCCAGACCCGTCACGAAATAGCTGATCACAAAGTCGTCCAGACTCATAGTAAATGCCATAATCGCGCCGGAGATGATGCCGGGCATAATTTCATAGAGGGTGACCTTAAAGAACGATTGCAGCGGCGTGCAACCCAAATCCATCGCCGCATCCGTCAGCGCAGGATTCATCTGCTGCAATTTGGGCATCACATTCAAAATGACATAGGGCAAATTGAAGGTGATGTGGGCAATCAGCAGTGTCCAGAAGGTCAGACTTTCCTTCTGCCCCAGCAGCTTCGAGCCTACAAACACAAACAGCAGCGACAGGGAGATACCGGTTACGATATCCGGGTTGGTCATGGGAATATTGGTCAGACTCATAACCGCTTTGCGCATTCTGGGCTTTAAGTTATAAATACCCACAGCGGAGAATGTGCCAAACACAGTGGCAATGGCGCTGGCCAAAACGGAAACCAAAATGGAGTTGCCCAGCATAGTCAGCATAGACCGGTCCTGGAATACCTCCACATACCGCATCAGCGTAAAGCCTTCAAATTCCGTAATATCCTTGCCCACATTGAACGAAGCGATCAGCAGCACCAGCATTGGGGCATACAGAAACAGGAAGATCAGGACGGTGACCACACGGTTGAATTTTTTCATACGATCACCGCTCCTTCCTCATCGCCGCCGAAGCGGTTGATGATGCCGGTGCAGACAAACACCAGTACCATTAAAAGAAGGCTCAGTGCCGCACCCATATTGGGATTGTCGCCCTGCTTAAACAGACGCTCCACAATATCACCGATGAGAACGGTCTCGGTGCTGCCCAGCTTATTGGAGATATAGAAGGTGGATACCGCCGGTACAAAGACCATAGTCATACCCGAAAGAATGCCGGGCATGGACAGGGGCAAAATCACCTTGGAGAACACCTTGGTGCTGTTGCAGCCAAGATCCTCCGCCGCCTCGATCAGCCGGGGATCGATCTTGACAATAATGGCGTACAGCGGCAGGATCATATAGGGCAGGTAGTTATACACCATGCCCAGTATCACCGCCGCCGGTGTTCGGATCAGCGGCAATCGGGGAAGACCGATGGCCTCCAGGATATTGTTGATGATGCCGGTATCCTGCAAAAGACCTACCCAGGCCAAAGTGCGCAGCAAAAAGCTCATGCACATAGGCAGCATCACCAGCATATATAAAAAGCGTTGGGTGGTGGGGCTGCACTGGGTCATATAGTAGGCCACGGGATAGCCGATCAACAAGCAGATCACCGCAGAGATCAGCGAATACAGGATACTGCGCCCAAAGGCGGGCAAATAACGCACCAGCTTGCTCATATTGTCAACGGTGAAAGCACCGGTCTCCACATCGGTCAAAGCATAGTACAAAACCACGCCCAGGGGAACCAGGGTAAAGATCACCATCCACAGAATATAAGGTGTGCTGAGCAACAGCGACTTATTCCTCTTCATCCTCGGCATCCTCCGTCAGCTCGTCATACTCAGCAGAGTAGGAGCTGTAGTCACCAAACATACCGGAATATTCGCTCTTATGCATAATGTGGATATCCTCCGGGTTCAGCCGGATGCCTACCGTTGCGCCCTCAGGCTGATAATCGGTGGTTTGGATCAGCCATTTGAAGCCCTTGAAATCCACGATGATATCGTAATTGAGACCCTTGAAGGTGACGGATGTGACTGTGCCGGTCAGATGGCCCTCCTCGGGAGGCACGAAGTCGATATCCTCCGGGCGGATGACCACATCCACCGGCTCATTAGGTGCGAAGCCGGCATCCAGGCATTTAAAGGTTCTGCCGAAGAATTTGACCTTATAGTCAGCCAGCATCACGCCGTCGAGAATGTTACTTTCGCCGATGAAGTCCGCAACAAATGCGTTTTTCGGCTCATTGTAAATATCCTCCGGTCTGCCGATCTGCTGAATGCGGCCTTTATCCATAACCACAACCGTGTCGGACATGGAAAGGGCCTCCTCCTGGTCGTGGGTGACATAGACAAAGGTAATGCCCATCACCTGCTGGATACGCTTGAGTTCATTCTGCATATCCTTGCGCAGGCGCAGATCCAGCGCCGCCAACGGCTCGTCCAGCAGCAAAACCTTAGGCCGATTGACCAGCGCGCGGGCAATGGCCACCCGCTGCTGCTGACCGCCGGACAGCGCGTCAATACGGCGATGCTCGTAGCCCTTCAGACCCACTACCCCCAGCATCTCATCCACCCGCTGATGGATCTCCTCTTTGGGCAGCTTGGCAACCTTTAAGCCGAAGGCAATATTATCATACACATTCAAATGGGGAAACAGCGCATACCGCTGAAACACGGTATTGATCTGCCGCTGATAGGGCGGCACATCATTGATGCTTTTCCCGTCAAAAAGCACCTTGCCGGATGTGGGCTGCAAGAAGCCGCCGATGATCCGCAATGTTGTGGTCTTTCCACAGCCGGAAGGTCCCAGCAGTGTAAGGAATTCCTTATCATTAAAATAGAGATTGATCCCGTCAAGGACTCTTTCCCCGCCGAACTCCATAACAAGGTCCTGGAGTCTGATGAGTTCTTTGGACATTATCCTCCCCCGTTTCTTTATAATATAACGAATATACATATACCGCAAAATGTGCCAAAAGTCAACGGAATTTTCGCTTTTCCACCTTTATAATATAATTGTACCCCAACAAATTATTTTTTCAAAGATAATATAACAAACTCCTGCATCTATATTCGCAAAGGTAATAGGTAAAAATTTATTGAAATCGTTTACAAAAAAATTTAGAAATTGTGTACAAAAAGAAAACAGCATTGTTGTGGCATATGTAGAACTTTTGAAAATCCCGCTTTTTTCAGTTGCAATTCAGCATTTTTTCCATTATATTAAGGATGTTCTTTATGAAATCGTTTACATTTTTTGCAGGACTCTGTTTTTTTCTGTAAAAAAGGAACATTTTTGTGGCTTTTTCGGCAAAATGCCGTGCAAGCATATTATTAACCATTTTTTAGGAGGAAAACACAATGAAAAAGCTTTTCGCTCTGCTGCTGGCTCTGGTTATGGTTCTGGGCCTGGTTGCTTGCGGTAATGAGACCCCTGTAACCGGCGACGACAACAATAACGAAGCTCCCGCAGCATCCGGCTCCGTCTATTGGCTGAACTTCAAGCCCGAATCCGACGAAGCTCTGCAAAAGATCGCTGAACTGTACACCCAGAAGACCAATGTTCCCGTTAAGGTCGTTACCGCCGCTTCCGGCACCTACAACGAGACTCTGACTGCTCAGATGGACAAGTCTGACGCTCCCACCCTGTTTGTCGTGGGCAACGCCGCTGCTGTTGAGACCTGGGGCGACTACTGCCTGGATCTGACCGGCACTGACATCGCTAACGAGCTGAGCACCGACGCTTACATGCTCTACGATGCAGACGGCAAGCTGTGCTCCATCGGCTACTGCTACGAGTGCTACGGCATCATCGTAAACAAGGAACTGCTGGTTAAGGCTGGCTACGCTGAAGACTACATCACCAACTTTGCTACTCTGAAGGAAGTTGCTGAAGACGTTCACGCTCGCGCTGCTGAGCTGGGCTTCGACGCATTCTCCTCCGCTGGCATGGACGGTTCCTCCAGCTGGCGTTTCACCGGCCACCTGATCAACCTGGACTACTACTATGAGTCCGTTGACGCTCCCGAAGCATGGACTTCCTGCCCCGCTTCCATCAAGGGCACCTACATGAACAACTACAGAAACCTGTACGATCTGATGGTTGTTAACTCTGCTACCAACCGTGCTGACCTGGCAAACGGCGGTTTCGACGCTGCTTCTGAGTTTGCTAACGGCGAAGCTCTGTTCTACTTCAACGGTAACTGGGAGTGCCCCGACTTTGGCGAAGAGACATTCTATGGAACAGCATTCGTCACAGGCGACGCATTCCTGAACGTAAACTCTTCGGGCATCAAGCTGAAAGCAAACGTAGCCACAAACCCCGGCTCGAAATTCATATATAATGCAAGCTCGCCCGAGGGTAATATAAGCAACGAATTTGTGACGTTCGTCGACAGACGCAAACGCAAAAGCCTGATAACAGGGCTGGACATCTTCCGCGAGGAGGAGACACCCAAAAACATAAACAGCGAAC
>JAFODZ010000049.1 GCA_017380435.1 Oscillospiraceae bacterium
GTACAAGTTGCTGCCTTAGCTTCGTCAACAACTTCAGTGTGACCCAGTGCTGCAACTTCTTCCTGAGCAGTCAGAACTTCACTACAGACAGAGCAGTGCTTGCCTTCGGTCAAGCCTTTTTCAGTACAAGTTGCTGCCTTAGCTTCGTCAACAACTTCAGTGTGACCCAGTGCTGCAACTTCTTCCTGAGCAACCAGGACTTTGCTACAGACAGAGCAGTGCGTGCCTTCGGTCAAGCCGGTGTTCTCACAGTCGGGCGCAACCGCTTTGTCGATCACTTCGGTGTGGCCCAATGCTGCAACCTTTTCCTGGGCAACCAGGACTTTGCTACAGACAGAGCAGTGCGTGCCTTCGGTCAAGCCGGTGTTCTCACAGTCGGGCGCAACCGCTTTGTCGATCACTTCGGTGTGACCCAGTGCTGCAATTGCTTCCTGGGCAACAAACACTTCACCACAGTTCTCGCAGTGCTTACCCTCGGTCAATCCGGGGTTCTCGCAATCGGCTGCAACAGCAGCATCGATCACTTCATTGTGACCCGGAGCGGGAATAACTTCCTGGGCAACCAGAATTTCGCCACATTCGGAGCAGTGCTTGCCTTGGGTCTTACCGTCTTCGGTACAGGTAACCCCCACAGCCTCATCGATCACTTCGGTATGGGGCACCATAGGAATGTCCTCCTGTGCTACGGTTATCTCGCCGCACACAGAGCAATGCTTGCCTTGGGTCTTACCGGCAGCAGTACAGGTGGGGGCAACAGCAGCATCGGTTGCTTCAGTATGGACTCCGGTTGCTTCTGTCACATCATCCTGATAACTATAATCGCAGTATTTACAGGTATAGGTGGTATAACCGGCATCTTTACAGGTCGGTTCTGTCACCACGCTGGTGTAATTATGTTCAGGGCATACCCAACAGCCGGTATTAGCATCGTAGATATATGTGCCAGCAACCTTGGAGGTATCCACAAGGAAACCGTCAGCATTTTTCAGTTTTGCAGAGCTTACAGGGATTTCCGTGTAGCCGGTGTTCTGTACCAGCTGATATGTAACGCCCTCCTTGGTAGAGGCAACCGTCACCTTGCCAGCGCCTTCGGAAATAATATTGGCACCGCCATTTGTGGTATATGCTGCGCCCAGGCTGGCATCCACAGTGCCGTTAATCACAGCTTTTGCATCTACCAAATCAGCCTCTGTACGGGTATATGTCTTACCGGGTGCATACTGTATCGGAATAATTTTTTTGTTGGAAGCGCCGCAGAAATTGCCCCATTGATCTACATCATAGAAATAAACCTTGCAGCCGTTGCTAATTGTTGCAGAGGCGCTCTCTCCGATGATCAGCTCTGCACCGGGCAGCAGCGCCACATCCTGGGTCATTGCAATGTTTCCGCTCTTTACATCAATCGTAATATTGTTATTGACAGGAAGCACATAGTCGGAAGAATCAAGGGTGTCTGCACCTACGCTCATTTCAATGGGGGAAATATTCATATTGCCATTGACTTCCACCATCAGACGATCCTTAGAACCATCATACCACTTGGTTACTGAGCCGCTGGTTAAGTTAAACATAGCGCCGCTCGGTCCAATGAACGCTACAGAAGTTCCAAAACAAGTTCTGTTCATGGAAATTGTTGTATAGCTATATTCCTCTGCGCCGTATTCCAAGGTCATCGGCACCTCAATATTCTGTACATAGTACTGACTCAGGGGGAATACGCCATTTTTCATATCCGTGGTCTGTGTGCCCCCACGGAAGTCCATAATCTGGAACAATTCGTAGATTTTAGCATCGTTTTTGGCGACAACATTGCCGCTACCGGTAATATAGCCGTAGGCATACAGCGCACCGCCGCTGTTGACCTGGATGGTACTTCCGCTGTTCATCTTAATAAAGCTGACAGCACCAGAAGGAGAACCGCCATTCACCTTATTGCCATTGGCATGAAAGTGTTTTGCCGGCACGCTCAATTCACCATTGATGATCAAATTAGCACCGCTTGCCATGGTCAATGTACGATACACTGTAGGTTTGGAATAGCTTCCGTTGTAATCAACATTAATGCCAGCTTCTTTATATACACTGTTTTCCGCATTAAAAGGAACTACCAAAGTCACGCCCGCAGGAATGGTATAGTTGTCAGCAGGCAGGGTGGCACTGTTCAGCAGAACAATATATTTACTACCGGTACTATTCGCTGCAGCGGCACTCGCCGCATTCAAATCATCATAGATATAGGCCGGACTCACATTATAGTAATCAGACTTAGTCAAGCCTAATATACCAGTAGCGTGTGTCATCTTTGTAGCGCCGCCGACTGCAAAATGAGGTGCAGAATTGGCACCGGTAAAAACGGCCTTTACCGTCACATCTGCCGAAGGCTTGAGGGTAAAGCTGGCAGTAGTGGAGAGAATTTCGCCGGTTTCAGAATTGATCCACCCATGGAAGGTGCCGCTGTTAGCGGTTGCTGCCAGGGCAATACCGTCAGCCAGAGTGACACCCTCTTTTACATATCCATCGGTCACAGCTGTGCCGTCTGCAGTCACGCTGCCCAATGCGGAATCATATGCAATCGTAACACTGGAAGCATCCGCTGCTGCTGCCAAACTGAAATTGGACATTGTCAAGGTAGCTGTTCTATCGCCCCATCCACTCTTGGACTGCACATACACCTCTACCTTACTGCCGGCTTCCAATACTGCAGAATAGTTGCCGCTTGCTGCTGCAGTGCCTCCACCGATTTTAAAGCTGTTATAGTTAGAGGCAGAATAGCCAAAGGACAGTGTGGCTTTGGTGCCGCTGTTATTGGTAATAGTTACGGTATTATCTTTCTTGGAAAACGACGAACCTGTAATCGAAAATGTGACTGTACCATTGGAATTAGAAATAATGTTGGCAGTATCCGACAGGGTGATCTGCTCATCCAACAGTGTTATCGTTGTCGCGGCTGACGGGATCGCCATAATGGCTACCATCGCCGTAACAAGGGTGAGTAAAACAAGGATTTTTGCTAATTTGCTTTTCATATTTTAGCCTCCTAAAATTAATTACTGTATTAAAAACCGCGATAAGCGGGAATTTCTGCATTTATTCTGCATAACCGGCAGCATTTTACGATCTTGCTGCCACAAAACGGGGATCTTCGTGGAACTGGACAATGATATCATTGACCCGCTCCTGCATAGCGCCCAGCTTTGCGTATTCTTCCGGTGTCCAACTGCCGGAGGAATATTCCTTTACCTCCACGCAAACAGTCATCTCGCCGTATTGTGCATCCGTCAGCGTTCCCAGCGGATATCCCTCCGTTGGGGATCGGCTGATATAAAAGCGAAACAGCTCCAGCTCTTCCCCGGTAAAATCCGTGGTGAACAGGATCATCTGCCCGTCCTCCAGCGGCTCATAACGGATGCTTACCATATCCTCCAATTCCGAAGGATAGCTCAGAATGATATACTCTGTGGTAAACGGAATGCCGGAATCTTCTGTGATCTGTTCGTTGCCGTCTTCCGTTTGCGCCGGTTGGGTGGGAGCAGGTTCTTTGCTCTCCTCTTGGTCCTGTCCGCATCCTGTCAGCGCCATAGCCGCGCTCAGCAGTATTGTCAGAACCAGCATTGCCGATTTTGGGATTTTCATTGTGGTGATTCCTCCTTCGGGGTCTGTTCTGCGCCGTACGGGGCAAGGTTTGAAAACCCGCGGATTCCCCGATTCATCTGATGCAAAACAGTTTTTAAAGGGGTTTTGCTTTTTTTACTCAGTTTTGCAGCAAAATACCACTTCATTAAATGTTTGGTTTTCGGGAACGCACAGGCAATCATTGCCCCTCTGTCGTAAAAGAATTTTTCGCTATAGCCGCAAAACCAACTGGAACAGTCTTTTGCGCAGCTGCCCAGAATATGGCTGTGGGAATAGACCCGCAGACCGGCACGAAAAGCACCGACAATAAAAACCGTATCCTCACCGCTGCCGTATTGACAGCCGCCGCCGAACAATGTGGTAAAGGACAAGCTCTTGCTTTCCAGCGCCCGCCGGCGAATTGCCATCCGGGCCGCTCCGTAGCGCAGGGAGTTGTAGATATGCAAACGCTTGGTCTTATGGCGACGGCGGTCAAATATCTCCCCGTTTCGGGTATAGTCCATAGCGAAAAAGATAATATCTGCATCCGGCAGTTCCCGAAACGCATCGATCACGCCCTGCAAGCCATCCTCATAGTAGGTCACATCATCGTCGGCGAACAGCAAAATATCGCCCTGTGCCATCTGCAGTGCTAAATTTCGGTTGATCCCGACGCCTTTCGTATCTGTGCTGAGCATCCGAATATTTCCGGCAGCACCTTCGTCGTAGCTCCATTTCCCACATTGGTTGGCAATCACTGCAGGGACTGTAATATTCATTTTTTCCGCCAGGGAGCAGTCTATCTGCCCCACTGTGGCAACTAACACTTCCAGTTCCATGGAATACCTACCTTATGCTTCTGATCGGATTGTCAAATTTCATGCCGTCCCGGTATGATCCGTAATGCTCATAGGAACGTTTCAAATCCACAAGGATCGCGTGCTGCTTGCACTTTCGGTCCTCTTCCGGGGGGATCGTCATATAGTCACAATACAGTATTGTCAAAATCTCATCGTAGCCGCCGGGAGCGGAATACCGGCCGCCGGCAAAGGGCAGCGGCACTGTGCTGTCAAATAAGTCCGCAGGAAAAACGCTTTTGGACAGTTTTGAGGCTCCGCCAAGGAAGCAGTGAATATACTTCCCTCTTTTTTTCGGACCTCTCACAATTCGGTGGAACAGACTTCTGGGCAGCACCCTGCTGATCACCATAAAGATTTTTTTCGCTGTGCTGTCTGTCTCGTAGCCTCTTGCGTCAAGTCCCTTGGCGATCACGACCTTAGAGCACAAAAATTGCACATATCGACCAATTCGGCTCCCGTAGGCATGGTCGAAGGGAAAAATGTCCATATAAACGCCTTGATGCACCAGCGGATCTTTGGGATGGTGCTTTTCCAAACAGGTCGTGCCGTTCAGATGCAGCTTGGAGAAAAACATAGGATAATGCTCCGTAAATTCCTCTTGCAAGTAAAACCCGTCGCAGTCAAGCAGTTTGGGTGCTTCTTCCATAAACCGCCGATACTCGCTGCGTTCCATAATCACATCCAAATCATCGTCCCAAGGAATAAACCCTTCATGCCGAACTGCGCCCAAAAGCGTACCGGCAAACAGATAATATGTAATATCCAGCGCTTTGCATACTCTGTCAAATTCCTGCAGCAGGCAGCATAGTGCCTGCTGATGCTCTGCCAGCGTTGCCACATCCCCCGTCTGATGCAGGTGTATGTGTCGTTGTTGCAATTTGTCCATAGTTTTTTCCTTTACGCTTGATTATCGAAAATACTTACGGACTCCGGCCGCTGCATAGCAGCAGAACAGATAGGCCGCTTTGTATAACGGAAGGTGCAAATAATTGCGGTATATCCGCCATCGGTTTGCCGCACTCTTTTTCTTGTCAAAAGAACGGGAATTTTCCAGATAGCGCCATTCCAGCAGCGGCTGTGTGCAGCCTACTGCAATCTGACCGGTTTTCAGAATATCCAGTCCCAAAATGTAGTCCTCGTGGTAGAACTGGGTATTAAACATATGGGCTCTGACCACTTCTGCAGGAATCAGCATAGCAGAACACTGAATATAATTCTCTTTCAGAATGTCTGCGAAGCGGGCCGTGCCGGGAACGATGTAGTCGGGCCTGGTCTTATTGCCCCATTGGTCGATAATGCGGTAGGAGCAATAGCAGATCGCTGCATTTTGCGAGGTTATCATCTGAATCTGCTGTTCCAGCTTATCCGGACTCCATATATCGTCGCTGTCCAAAAAAGCAATATATTCTCCCCGTGCCAGGTCAATGCCCCGGTTGCGGGTTTTGGCTACGCCGGAATTGATATCGTTCCGATAAGCAAAAATCCGCGAATCCGCTTCCTGTTGACGCAGCGCTATTTCATAGGTGCCGTCAGAGGAACAGTCATCGATGATAATCAATTCCCATCTGGTCATGGTTTGCGCCCGCACGGAAGAAATCGCCTGATCTAAAAAACGCTGGGCATTATAAGCAGGCATGATCACCGATACCACCGGCTTTTGCTCGTTCGTTTGCATTATCTTGCTCCCTTGTGGTTACATATTACGCCAAAAGTTTTGAAGATGCATTTCAAGTCTGTCCATACAGACTGGTTTTCGATGTACTCAATATCGTAGGCAATGCGTTTGGCAGGTGTTAAATCGTAGCATCCGTTCACTTGACCAATACAGGTCAACCCCTGATCTACAAGCAGCCGATCCCGATAATGGGGAAGCTCCTGCTCAAAAACCTGGTAAAAATACTCCCGTTCCGGTCGAGGTCCAACGATACTCATTTCACCTTTCAGTACATTCACCAGCTGAGGCAGCTCGTCAATGTGCCAGCGCCGGATTACCATACCCACCCGCGTGCATCGGGGGTCTTGGGTTCTGGCCCATTGCGGACCGTTTTTCTCTGCATCGTTGCACATGGAGCGGAACTTAAGAATTTGGAAGGGTTTTCCGTTTTTTCCCAGCCGTTCCTGCTTGTAGATGGCTGATCCCGGGGATTCCAGTACGATCAGCAACGCCACCAGCAGCATTGGGATCAGCAGTACAATTATCGCCGCCAGGGATGCTACAATATCAAAAACCCGTTTGATGAAAAGATAGCTCTTTTTCCGGTTTCTTCGATATTGATTGGTTTGTCCTGTCGCAGGCGTGGAATGCGCCGCCTTCATATCTTCCTGCGCATCCGTCATCATCTTAGGCATACCTCTATTCCTCCGAACATACAGCCTGAGGGCATACTCCTCAAAATACTTTTTATCGATTGTATTATACATCCGTACTCCCCAAAAAGCAAGTAAATCTGACGAATATATTTTGCAAAAAAACATCTGCCTCCACAGGCAGCCGCACACACCGTTGTTCCCCGCAATCCGGTATTTTCCGGAGCAGAACAGAAACTTTGGGTATGCCGCCTGGGAGGCAGATTTATTATGATTTATTCGGTCAGTAAGGTATCCCGAATGGCCTGAATTTCCTCCGGAGTCACTCCGATTTGCTGGGTCAGGAATGTAACGATTTTTTCCTGCAGCGTATCTCCCTCATATGCCTTCAACCCTTCTATGATCACATCCATAGAATCGGAATCTGCATAAGTTTGGGCAGTGAATCCGGTGCGCTGATATTCCCGAATCATATCTTCTTCAGACATATTCAGTACTCCCTGCAGCAGAAAAACAATGGTGCCGGTGCGATCTGCACCATAGGTGCAGTGCATATACATGGGATAATTCTCCGGAACCGCCAGATCAGAGAATATCTGACGCAGAGACTGACAATATTTTTGGCTGAAAATCTCACCATACTGCGGCGCTCCATAGAACTTGTGTCCCACATTTTCCCCTAAGCGGGATTGATATTTTCCGGAATAAATATTTCCGTCGCGCAGGTCAAATTCATATGCAAATTCGAAGGTTTTTTCAACTTCCTCGATCCGCTCCACCGGGATAAAATAATGCTTTTCCACCAAGCCATCAATTTCTGCGCCCCGGATGATGAGTCCTTGTTTTACGGTCTTTCCGTCCAATGTTTGATAGCCGCCAATATCCCGGGTATTCACGCTGCCGGGAATGGAAACAAACCGCGTTGCCTGTGCGGTCCGAAAGGAGCCGACATACTCGTTTTCTCCCACTGTGACTCTATAATAATAAGTCTTTCCACTTTCCAGGTTATCGATCATCAGCTTATTATTCTTCTGGAGCAGCACATATTCCGTACCGTTGGATAAGTCCGGTGTTTCACTGAGCAGCAGCACGCCATCTGCGCCAACAATGTGATAATCGAAGGAAAAAGGGCGATAGGGATCCCCCTCTTTTATCGCAGCCTCTGCGGAAATTTTTCCGTCATAGAGATCCTTGGCCGAAGAAGAACACAGAAGAACCTCCTGTTCAAAGGTAGGCAGCGAGACTTTCAATAAACCAGGTGATGTTTCCGGTTCGTTCCCGGGCTTCAGATCATTTCTGCCGCCTGCTGCAACCAAAATCAGCACTACGGTTATCAGCACGATCGCGGTTCCTGCGATAGCGCACCACCGCTTCTTGTTGCTCCACTGAAATGTCTTTTTCTTGCGGTCTTTTTTCGGGGATTTTTTCCTTTTTCCCGGTGCCACATAAGAACCTTTTATCAACTTATAATCCTCGCCAAAGGTATATGTTCCCCGTTTTAAAATGCCATTGGTCATTTCGCCGTGAACGACATACACGCCTTTTACCGCCCGGCCCTGGGAGTTGATATAGTAAATATCCCCATCTACCCGGATGACGCCGGCGTGGTATGGATGATCGTTTTTATAATAGACAAACTCACCATTTTCAAAAAGCAATCCGTTTTTCATAGATTTCTCCTTTTGTCTGTGCCGGATGTGCAAAGTTTTTATTATCTTACCATAAATTCATCTGGGTTTCAATAGTCATCCGCCTTTATAAGACTATTCCAGCGCCTGTCGCAGCTTCTGCAGTGCCTTTTTTTCGATCCGGGACACATAACTGCGGCTGATGCCGATTTGATTCGCCACTTCCCGCTGCCGGCAGGGCGGATTCCCCTCCAAACCGTAACGCAAAACGATGACCTGCCGTTCCTGGGGTGTCAAGACTCGATCTACTGCCCGCAGTGCCTTTCGGATATCCTCACGATTGCTGATTCTCTCGAGCATATCGTCATCCTGGGCTACCACATCCATAAACGATAGCGCCGCGCCGTCACTACCGGTTTCAATATAGTCCGAAAGGGATGCATCCTGGCTGGATTTTTTCTGACTGCGAAAATACATCAAAAGTTCATTTTCCACACATCTTGCGGCGTAGGTTGCCAGCCTTGCGCCTTTGGAGCTGTCAAAACTCTCAATGCCTTTGATTAGTCCGATCGTTCCAATGGAAATCAAATCCTCCTGGTCGGCAGTCTGGGCGTAGTATTTTTTCATAATATGCGCCACTAAGCGAAGATTGCGCTCAATGAGTACATTCCGTGCCTGAATATCTCCCTGTGCGGCTAAGGCCAGATAATGGTTTTCTTCTTCCTTGGTCAAGGGTTTGGGGAAACTTCCGTTTTGCAGCTGCAAGGAGTACATCAGCCCGCTGAGCATCAGCCAAACGGTAGCGATCATACGCTCCACCTCCACCATACCCTATTCGGGGCAGCCAGTCCTTTTTCCTCCTTTTTTCAACCAGGTTTGTCCTTTTCCTATATAGACTGTCCCCCTTTGCAGAGGATATCTGCAAAGGGGGACAGGTTTATGAAATATTCAGATTATTCGTCGTCCTTGGCGGCGTCTTCGATGATCTTTGCCTGGTTTGCCTTGGGGACTTCCTCGTAGCGCTCAAACTTCATGGTGAAGGAGCCTCTTGCCTGGGTCATAGCCCGCAGGTCGATGGCGTAGCTGCCCATTTCTGCCATGGGTACTTCTGCCTCAACAACGGTATTGCCGTCTGCATCGGGGGTCATACCCATAGGACGGCCGCGGCGCTTGCTCAGATCGCCCATAACATCGCCCACATAGTTCTCGGGAACGGTAACGGCCAGAGATGCGATAGGCTCCAGCAGAGTGGGGTTAGCATTGGGCATAGCTTCCTTGAATGCCAGGATAGCAGCCAGCTTAAATGCCATTTCGTTGGAGTCAACCGGGTGGTAGGAGCCATCATACAGAACAGCCTTCAGACCAACCATGGGATAGCCGGCCAGGGGGCCCTTCTGAACTGCTTCCTGGATACCCTTTTCAACTGCGGGGTAGAAGTTCTTGGGAACGGAGCCGCCGAAGACTTCCTCAGCGAAGATCATCTCGTCCTGCTCCTCCTGGGGCTCGAAACGGACCCAAACATCACCGAACTGGCCGCTGCCGCCGGTCTGCTTCTTATGACGGCCGTGAGCCTGGACAGTCTTCTTGATCTTTTCACGGTAGGGAACCTTAGCGGGGAACAGAACTGCGTCCACGCCAAAGCGGCTCTTCAGCTTTGCTACCAGCACATCCAGCTGCTGATCACCGGAGCCGGACAGAACCAGCTGCTTGGTTTCGGCATTGTTGACCAGAGTGAAGGAGGGATCTTCTTCGTTCAGACGGTTCAGACCTGCAGTGACCTTATCTTCCTGGCCCTTGGTCTTGGGAGCGATGGCTACAGAGTAGCAGGGTTCTGCATAGGGCAGAGCCTTCAGGCTGACCACCTTACGGGGATCGCACAGAGTATCGCCGGTCTTGACCTTATCCATCTTACCGATGGCGCCGATATCGCCGCAGCTAAGAACCTTAACCTCGGTAGCCTTCTTGCCGCACATGGTATAAAGACGGCCCAGTTTCTCAGTTTCGCCGGTACGGGAATTGACCAGGGTGGTATCGGAAGTGATCTCGCCGGAGAGTACCTTCACAAAGGAGTACTTGCCGTACTGATCAGATACGGTCTTAAATACAAAGGCTGCGGGTACGCCGCCGGGAGAAACGATGAACTCATCGATAGTGCCGTCAGCATTGGTAGCCTTATGATAGTTGCCTTCCAGAGGATTGGGCAGCAATTCCACGATCTTGTCCATGAGCATCAGGCTGCCCAGGCAGGTAACGCCGGAGCCGCACAGCACAGGGAACATGGTACGGTCGATCAGACCCTTATGGATGCCCTGAACCATTTCAGCGTATGTAAAGTCTTCACCGCCGAAGAACTTATCCATAAATTCTTCGCTGGTTTCCGCAACGGACTCCTTCAGAGCCTCGTTGAACTCGGTGATAACCTCATCCTTACCTGCGGGAACTTCGATCTCAACACGCTTCAGATTCTGCATCTCATAAGCGCGCTTATTGAGAACATCGATGATACCGGTGACCTTCTTGTTGCTGTCCCAAATGGGAACGACCAGCGGAGCCACGCCGTTGCCGTAACGCTCACGCAGGGCGTTAAAGGTGGCATTGTAGTCAGAGTTGTCCTCATCTACCTTGGAGATATAGATAAAGCAGGGCATATTTCGATCCTGGCAGTATTTCCATGCCTTCTCGAAGCCGACGGTAATGCCGTCCTTGGCAGAGCAAACAATGATCGCAGCATCGGCAGCACGCAGAGCTTCTACCACAGCGCCGGCAAAGTCAAAGCCGCCGGGGGTATCCAGCAGGTTGATGCGGCAGTTCTTGTAATCCAGGGGAACCAGGGCGGTGGAAATAGAAATATTACGGCGGATTTCTTCCGGATCGAAGTCGCAGACGGTGTTGCCGTCAGCGTTCTTGCCGATGCGGTCGATCACGCCGGTCATATACAGAAGGCTTTCAGTCAGCGCGCTCTTACCGCTGCCGCTGTGGCCCAACAGACATACGTTACGGATGGAATTTGCAGTGTACATAATAAATCATTTCTCCTTTCGGGAAGGTTTCGCCTTCCTGTCCTGTGGCATAGACGCCACGACGAAATACATTATACACGAAGACTTTGTTAATTTCAATGCCTATTTTTGCTTATTTTCACAAAAATTTGTCTGCACGGACAGATAATTTATGGAAAAGCGCAAAATTCTGCTGTCACCCCCTCTCCCCTCCGGCTTAGTAAGATAAAATACCTTTCCCCCGGGGGGAGCTATAAAAAAGAGAGTGCCGGAGCACTCTCTTACTTCTTTTTTCTTTTTTGGCCGTTGATATCGTAGCGCAGCAGGACCATCAGCTCCACCGCGGCAAACGCAGCCAATGCCGCCACAAACTCCACGATCAATACCACCAGCGCGGCAGTCGTTGCTTTGGCAGGCTCCAGCACAAACAGCAAAATGCAGCCGATCAGCGCCACCGCCGCCAGACCAATGCCCACGCTGGTCCAAACTTTTCCAGCCAGCTTTTGGGTGTATTTCCAGGCGGAGACACTGCCCATACCGAAATAGGTACGGTAGCCGAGCTTATGGTTTGCCTCCGGAGGCGCCCATTTTAAATAAAACAAGCCCAGCGCCACAAACAGGATCGGGCCGACAATACTGGCCAGCGCCATCCACAGCCGCATATCCCGCAGCAGGGTATCCAGCCGGGGAATAATGGCATCCAATAAATCCGCAATCGTATTTTCCATAATTATTTTTCCTCAAGAAACTGATTGATCTCGTGGATAAATCCGCTCACATCCTGGAACCGACGGTAAACCGACGCAAACCGGATGTACGCCACCTCATCCAGCGGCTTGATCCGCTCCATAACCATCTCGCCGATCTTATCGGTACTGACCTCCCGATCCAGGGAGTTTTGGATGGTCATTTCAATTTCTGTGGTGATGCGGTCGATATCTGCGGCATCCACTTGCCGCTTGTCGAAAGCACGAACCATAGAATTGATGATCTTGTTGCGGTCAAAACCCTGGCGCGTGCCGTCCCGCTTAACCACGATCACCGGCAGGCTCTCCACGATCTCATATGTAGTGAATCTTCTCTGGCAGGCCAGACATTCCCGGCGGCGGCGAATGCTCAAGCCGTCGTCAGAGTGGCGGGAATCCACCACTTTTGATTCCTGGTCTCCACAAAAAGGACATTTCATAAGATGTCAAACTCCTTCATCCCGGAATCCTTCCGATTCCTTTCTCCACGCCATTATACCAACAGCTTGCCCCGGTGTCCAGCTTTTTTTGACAAATGGATGTTTTTTGTTGCGTTTTTTAAGATTATCGGGTAGAATAATCCCCGAAAACATTCCGATTTTAAGGAGCGTGACCCCATTTTGAAAAAGCAACATCTGTATTGGATTTGGCTGGGACTGTACGGTCTGTGCGCCGGACTGGGCTTTCTTGGAGAAAGGAACGCCTTTGTCCATATTCTGCTGGGTTTGCTGGCTATTGCATTCTACATCCCCGCTGTTTTACTTTTGTATCAGGCCATTACCGGGCAGGACAAAAAACTGCTCCTGCAGGTGCGGCTCATCAGCCTAAGCTGCCTGCTTCTGACTCTGCTGATGATCGTTCTGACCATTGTATTTGTGCAGGCCGGCGCATCCGTCGGTATGGTGCTGCACATTCTTTTAAACCTGGTTTCTGCGCCGATGGCCTGCTTTTATTGGCCGGGTTTGGGTCTATTTTTGTGGGCCTGCCTGTTTATCGCAAGTTTTCCCCGTTTGTGGCGAAAATAACCATACTTGCTTTTTTTACCCGAGATTTTATTTGTAAAAAATTGTAGATTTTAGGACTCTACCTTCGGTAGAGTCCCTTTTTCTACCCATTAGAGAAGAATTTTGGTGTCTTCTCCGGCACGGGGTTTGCAGCATTGCTTATTCTTTCATAAAATAGCTTTGTTGAGGCCGCCGTCGGCCCGGCTATTTTTTTATAAGGAGCGTTTCCCCTATGTCCTACCGCATTATCACCGACACTTGCTGCGATCTGTGGCCCGAGCTTTACAAGCAACTGGATGTGGATGTGATCCCTCTTTCCGTTCATTTTCAGGGACGGGATATCAGCAGTTACACAGAAAGCTGGCTGAAGGAATTTTACAACGGCCTTCGCGCCGGCGAAGCCGGGCAGACCTCTGCGGTCAATCCCGAAGGCTGGAAAGATGTCATTGCGCCTGTGCTGGCTACCGGACAGGATGCCCTTGTTCTGGCATTTTCCTCCGGTCTGAGCACCACCTATCAATCCGCTGTCATCGCCGCCCAGGAACTGCAGGCGCAATATCCGCAGCGCGTCATCCGGGTCGTAGATACGCTGTGCGCTTCCATGGGACAGGGACTTTTTGTTTGGCACACCTGTAAAATGCGGGATGCCGGTATGTCCCTGGACGAGCTGTATCGCTGGTGTGAAGAGAAAAAGGGTCATCTGTGCCACTGGTTTACCGTGGATGATCTGATGTACCTGAAACGGGGCGGCAGAGTCAGTGCCACCACTGCGCTGGTAGGTACCATGCTGCAGATCAAGCCTGTGATGCATGTGGATGACGCAGGCCATCTGATCAAGACCGGAACTGCCCGGGGCAGAAAGAAGGCTATGGATGCTCTGCTGAAAAAGTTTGAAGATACCGCTCTGCCCGGAGAAAACGACACGGTTTTCATCAGCCACGGCGATTGTCCCGAGGACGCCGCCTATCTGACCCAACAGCTGAAGTCCCGGTACGGCGTAAAAGAGGTCATCACCTACTATATCGGTGCCGTCATCGGCTCCCACTCCGGCCCCGGAACGCTGGCGCTGTTCTTCCTGGGCGACCACAGATAACGCATAGCAAAACCAACCCGTTTTTTAATCGGGTTGGTTTTTATATTTGCAGCAGGCCTTTGGGATTCTCAATGTTCAATTCCGAGATCGCGGCAAGGGGGATCTGCCGCCCATCGGTAAACTGCAGCAATTGGCTGCAGGGATCGACCCGCTTGACGCAGCCGGTGGCCGTTACATAGCTGCCCCCGGTTTTTCGCAGATCCGGCTGAAAATACACCACCGTCACCGCCGGAAAATGGCGACAATTCTGCCCCAATATTTGCAGCTTTTCATCTATATTTTGGATGCTGCTTTCTGTCAGCTCCACAGCCGGCTGGGTCAGCCGGCCTGTTTCTTCGATCACATCCTCGTAGCCGGTCAGTGCCGCGAAAGGGGCAAACTGTGCCGCCCGGTCTGTCATCGGCATCCCCGCCCGCCGCGGGGACTGATGATGGGGCAGATCGATAATATCATCATATTTATGGGTAGGTTTCAAATTCATATAAGCTCCTAAGCCTTGTGACCGCCGACCTGCCCGTTGCGCTGCCGGGCGGTTGCGCCTTCTTGCAGATTCATACCTCTTAAAATGGCGTTTTTTCCATATTTTTGCTTGATGCCGATGACCGCTTTCTGTCGGCATTTTTCCCTTTCCAATTTTTGCCGTTCCCGCTGCTTTTGCTCCAAGTCTGTAAACAGATCCAGCTGTTCACATTCTTTGCGGCATTTTTTCTCCGGGATCACCCGGCAGGCAGCAATGGTGATCCGCCGCACCAAAAGATTGGGGTCTGCCACCCGGTCATACAGTTCCATCATCGCCTTCGTCAAAGTCCGGGTGGAGGCGGTATATTCCTCCAAATTCACCGTGCCGTGGCCATGCTTGGGGACTTGCCTGCCATAATGATCTGTCACCACCGGCCCGGAATAGGTCTTGGCAATTTCCGGATTGGTCAGATTTTCAATATCGTAGCCCACCGTCAGCACAAGCTGGTCAGTTACCAACCCCTTTTCCACCAGATCCAGGGTCAGAGAATCGGTCATCTCCCGGGTAATCAGCTTTGCCTTTTCCCAATTATAGGGACAATGGAGCACCTGGCCGGAGGAGATGGAATTGGTGCTTGGGCGGTAAGCCTTAATTTCCCGAAGGGTGCAAGGCTCCCACCCCCAAGCGTGGTCGATCAGCAGTTGGGCGTTGATGCCAAACTGGCGGTACAGCAGATCTTCATTATAAAAATCGTTCGGGCCGCCCAGAGAACACCGGGCAATGTCACCCATGGTATAAAGTCCGCATTTTTCCAGTCTTTTCGCGTAACCCCGGCCTACACGCCAAAAATCCGTCAGCGGTCTGTGATCCCACAAAAGACGGCGGTAGGACATCTCATCCAACTGCGCCAGCCGTACCCCGTGTTCATCTGCCGGGATGTGCTTTGCTACGATATCCATAGCTACTTTGCATAAATATAGGTTCGTGCCGATCCCGGCGGTGGCGGTGATACCGGTCTGCTCCAGCACATCCGTCACCATCCTGCGCACATATTCCTCCACCGTCAAGCCGCTAACCCGCAGATACGGCGTCAAATCCAAAAACACCTCGTCGATGGAATAAACATGGATGTCCTCCGGGGCAACATATTTCAGATAGATCTCATAAATTTTCGCGCTGTAGCGCATATACAGCGCCATTTGGGGCGGCGCAACAAGATAGTCGATCGCCAAAGCGGGATTTTGGTTCAGTTCTTTCCCATCCCAGGAACTGCCCGCAAGCTTTCTTCCCGGCGCTTTTTCCCGGCGCAGAGCATTGACCTGCCGAACCTGCTCCACCACCTCAAACATTCTGGCTCTGCCGGAAATGCCGTGAGCCTTCAGCGACGGCGTTACCGCAAGGCAAATGGTTTTCTCCGTTCTGCTTATATCCGCCACCACAAGATTCGTAGTCAGCGGGTCTAACCCCCGCTCCACACATTCCACGGAGGCATAGAAGGATTTTAAATCAATGGCGGCATACAGTTTTTCTTTCATCCCATCGCCTCCTTTTCTATTATTATAGAACACTTGTTCGATAATGTCAAGAAGGATTGTGTCCACCGCCCCCCTTAGCTACAGACCGCCTTGCCCTGCAACCAAAAAAATAGGCAGATTCAAAAGAATCTGCCCGTTTTTTATCATTTATTGGAATACGCAAGTTCCTTAGCCTTTTTGTAGTCCGCGGATCTTACATAGATCGTATATAAGTAGGTTTGTGTGGAAAATTTGGAATAGGGTTGCCACATATGATCCGCTGCGGCGGAATTGAATTTTCTGGTCAAAACATTCTCGCCGACCGTAGTCTTCACCTCATAGCGAATGCCGTTTTGCGCAAGAACAGCCTTGATCCGGGCAAATTCTGTGGCATCGGTGTCTAAAAAGAGCCGCTTTCTCATAAAAAATAACATTTCCGAATCACCTCCGTAGAATCAATCATATCATACTGATTTCAGCTTGTAAATCCTTGTTTTTGAATTACCCATTTTCGGGGGTTATTTTCGATATATTGCCATATTTCGTTGTAGTCCTGCTGATTACGAATCACATGATCATAATAGGAACGCTGAAAAATGGATTCTCCGATCTCTTTTGCAACAAGCACCTTGATGGATCGAACAATGTTTGATATTCTGTTGTGTTGCGGTTGACAATCCGTAGGGGTCGATGCCCACATCGACCCATTATCCAACCGTATGATCATATGGATATGATCTGGCATGATCACATATTTTTCGATTTCCGGAACATTGCGAATGTATTTTTCCGCGATCATTCCGTAAGTTTTCGGGACGATGTGGGCATCGTCCCCTACGATATTGCTGAGAATTTTCTTTCTATCCTGGGTACAGATGGTTACAAAATAGGCACCGTTTGTACCGTAGTCATATTCGGGAATCCGGTTTGGTTTTCTTTCACAAAATTCCATTTTCCTCCCCCTCTGCCCTTCTCTTGTTAGGAACGGAAAAACACGTCCCTTACGGTGTAGAGTGGGGCGATAATTTTAATATTTGACCACCTTGGAGGCGACTTTGCGAGCCACACGGTAGATGGGATTTTCCAATGTCTTTTTGGCATCCTGGAGTTTTTCCCGGATGGGGATATTCTGAGGACAGTGCTTTTCGCACTTACCGCAGCCGATGCACTGGGATGCCGCCGCGGAATTTTGCCGCAAAGTGGTGCACATAAAGTACTCCTTCAGTCCCACAAATTTACTGTCGCTGTAGTAACGGTTATAGGCGGAAAATGTGCCGGGAATATCCACACCTTTGGGGCAAGGCATGCAGTAGCTGCACCCGGTGCAGCCCACCTTCACAGAGGCATTGAGCACTCCCACCACCTGCCGCAGCAGATCCTGCTGCTCGTCCGTCATCTGCCCGATTTGGGTATTGGATGCAATGTCCATATTCTCCCGGAGCATTTCCATAGAATTCATACCGGAAAGCACCACCGTTACTTCCTTCTGATCCCACAGCCAGCGCAGCGCCCACTGAGCCGGCGACCAGTTTTCCATCCGGTCGCTAAACAGCTTGCAAGCCTCCCCGGGTAGATTGTTCACTAATCTTCCGCCCCGCAGTGGTTCCATAATAATGACCGGTATGCCCTTTTCGTGGGCATACTGCAAGCCTTTTCGTCCTGCCTGGCTGTGTTCATCGAGATAGTTGTACTGGATCTGGGTAAAATCCCATTCATAGGCATCCACAAGCTGACAAAATACCGTGCTGTTGCCATGATAGGAAAAACCGACCTGCCGAATAGCGCCGGATTTCTTTTTCTCCGCTAACCATCCCTCAATATTCATCTTTTTCAGCCGCTCCCAGGTGGCGGGGTCTGTCAGCATATGCATTAAGTAGTAATCGATATGGTCCGTGCGCAGGCGGGACAGTTCCTCCTGGAATAGCTTTTCCAGCCCCTCTTCATTTTTTATTAGATAATGGGGCAGTTTTGTGGCAATATACACCCGATCCCGGGCGTTATTTTTCTCCAAAATCTCACCCACGGCTGCCTCGCTGCCGGGGTAGATATAGGCCGTATCCAAATAATTTACACCGCCGTCGATCGCCGCCATCAGTAGCTGCTCCGTCTGTTCCATATCGATCCGGCCCATTTTTTGAGGAAACCGCATACAACCAAATCCCAGGGCCGAGAGTTGGTTGCCGTATTTATCCAATCTGTATTGCATGCTCAATACTCCTTGCTTTTTTTCTTATTATAGCAAGTCTATTCTAAAGATTCTATAGTATTTTTTCCTTTTACTTTGTATAATACAAGAAAAAAGGAGGTACTTTTTATGAACTTTACAGAAATCGCTTTAAATCGCCAGTCCTGCCGCAGTTACGACGAAGACCGGCCTGTGGAAGAAGAAAAGCTGCTAAAAATCATGGAGTCGGCGCGCCTTGCCCCCTCCGCCTGCAACGGCCAGCCTTACCATTTTACCGTCTGCCGGGGCGACCTTGCCAAAGAAGTAGCCAAGGCGACTATGGGTATGGGCATGAATAAATTTGCTTCCCAAGCACCGGTGATGATCGTAGTGTCGGAAGACAACTATGTAAAATCCGCCGCAGTAGGCGCAAAGGTCAAGAAGAACGACTTCCGCTCTATCGATATTGGTCTTGCCACCGCCTATTTGACCGCAGAGGCCACAGCACAGGGTCTATCTACCTGTATTTTGGGATGGCTGGATGATGACAAGCTGAGAAAACTGTGCCATTTGGATCAGCCGGTTCGCCTGGTCATCACCTTAGGCTACGCCAAGGAAGGCGACCCCCTGCGCCCCAAAAAGCGCAAAGCTTTGGAGGATTTGACCACCTGGCTATAATTTGTAGGGACCGGCGTCCCCGACGGTCCTTCCACACAACCCTTCGTAGGGACCGGCGTCCCCGACGGTCCTTTAAAACAATCGGAGTACACCATATGAATCAACAAAAATCCAGACACACCACAAGATTACCAGGGTACGATTACAATACCCCAGGTGCATATTTTCTCACGATCTGCGTAAAGGATCGAAAATGCTTGTTATCCCGCATTGTAGGGACCGGCGTCCTCGACGGTCCTAATGTAAGGTTGCTGCCATACGGGAAGATCGCAGAAAAATACATTAAGCAACTAAATGATTATTATGATGATCTCTCTGTGGAAAGCTATGTGATTATGCCAAACCATATTCATATTCTATTGCGGGTATTAGAAGGACCGTCGAGGACGCCGGTCCCTACGGCGCAGAATTCTGTTGTTTCGCAGTTTGTTTCAACATTCAAGCGGTTTTGCAACAAAGAATATGACAAAAACATCTGGCAATCCCGTTCTTATGACCACATCATCCGTGATCAGACCGATTTTGACAAGCATTTGCAATATATCTACGAAAATCCGTTTGGTTGGACAAAGGATGATCTTTTTATTGATGAAGACAGTGAAATCCCACAGGTTTAGAGCCTGTGGGATTTGTATTTGATTAATATTATGACGAAACAGTGTATATAGCACTGCGCTTCTTACTTATAAATACTGCACAGCTTGGCAAGCTTCTGGGGAATATCGATCGTCTGGGGGCATTGCTTGACACAGGCACCGCACCCCACGCAGCGCTCGGCCACTTTATCTCCCAGCTGAGCATAGCGCTGTCTGGCACCGGCATTATCTCCGTCTGCCATCCGCTGATTTTCCAGAGCAAACAGCTCCGGAATGGGAATCTGTTGAGGACATACATTGCAGTAGTTACATCCGGTACAGGGGATGCTGAGACTGCGCCGCATAGTTTCGCCGGCTGCAACCGTTTGCTGAACCTGCTGCTGCGACAGCATTCCCGCCTGGGCCTTATGGGCATAGGTCAAATTCTGCTCCACCTGGTCAAATTCACTCATACCGCTGAGCACTACGGTGACCTCGGGCATATTCCAAAGGAAATTCAGCGCCGATTCCACCGGCTCTGTGGGCAGCAGCCGGGCAACTTCACTGGGAACATTTGCCAGTGTACCGCCCCGCAGCGGCTCCATAATGATCACCGCCAAACCTTTTTCGTGGGCTTCCTTTAGACCCGTGATGCCGGCCTGGTAATCCACATCCATATAATTAAGCTGGATCTGACAAAAATCCCATTGATCGTAACCGTTTAAGATCTGACGGAAGGCATCCAGATTATCGTGGAAGCTAAAACCGATATACTTGATCTTACCCTCCTGTTTTGCCTTTTCCGCCTGCTCCAGCACCCGGTACTGCTTCACTTCCCTTTCCCAGGTTTCCCGATTCAGTGCGTGCAGCAGATAGTAATCAATATGATCGGTCTGCAGCCGCTGAAGCTGCTCATTGAGAATGCGGTCAAAGTCTTCTGCGCAGGTCATCATCCGCACCGGCAATTTGGAGGCAAGGGTCACCTTTTCCCGGTAGCCGTCCTGCAAGCAAAGTCCCGTGACTCGCTCGCTGTCGCCGTAGGCATAGGCGGTATCCACATAGTTGAGTCCCTGATCAATGGCATAGCGCAGGGTGTTGATTGCCCATTGCTCGTCCAAAGTATCATCCTGTCTGCGCTTAAGGCGCATCATTCCGAAGCCCAGCACAGACAACGCATTGCCGTTTTTATCCATTCTATACTGCACAAAGATCCACTCCTTATTGCTTTTTTATCATTATAGCAGACTTTTGCAAACATTCCATAGTTATTTTCAAAAAAATCCTCTTGATACAAAAATCCCCCACAGAAACTGTGGGGGAAGTTTTGCACACTTATGAGGGAGAAAATCAATAGAACTTTCTCTTATTCTTACGGGCAGCTTCAGACTTCTGCTTACGCTTCAGGCTGGGGCTGACATAGTGCTCGCGCTTCTTAACTTCAGCGATAACGCCCTCCTTGGCGCAGTTCCGCTTAAAACGGCGCAGTGCGCTCTCCAGAGATTCGTTTTCCTTTACACGAACTTCAGACATGGTTTTCCCTCCCTCCGATGGCATCCGGCTCATTCCAGGATGCATTCAGGGCCTGTATGCAGGCTAAGATATTATAAGACGGTTTTTTCAAATTGTCAAGCAGGTTTTCTTAGGTTTTCGTCGAAAACAGCAAAATTACTTAACAATCAGGTTCACAAGCTTGTTTTTAACCACGATGGTTTTGATGATATTGCCGCCGTTTTTCTCTAAGAAACGGGCAATTTTCTCGTCAGCCAAAACATTTTTCACAACGGTATCGTTGTCCAGATCGGCGTCCATTTCCACGGTGCCGCGCATTTTGCCGTTGACCTGAACAGCCATGGTCACCACGCTGTCTTTGCACTTGGCCTCGTCATAAGTGGGCCAGCTTTCGTAGGCAATGGTGTTGTCGTGCCCCATAATCTGCCACATTTCCTCGCCTACATGGGGCGTGATGCAGGAGATCATCTTCACAAAGCCTTCGGCATACGCTCTGGGGCAAGTGCCGTTCTTATAGACCTCGTTGACGAACACCATCATCTGGGCAATGGCAGTATTGAAGCCAAGCACTTCAAAGTCGGAAGTGACCTTCTTGACAGTCTGGTGATAGACCTTGGTCAGCTTACCATCGTCAGTATCAGTGATGTTGGCAGGCTCGGTGAAGAAGTTCCACACGCGGTTGATGAACTTCTTAGCGCCGGCAACAGCGGTGGTGCTCCAGGGCTTGGAAACTTCCAGCGGGCCCATAAACATCTCGTAAAGGCGCAGGGTATCGGCGCCGTATTCCCGAACGACATCGCTGGGATTGACCACAAATTCCGGGAAACGCTTGCCCATCTTGATGCCGTTTTCGCCCAGGATCATACCCTGGTGCACCAGTTTCTTGAAAGGCTCTTTTACAGGGGACAGACCCTTGTCGTACAGGAAGCGGTTCCAAATTCTGGAATAGATCAAGTGACCCACAGCATGCTCCGGACCGCCAACATACAGGTCAACGGGCATCCAATGCTTCATCAGCTCCGGATCACAGAAGGCATTTTCGTTCTGGGGATCGATATAGCGCAGGTAGTACCAGGAAGAACCGGCAGAACCGGGCATAGTGGAGGTTTCCCGAATGCCCTTGATGCCATTTTGGTCGTACTGCTTCCACTCCTTGGCATTTTCCAAAGGTGCCTGGCCGTTATGACCCTTGTAGTCCTCCAGTTCCGGCAGGATCAAGGGCAGCTCGGAATCGGGCAGGAACACGGTCTTTCCATCCTCGGTATAAACACAGGGAACAGGCTCGCCCCAGTATCTCTGACGGGCAAAGATCCACTCCCGGAAATGGTAGTTGATCTTTCTTCTGGCAACGCCCTGCTTTTCCAGCTTGCAGGTGATAGCCTCCTTGGCCTCCTCTACGGTCAAGCCGGTGAATTCCTCGGAGTTCAGCAGCTTGCAGCCCTTGCCCAGGTAGCTCTGCTTCTCAAAAGCCTGCTCGGTGACATCGCCGCCGTCAATGACCTGGATCATGGGAATGTTATGGATCTGGGCATACTCAAAGTCACGCTGGTCGTGGCTGGGAACCGCCATAACCGCGCCGGTACCGTAGCTTGCCAGCACGAAATCACCGATAAATACAGGCACTTCCTTGCCGTTGACCGGGTTGATGGCATACACGCCCTTCAAGGGGCAGCCGGACTTAGTCTTGTTCAGCTCGGTGCGGTCCATATCGCTCTTCTTGACCGCTTCATCAATATATGCCTGAACCTCGTCCTTATTTTCAATGCGGTCCATCAGATCCTGGACGATCTTGCCGTCGGGCGCCAGAACCATAAAGGTAATACCGTAGATGGTTTCAATACAGGTGGTGTAGATGGAGAATTCTCCGCCGCCCACCAGCTTGAAATCCACCTCTACACCGGTGGACTTGCCGATCCAGTTACGCTGGATCTCCTTGGTGGATTCCGGCCAGTCGATCTCGTTCAGACCATCCAGCAGCTTTTCTGCAAAGGCAGGCTGATCGATGACCCAC
>JAFODZ010000050.1 GCA_017380435.1 Oscillospiraceae bacterium
AGAAGGTGGCCGAGCGTAGCGAGGTCGGATGAGGAATGCGGGCAGAAATCTGTCGGTTTTGCTTTGTTATCATACCTCATACCGCCTCTAACCTGTCGCCGTTCCTCACCCGTCACGGCTTACGCCGTGACACCCTCCCCCCGGGGGAGGGTATATATCGTAGGGGGTTAGATTTTCATATTTTGCAGCACGCCCGTCGGTTTTGTGGGGATATGGATGAAATCAGACTTTTTGGGCGGTGCGGTGGCGGATATAGCTGTTGATCCAGCCGTAAAGAACCACAAGGCCGGTGCTGAGCAATGCGCCGCCGATGATATCGCTGAGCCAATGGACACCGGAGATCAGTCTGCCGATGACCATAAAGGCGGTGAAAGCAGCAAGAACCAGAGTAACACAGGCCTTAAGGCCGCGGTTTTGGATGCGGCTGCGAAGCTGCATAATGGCGGTGGGCAGCACGCACATAGCCAGCATGGTGGTGGAGGAGGGGTAAGAAGCTTCCAGAACGCCTTCAATCAAAATGGGGCGGTAGTTGACTTCCACTACCTCAAAGAAGGCGAAAAATGCCATCACGACAACATAAAATCCGCCCAGTACCAGAATGCTGGAATCCACACCCAGAAGCTTTTTGCGCCGAATCCACTGGTAAAGACCCAGAAGACCAAAGCCGGCAATGATGCCCAGGGGGATTACGCTCAGCAGGTCGGTCAGATCATAAAGCGCCATATGTACACCGGTAAAGGTATGGAAAGCGCCGTTGAGAGCGGCAAAACCCACAGCGGAATTTTCCGGGCCGATGGCTTGAACATCGACAAAGCGGACCAAAACAGTCCAAATTACAAAAGCGACGAGCATACCCAGGGAAATATACAAGCCTTTTTTCTTCATATTCAGCTTCTCCTTTTTCTTTGCATAGATTTATTATACAGAAGGGGATAGGAAAAAGCAAGAAGTTTCCAAACTGCGGGCGATGTTCTGCCATATGCCATCGAAATACCTTCTTTTGGTCACAATGGAGAAAAGAGCCGGCTTCAATTCAATACATTTTTATCTATATTTTTTTGTCTTTATATTGCATACGGGGTGAGGGTGTGCTATAATTTTTAAAGATGGACATTTTTTACCCTGGGATTCCCGATTCTTCAAAAGAATCCCTCTGAAAAGTTTTGAAATACGAGGTGTTGAGGTATGAAGTATAGTTATTTTCCCGGTTGTACCCTGCGGAATAAGGCCAAAGATCTGGACGACTATGCCCGCGCTTGTGCGGAAAAGCTGGGTTTTACTTTGGAGGAGCTGACCGATTGGCAGTGCTGCGGCGGTGTGTATCCCCTGGGCGCTGACGAGATCGCCAGCAAGCTTCCCTCTGTGCGGGCGCTCAATGGCGCAAAGGAAAAGCAGCAGGATCTGGTGGCGGTGTGCTCTGCCTGCTACCATGTGCTAAAAAGGGTCAATGACGATATGGCAAATGTTGCGGATATTCAGACCCGTGCCAACAACTATATGGCGCTTTCCGAACCCTACAAGGGAGAAGCCAAGGTTCTGCACTACCTGGAGGTGCTGCGGGACAAAGTAGGTTTTGACAATCTGAAAAAGCAGGTGGTCAATCCCCTGACCGGGCGGAAGATCGGCGCCTACTATGGCTGCCTGCTGCTGCGTCCGGGCAGTGTGATGAATTTTGACGATCCGGAAAATCCCACCATTATGGAGGACTTTATCCGGGCGCTGGGGGCAGAGCCGGTTGTGTATCCCTATCGCAACGAATGCTGCGGCGGCTACATATCCATTAAGGAAAAGGAACACTCCGCTGCTCTTTGCCGGCGGATCACCGACAGCGCTGCCGGTTTCCAGGCCGATTGCCTGGTGACGGCCTGCCCGCTGTGCAAGTACAATTTGGAAAACAACAGTGAGCTGCCCATCGTCTATTTCACAGAGCTTCTGGCAGAGGCTTTGGGTATCAAGGAGGTGCGCTAATGAACAAGGTTGAGGAAATCAAAACAATCAGCGGCGTCAATCCGCTCAAATGTATGAAGTGCGGCAAATGCTCCGCATCCTGCCCGTCCTTCAACGAAATGGACATTAAGCCCCATCAGTTCGTCACCTATGTGATCAACGACGATGTGGAGGCGCTGGCAAATTCCAAGTCTGCATGGAAGTGCCTGAGCTGCTTTGCCTGCATCGAGCGCTGCCCCCGGGATGTTAAGCCCGGAAAGGTCATCGACGCCGCACGGCAGATCCTCATTCGCCAGCGGGGACAAGAGGGACTGTCCGCAGATGAAATTCCCGCCCTTTTGGATGAAGAAACTCCTCAGCAGCTTCTGATGAGTGCATTCAGAAAGTATCGGAGGTAAGCTATGCGTAGAATTGGTGTATTTGTGTGCCACTGCGGCAGTAACATTGCTGCTACGGTGGATGTGAAAAAAGTCGTGGAAATGGCTTTGCAGGAGCAGGGCGTTGTCCACGCAGAGGATTATCCCTATATGTGCAGCGAGGCCGGACAGGTTCGCATCGCCGAGGCCATTCGGGAGCATCAGCTCACCGGTATGGTGGTCTGCTCCTGCTCTCCCCGGATGCACGAGGCCACCTTCCGCAAGTGCGCGGAGAGAAATGGCCTTAACCCCTATCTGGTGGAAATTGCCAACATCCGTGAGCATTGCTCCTGGATCCATAAGGATATGGCCGAGGCTACGGAAAAGGCTGTGATTCTGATGCGGGCCGCCGTTGCCAAGGTGCATCTGAACGCTCCCTTGCAGGCCGGTGAGAGCGCTGTTACCAAGCGGGCGCTGGTCATTGGCGGCGGTATCGCCGGTATCCAGACCGCTCTGGACATTGCCGATGCCGGCTACAAGGTGGATATTGTGGAGAAAGAGCCGTCCATCGGTGGCCGTATGAGCCAGTTGGACAAGACCTTCCCCACGCTGGACTGTTCGGCCTGTATTCTGACACCGAAAATGGTGGAGGCGGCAAGCCACGAGAACATTACCATACATACCTGGTCGGAGGTGGAAAAGGTATCCGGCTTCGTGGGCAATTTTACGGTGGATATCCGCAAGAAGGCCCGCTATGTGGATATGGATAAGTGCACCGGCTGCGGTGTCTGCCAGGAAAAATGCCCCTCCAAGAAATCTCTTAACGAATTTAACCGGGGACTGAACACCCGCAGCGCCATCTACACACCCTTTGCCCAGGCCATCCCCAATGTGCCGGTGATCGATGCTACCGCCTGTATCAAGCTGAAAACCGGCAAGTGCGGTATCTGCGAAAAGTTCTGCCAGGTGGGCGCTATCAACTATGCTCAGACCGATGAGATCATCACCGAGCAGTACGGCGCCATCGTGGTGGCTACCGGCTTTGATACCATCAAGCTGGACAAGTACGGCGAATATGCCTACGGTCACAGCAAGGATGTGATCACCTCTTTGGAGCTGGAGCGGATCATGAACGCCGCCGGCCCCACCAAGGGTCACTTGGAGCGTCTTTCCGACGGCAAAGCGCCCAAGGAGATCGTGTTCATTCAGTGCGTGGGCAGCCGCTGCTCCGATGACCGGGGCAAGCCTTACTGCTCCAAGATCTGCTGTATGTACACCGCTAAGCACGCTATGCTGATCCGGGATAAGTACCCTGATACCAATGTAACCGTATTTTATATCGATGTCCGTACTCCCGGTAAGAATTTTGACGAATTCTACCGCCGTGCGGTAGAGGACTACGGCGTGAACTACATCAAGGGTCAGGTGGGCAAGGTTGCGCCCCAACCCGACGGCAGCCTGCTGGTTCATGGCGTGGATCTGCTGGAAAACAAGCAGATCCTGAAGAAGGCGGATATGGTAGTGCTGGCTACCGCCATCGAGCCTAATGCCGATGTGCGCAAGATCGCCACTATGCTCACCGCCTCTATCGACACCAATAATTTCCTCACCGAGGCCCATCCCAAGCTGCGGCCTGTGGAATCCCCCACGGCAGGTGTGTTCCTGTCCGGTGTGTGCCAGGGTCCCAAGGACATTCCCGAAACGGTCGCCCAGGCCGGTGCGGCAGCGGTGAAGGTCATTGGCCTGCTGGCTAAGGATAAGCTCAAGACCAATCCCTGTACTGCCAAGGCTGACGAGCTGCGGTGCAACGGCTGCAGCCAGTGCGCCAATGTCTGCCCCTACGGCGCAATTTCCTACGAAACCCGTCTGGTCAACGACCACGGTATCCGGGAGGATCGCCGCATTGCGGTGGTCAATTCCGCTCTGTGCCAAGGCTGCGGCGCTTGTACAGTCACCTGTCCCAGCGGCGCTATGGACTTGCAGGGCTTCTCTAACAGACAACTCATTGCGGAGGTGGATGCAATATGCCGGTAACTGAAAATTGGAAACCCACCATCGTGGCGTTTTGCTGCAACTGGTGCAGCTACGCAGGTGCTGACCTGGCTGGCTCCAGCCGTCTTGCCTATCCTGCGGATGTGAAGATCATCAAAGTTCCCTGCTCCTGCCGGGTCAATCCTATGTTCATCCTCCGGGCCTTTGAAAAGGGTGCGGACGGTGTGATCCTGTGCGGCTGCCACCCCGGCGACTGCCACTACTCCACCGGCAACTACTATGCCCGCCGCCGGATGACGCTGCTGTTCTCCATGCTGGATTATCTGGGCGTGGAAGAGGGACGCACCCGGGTAGAATGGGTATCTGCCGCTGAAGGCGTGAAGTTCTCGGAAACTATGAACAGCTTTGTGGAAAAAGTTCGTGCCCTTGGCCCGAATGTGAGATTGGGGGATCTGAGATGCAAGAACTGATCGTTAGAGCCAAAGAGCTTTTGGAAAAGGGCGAAGTGGCCCGTGTTTTAGGCTGGAAGAAGGGCGAGCAGGAATACGACGCAGAGCCTGCCTTCTTCGAAACCGCTGAAAGTCTGGATAACTTTGTGTATAACGGCTTCTGCGGCGCAAATTTAAGCAAATATATGATCGAAGCAGGGAAGAAAGAGGGCAAGACCCTGGTATTTCTCAAACCCTGCGACAGCTATAGCTACAACCAGCTTCTGCGGGAGCATCGTGTAGATCGGGAAAAGGCTTATATCATCGGCGTGGGCTGCAAGGGCAAGCTGGCTATCAGCAAGATCCCCTTTGACGGCATTTTGAAGGTCAGCGGTGCCCAGTACCCCGATGCACAGGAAATCTTGACCGTGGAAACCCTCTACGGCACCGAAACCATCCCCTACAAGGACGCAATGCTGGAGCGCTGCCATGTGTGCAAGGGCAAGGACCATGTGGTCTATGACGAGCTGCTGGGCGAATCTGCCGATACGGTGGATGCCGACCGCTTTGCGGAAGTGGAGCGGATCGAAAAGATGTCCCCCGAAGAGAAATTCGCGTATTTCCAAAGCGAGCTGAGCAAGTGCATCCGCTGCAATGCTTGCCGGAATGTATGCCCCGCCTGCTCCTGCCGCAAATGCGTGTTTGACAGCACCGCCTTTGATTCGGAGCAGAAGGCAAACACCACCTCTTTTGAGGAAAAAATGTTCCATATTATCCGTGCTTTCCATGTGGCAGGCCGCTGCACCGACTGCGGCGAATGCAGCCGTGTATGCCCCCAGGGTATCCCGCTGCACCTGTTCAACCGGAAATTCATTAAGGATATCAACGCCCTTTACGGCGAATATCAGGCTGGCAGTGATTTGGAATGCCCCGCACCGCTGACCAGCTTCACCACAACGGACGCTGAGCCGGGCGTAGGCAGGGGGTAAGGGATATGTATAAAATTTCAAAAGAAAATTTGAATGCCCTTTATGCTGCCATTGCCGGGGGCAACGACCTGTTCCTGCCGGTGAAAAATGCCGGACAGACCAACTTCGGTCTGTGGACGGAAAGCGCCGATGTGGATATCGACACTTTGAAAACTGTGAAATCCGCCAAGGATATTTTCTTCCCCCAGAGCGAGAGCCTTTACCAGGTTCGCCGTCAGGACGGCAAGCTGGAAATTCAAGGGGAAGCTTTGCGGGAAAAACCCTTTGTGGTCTTCGGTATCCGTGGCTGCGATGTGAAGGGTATGGAAGTGCTGGACAAGGTGTTTTTGTCCGACCCTGTAGATGGCTACTATGCTGCCCGCCGTCAAATGGGTACCATCGTATCCCTGGCCTGCGGCAGACCGGAAACCTCCTGCTTCTGCAAGGTTTTCGGCGTGGACTGCGCCGAGCCTGCCGGTGATGTGGTCACCTGGCTGGTGGGAGATACCCTGTACTGGGAAGCCAAGACCAAAAAAGGCGAGGCTCTGACAGAAAAGCTGGGCAATCTGCTGGAAAAGGCAGATACTGCGGATGTAGAGAAGGAAAAAGAAAAAATCCACGCCATCGTGGAAAGACTGCCTTATTCCAATTTGTCTTTGGAAAAATGGGGCGCAGCCGCTGCGGATCAGAATTTCGACTCCCCCCTGTGGGAGCAGCTTTACAGCCCCTGCCTTGCCTGCGGCACCTGCACCTTTGTATGCCCCACCTGCCAGTGCTACGATATCAAGGACTACACCACAAGCTCCGGTGTGCAGCGCTACCGCTGCTGGGATAGCTGTATGTACTCCGATTTTACCATGATGGCTCACGGCAACAACCGCACCAGCCAGATGCAACGTTTCCGTCAGCGCTTTATGCACAAGCTGGCCTATTTCCCCGCCAACAACAACGGGATGTTCTCCTGCGTTGGCTGCGGACGGTGCGTGGATAAATGCCCCAGCCACTTGAATATCGTCAAGGTGATCAAAGCTTTTGAAAAGGAGGGTCAATGATGGCAGAAGCAATGCACGAATGCAAATACAATCCCGGCTTTATGCGGGATACTTTGATCCCCCAGGTGGGCATCATCACCGATATCCGCACAGAAACGCCGGATGTAAAGACCTTCCGGGTGGAAGCTCCCAATGGCGGTAAGCTGTTTGAGCATATGCCCGGTCAGTGCGCTATGGTGTGCGCTCCCGGCGTGGGCGAGGCTATGTTCTCCATTACCTCCTCTCCCACCAACAAGCTCTACCAGGAATTTTCCATCAAGCGCTGCGGTGTGCTGACGGAGTATCTGCATTCTCTGAAAGCAGGGGATGAGATTCTGGTGCGTGGACCTTACGGCAACAATTTCCCGGTGGAAACGGAGCTGAAAGGGCAGAACTTGCTGTTCATTGCCGGCGGTATCGCCCTGGCGCCGCTGCGCAGCGTCATCAACTACTGCCTGGACAATCGGGAAAATTACGGGCAGATCGATATCGTTTACGGCTCTCGCTCCGCCGATGATCTGGTGCAGCGCAAGGAGATCGAAGAAGTTTGGTCCAAGATCCCCGGTGTCAATGTCCATCTGACCATTGACCGCCCCCAGGATGGCTGGGACGACCATGTTGGCTTTGTACCGTCTTACTTGCAGGAGCTGGCATTTGATACCAACCGTACCGCCATTTTGTGCGGCCCGCCCATTATGATCAAGTTCTGTCTGCAAGGTCTGAAAGAAATGGGCTTTGCTATGGAGCAGGTCTATACCACCCTGGAGCTTCGGATGAAGTGCGGTGTGGGCAAATGCGGCCGCTGCAACATCGGCACCAAGTATGTATGCAAAGACGGCCCGGTGTTCCGCTTTGACCAGGTGGACGCTCTGCCTAACGAATACTAAGGAGGACTGAGCCAATATGGAAAAGAATATGGTAAATGTCTATTTTTACGGAAAAAAATATGAAGTTCCCGGCGAACTGACCATTATGACCGCTATGGAATACGCCGGCTATACCCTGACCCGGGGATGCGGCTGCCGCCATGGTTTCTGCGGCGCTTGCGCCACCATCTACCGCATTAAGGGTAAAAATGAACTGAAAACCTGCTTAGCCTGCCAGACCCAGGTGCAGGAGGGAATGTATGTTGCTTCTATTCCTTTCTTCCCCACAGATAAGCGTACTTATTCCATCGAGGAGCTGAAGGCTGACCAGCGGGTGATGATGGAGCTGTATCCGGAAATCTACGCCTGCATCGGCTGCAACGCTTGCACCAAGGCCTGCACACAGAGCCTGAATGTTATGCAGTACATCGCCTACGCTCAGCGTGGCGAGCTGGAGAAATGCGCCGAGGAGTCCTTCGACTGCGTTAGCTGTGGCTGCTGCTCCGTGCGCTGCCCCGCCGGTATCAGCCACCCCATGGTTGGCCTGCTGGCAAGACGGCTCACCGGCAAGTACATTGCTCCCAAGTCTGAGCACCTGCAAAACCGGGTGGCAGAGATCAACCGGGGCGAGCATGACGATCTGATCGAAGCGATTATGCAAAAGTCCATTACGGAAATGCAAGAGCTTTACAACCACCGGGATATCGAGAAGTAAGGAGGGGATATTATGTTTACAGAATATATGCTGGAATCCATTAAAAAAGTGGAAGCGACCCGTGCTGAAAGAATGAAAACAGAACCCCGCCGGATGACTGCAGAGGAAAAAAGTGAGCTTTTGCAGGCTTACCACCCCGATTTCCGCCCCGAAGGCTTCAAAGAAATCAAAATCGGCCCCAACAAGGGACAAAAAGCCCCTGTGGAGCTGGCAGATCTGCTCCATTCCAACAGCCGCCTGCTGGGTGAGAAGATTGACCTGACCAAGATCGACTACGATGTGGATGTTTTGGTCATCGGCGGCGGCGGTGCCGGTGCTTCGGCTGCCATTGAGGCCCACGAAGCCGGTGCCAATGTTATGATCGTTACCAAGCTGCGTATCGGCGATGCCAATACCATGATGGCTGAGGGCGGTATCCAGGCTGCGGACAAGGAAAACGACTCTCCCGCCCAGCACTATCTGGATGCCTTCGGCGGCGGCCACTTTGCTGCCCGTCCCGAGCTGCTGCGCCGGCTGGTTATGGAAGCGCCCGATGCGATTCGCTGGCTCAACGATTTGGGCGTTATGTTTGACAAGGACGAAGATGGCAGAATGGTCACTACCCACGGCGGCGGCACTTCCCGTAAGCGTATGCACGCCTGTAAGGACTATTCCGGCGCCGAAATTATGCGCACTGTCCGGGACGAGGTTCTCAACCGTAAGATTCCCGTGGTGGAGTTCACCTCCGCTGTGGAGCTGATTAAGGACGACAAGGGTCAGGTGGCCGGTGCGGTTCTTCTGAATATGGAAACCGGCGATTATCTGGTTGCCAGAGCCAAGACTGTGATCATTGCCACCGGCGGCGCAGGCCGGCTGCACTATCAGAATTTCCCCACCTCCAACCACTACGGCGCAACGGCTGACGGACTGATTTTGGGTTACCGTGCAGGCGCGCCTCTGCTGTACCAGGATACCATTCAGTACCACCCCACCGGCGTAGCATATCCCAGCCAGATCTTCGGCGCACTGGTAACCGAGAAGGTTCGTTCTCTGGGTGCTATGTTGGTCAACAAGGATGGCGAGGCTTATGCTCATCCTCTGGAAACGAGAGATGTTTCTGCATCTGCCATCATTCGCGAATGCGCCAATGGCAAGGGCGTAGATACCCCCTTGGGCAGCGGTGTTTGGCTGGATACGCCTATGATCGAGATTCTGGGCGGTGAGGGAACCATCGAAAAGAGAATCCCCGCAATGTTCCGTATGTACTTAAACTACGGTATTGATATGAGAAAACTTCCCATTCTCGTATATCCCACTTTGCACTACCAAAACGGCGGTTTGGAGATCGGCGGCGAGGGTTACACCAAGGCCATCCCCAACCTGCTGGTTGCCGGTGAAGCCGTTGGCGGCATCCACGGACGCAACCGTCTGATGGGCAACAGTCTGCTGGACATTATCGTCTTTGGACGCAACGCCGGTAAGGCTGCTGCTAAGCGGGCAAAGGAAGTGGAGCTGGGCGAGATGAACCTGGACCACATCCATGCCTATGCGGAAGAACTGAAAAACGCAGGCATCGAGCAGGAGGGTGTATCCCCGCTGCTGCTGCCCAAATATGCCCGTCACGAGCGGTAATTGGAGGCGACATTACAGCTATGGATTTTCTCTCTAAGCTGATCGGTCTGGGTCAAACACCGGTCGTACTGCTCAGTGTATTTATCATCTGCGCGATTGGCTATGCCATTGGCGCAATTAAGGTTAAGGGTTTGAATCTTGGCACAGCAGGTGTATTCCTGTTTGCCCTGCTGTTCGGCTATCTTTGCACCTTGCCCGGTCTGGAGAATGTGCCTGTTTTGGGCAAGTTCTTTATGGCAGATGCATCCGACGCAAAGATCTCCAGCTTTAAATTTATTTCCAACATCGGTCTTGTGCTGTTTGTCACATCCGTTGGCTGTATCGCAGGTCCTAAGTTTTTCCGGGACTTGAAGTCAAATGCCAAGTCCTATGTGCCTATGGGGGCGTTGATCATTGCTATGGGCGCTGTTGTAACAGTCTTGTTTGCAATGATCCCCGGCATCGGCGCAGCATATGCCACCGGCATTCTGTCCGGTGCGCTGACCTCCACCCCCGCTTTCTCTGCTGCACAGGGCGCTGTTGAGGCTATGGCTCCGGAGCAGCTGGGTCTGGTATCTCTGGGTCACGCAGTTGCCTATCCCTTTGGTGTGATCGGCGTGGTGCTGTTTGTGCAGATCATGCCTCGTATTACCAAGGCAGATATGGCAAAAGAGCGTCTTTTAATCGGGCAAACAGCAGAAAAAACAGAGCAAAAGCAGAGTAAAAAGCTAGCTAAAATCGACGAATTCGGTTTCTTTGGCTTTGGCATTGCTGTTGTGCTGGGCATTGTGCTGGGTGCAATCAAGATCCCCCTCAGCGGTGAAGGCTTCGACGGTCCTTGCTTCTCTCTGGGACTAACCGGCGGACCCTTGCTGATGAGCCTGATCCTTGCCCACTTTGGCCATATCGGCCCTGTGAGCCTGAAGGTTGAAGAACATACTCTGAAGAGTTTCCGGGAATTCGGTCTTATGCTGTTCCTGGTGGGCGCAGGCGTTGAAGGCGGCGTAGAGCTTGTTGAGCAAATCGCAGCCTCTGAATATGGCATTATGCTGGTTGTTTACGGCTTTGCTGCCGGTGCGGTAATGACTATCCTGCCCATGATTGTAGGATACCTGTTCGCTAAGAAGATCTGCAAGCTGCCTCTGCTGAACAATCTGGGTTCTATCACCGGTGGTATGACCTCCACCCCTGCTCTGGGGACGCTGATCGGTGTTGCCGGTACTGACGATGTGGCAGGTGCATACGCTTCCACATACCCCATTGCACTGGTGCTGGTGGTACTGGCATCCCAGCTGATCAACACATTTATGCTGTAAGCAACAGGAGGAATTAACAATGCGTGAAATTCATGTTTCCGTTATCACCGATATGGTGGAGCGGCTTTGTATCGAGGCCAACACCCATCTGCCCCAGGATGTAAAGTGCGCCATTGAAGGCTGCCGTGCCCGGGAAGATGGCGTAATCGCCAAGGGTGTCTTAGACAATATCATCGAAAACTACCGGATCGCAGACCGGGAAAATGTGCCCATCTGCCAGGATACAGGTATGGCCTGTGTGTTCCTGGAGATCGGACAGGATGTCCATTTTGTGGGCGGCGATCTGCGGGAAGCTGTGGATGAGGGTGTGCGCAGAGGCTATACCAACGGCTTCTTGCGTAAAAGTGTGGTGGCAGACCCTGTCCGCCGGGGCAACACCGGCGACAATACCCCCGCTATGCTCTATACCGAGATCGTTCCCGGCGAAAAAGTTTCCGTTACCGTTGGCCCTAAGGGCTTCGGCAGCGAGAATATGAGCGCCATCCGGATGTTCAAGCCCTCTGCCGGATTGCAGGGTATTAAGGACTTCATCCTGGAAACCGTAGAGGCCGCAGGCCCGAACCCCTGTCCGCCTATGGTTGTGGGCGTGGGCATCGGCGGCACTTTTGACAAGGCGGCGCTGCTGGCTAAGAAGGCGCTGATGCGCCCCCTGGGAAGCAGCCATCCTGACCCCTTCTATGCCGATTTGGAAAAGGAAATGCTGGAAAAGGTCAATGCTTTGGGCATCGGCCCTCAGGGCTTTGGCGGCAAGACTACAGCCATCGGTCTGAACATCGAGACCCTTCCCACCCATATTGCAGGTATGCCCTGCGCCATCAACATCAACTGCCATGTCACACGGCATAAAACGGAGGTGCTGTAATGGAAAAACGGATCACACTTCCTTTGACCGAGGAACTGGCACAAAGCTTGCGGGCAGGAGACAGCATTCTGCTTACAGGTACCATTTACACTTCCCGGGATGCCGGTCACAAGCGGATGTGCGAGGCGCTGGCACGGGGCGAGGAACTGCCCTTTGATCCCAAGGATGCTACCATCTACTATGTCGGCCCCACGCCCGCAAAGCCGGGGCAGGTGATCGGCTCTGCCGGTCCTACCACCTCCGGCCGGATGGATGCCTATGCACCTACGATGATGTCCGTAGGCGCAAGAGGTATGATTGGCAAGGGCGCACGGCTGCCTGAGGTGGTCGAGGCAATGAAACAATATTCCGGCGTGTATTTTGGTGCCATCGGCGGCGCAGGTGCGCTGCTGGCTAAGTGCATCAAAAAGTGCGAGCTGATCGCCTACGAAGACCTGGGCGCAGAGGCTCTGCGCAAGCTGTATGTGGAGGATATGCCGCTGGTGGTCATCATCGACAGCCAGGGTAACAACCTCTACGAAACCGGTCGGGCGGAATATTTGGCGCAAACAAACGCATAATATACAGCGGTGTTTTATATGAAGAAATTTTTTTGTATCATACTGGCTTTGTCGCTGATGCTGTGTTTTTCTGCCTGCGATTCCATAGAAAACACTTTGGAAACCCTGGTGCTTACCGCAAATGCCAAGACTTTTACCGTGGATAATCTGAGCATCGAGCTGAGCCGGGATTTTATGCGGATGGATATCCTGGTGCCGGATACGGATTTTTGCATCAGCTCCGATGATGTGGTCATTGCCGGCTGGCGCATCGATTATGATGAGAACGAGTTGGAGGACATCTCTGCCCGGGATTATGCCGCGGCATTCCGAGAGGCTATGGACGAGCCGACTATGACGGAGATTGCCGATCTAAACGGCATCCCCACGATGCAGTATCAATCCATCAATGCCGACGACGAAACCCAAACGGTGTTTATTGCGGTGTATGAGTCCAGCCAATGCCTGTGGCTGTTGGAGTTCATTTTTGATCTGGAAGATTATGATGAGCTGTATCCCAAAGTGGAGCAGTATGCCCTTTCTGTCACTTGCGAATAAGGACCGTCGTGGATGACGATTCATACGAAAAATAAGGCGGGTTGCCAACTTGGCAACCCGCCTTCAGTCTTTCGAAAAAACCGTGTCATTGCGAGCCAGTGCGCACACTGGCGTGGCAATCTCGCAGTTCAATGTTTAGATTAATATGTAGTTTTCGGCAAATTCGTAATATTTTACTATGAGATTCCCACGTCGCTGTGCTCCTCGGAATGACAAAGGGGGGCTTCTTTGACACGCTAAAGGCGGGTTGCCAACTTGGCAACCCGCCTTGTATGTTATTCTTCAGAGGTAGTATCCGGTGCTTCTTCAGAGGTGGTATTCGGTGCTTCTTCAGCGTTGTTCTTTTTCTTTTTTCGGACAAGAACAACGATCAGCACAATGACCACCGCAGCCACGATCAGAAGCAATAAGCCAATCAGCAGCAACACCAGCAAGACGATCAGGATCACGCCCAGCAAAGACATGCCGGTTGCATGGGTGGGAGGCGCTACGAGGGTAGCCTGCTCGCCATCAATGGCGCCGTAAAATTCGTCATAGGGAACGACTTTCTCTACGGCAACGCCGTCTTCACCGATGATGGCATAGACATTATCTTCGTCAATAATAAGCTCTTCGCCGGATGCGGAAAAATAGTAGATTTCCGGGGCAGTTTCTTCGGCCTGCTCGGCAACATCCATCTCAAACTCCCATGCATCTTCGGTAGCCAGCACGGGAACGGTCAAGGACACAACCAACAGCAGGCATAAAATAAGACTCAATACTTTTTTCATAATGATTTTCTCCTTATTTCCAAAGTCCGTCGGGGTACAAACCCTGGCGGGTCATTTCTTGCAGCGCAGCCACGACCATAGGCTTATCCTCGGCATAGGTCACGCCGTACCACTTGTCTGCGGTTTTCAGAACTTTTACCTTTGCCTTGTTTTCCTCCAGCAGTTGGCTGATGGTCATAGGCAGAAAAAATTCTGCTTTTGCAGGATTCTGAGGAACTTTGTTGTCCAAAAATTCCGGGAAACGGTCTGCGATCTCTTTCAAGAATACGGGAGTAAAGCCCCACATATTCATAGAAACCGGAGTTTCAGCGGCAATATCCGTCCAGCTTGCGCCGTCGTCCTCGGTGAAGTGAATGCCGCCGGGATATTTTTCAATCTTGGTGCGCTCAACGATGTCGGCCAGATAGCCGTTTTCGTCGGTGGTGCATACGCCGCGAGCCACAGAGCCGTTGTCGGTAACGGTGTTGCCTAACTGATAACCGACCATGCAGAAATCGTAGTATGTGCCGTCCTGGGCGGTGCTCAGGAATTGGAAAATCTCCCGGAAGGCGGATTTTCCGTAGTAGTCGTCGGCGTTGATGACAGCAAAGGGTGCGCCGTCAATGGCGTCGGCAGCGCAAAGGACTGCGTGGGAAGTACCCCAAGGCTTGATTCTGCCCTCGGGGATGGTGTAGCCCTCGGGGAGCTTGTCCAGCTCCTGGAAAGCGTAGCGGATCTCCATGGGGGAGCTTTTCAGTCTTGCACCGACGGTGTCCATAAAGTCTTTTTCAATGGCTTTTTTGATGATGATAACGGCAGTACGGAAGCCTGCTTCGTAGGCATCAAACAAAGAGTAATCCAAGATAGCCTCACCGCAGCTACCCACAGGGTCAATCTGCTTCAGACCGCCGTAACGGCTGCCCATACCAGCAGCCATAACTACCAGAACCGGGTTTTTCATATAGAAACCTCCTGCAATATAGTAAATTCATTATAGGAAAGATTCTAAAAAAAGGCAAGCTTTTTCCGATTATTTCAAACAAATATTGTCTTTTCTTATTTTTTTCCAGGAAAATTCCGAAATTAACTCCGCTGCGCTCACTGCCTCCGGGTGGTCGATGATTCCGGCGTGGAAGGCTAATTTTCCCAAAAGCTCCGGCGCGGTGCAGTGCTGACGCAGGTAGCCCAAGTCCATATCCTGATCCCGTTTGCTCAGCCGCCGTCCGTCCGGGGCGACCAGCAGGGGTACATGGGCGTATTCCGGGGAAGGAAAACCGAAAAGTTCCTGCAGATACATCTGCCGGGGGGAGGAACTGAGAAGATCCACACCCCGCACCACCTGGGTGACACCGGAAAGACCGTCATCCACCGTGACAGCAAGCTGATAAACAAAAGCACCGTCTGCCCGGCGTACTAAAAAATCACCGCAGTCGTACAAAAGATTTTCCCGATAGATACCTTGAATTCGGTCCGTTACGGTGTAATCCCGATCCGGTACTTGCAGTCGCCAGGAGGGGACTTTGTCCATCGCCTGCTGCTGGGCAGCGGTGAGATGGCGGCAAGTTCCGGGATAGACATAGGTGCCGTCGGACTGATGGGGGGCGTTGACGGAGTGCAGCTGCGCCCGGGTGCAGTAGCAGGGGTAGAGCAGCTCTTTTTCCCGCAACAGGTCGAAATACTGCTCGTAGATGGTGGAGCGGGTACTTTGGGGCGGGGTTTCCAAATCGTATGTAAGACCCAGCCATTGCAGATCGTTACGCAAAACCTCTGCATATTCCGCCTTTGTTCGCTGCCGGTCCAGATCCTCCATGCGCAGGACCATCGTGCCGTCCTGGCTGCGCACCGCCAGCCACGCCACCAGTGCTGCAAATACATTACCCAGATGCATTCTGCCCGAGGGGGTGGGGGCAAACCGACCGACCGGTTTTTTATCCTGCATATCCGCTTCCTCCCAATACCTGGTATAAAAACAGCGCCAGCGCCGCTGAAATGACCAAAATAATCCCATAGACCAGGCAGCCGCCCCGTTTTTTGCCGTAAACCTTTCGGGAGTACCGCTCCAAATTCAAATCGATATCATCCCGGTTGTAGGCCTCGGCGGATTCCACCTGGCGGGCATCTTCTGCCATCAGATGATTTTCCAGCCGCTCCAATTCTCTTTGCTGCTTTTTGCCCACAGTATGCACCTTCCTTTTCTTCATTGTACCCCAAAGCCGGAGAAAAGTACATAGGAAAAACATTGGGGGGTTGTGAAAACAGGAAAAATGGTGTACAATATAGAAAAATTGCAAGGAGGGTGTTCTATGCTCCCCGATCCGGAAGAACGCAAGCGAAAAAGACAGGCCGAAGCTGAAAAACGCAAGGCCGCCCAAAAGAAACTGATGATCGGTCTGATCGCCGGTGCAGGTGCGCTGGTGCTGACTGCTATTTTGATATTGGCCATTGTGATTGGTGTGAAGCTGAGCCGTCGGGAGGAATCCCAGCCCGATGCCCCCAATGTGGCTACACAGCCGGTGCAGACCCAGCCGCCCAAAGCGGAAGATACGGTGATCCATTTCGCTGCCACCGGTGATTTGAATGTGACCCAGGCGCTGGTGGAGGCCGGCGGCCCGAATAACGACCTTGCGAAGGTGATTTTGGATGTGGCGCCTGTTTTGTCGGCGGCAGATCTTACTACGGTGAATTTGGAGGGAGATCTGTCGGACTACCCGAACGGGGAATTCCAAACCGCACCCAAATCTCTGGCAACGGTCCTGCGCAGCGCCGGTGTGGATATGCTGCAGTTGGCTAATTCCTACGCTATCAACCAGGGCGTATCCGGCCTGTTTGGGACGATGGACGCAGTGCAAAGCGCAGGTATGGAGCCTGTGGGCGTGTTCCGCAGCACGGCGGAATATAAAGAAAAACAGGGTTTTTCCATGTTTGAAATCCAGGGCGTACGCATTGCGGTGGTGGCCTTTACCAAGGGTATGAACGGCGATGCAATCCCCGGTGAGGATAACGAAAACTGCGTCAATGTTCTGTATTCCGATTATAACAGCGTTTATCAGAACATAAATAAGGATAAAATCTCACACATTATGAACAATATCCAGGATCAAAAACCGGATATTACCATTGCGCTGGTCCATTGGGGCAGTGAGCAGGATAATTCCATCAGCAACTCCCAAAAAACCATCCGGGATCTGCTGCTGGCCGGCGGCGCCGATGCTATCATAGGAACCCATTCCCATCAGGTGCAGCAGATCCAATATGACCCGGAAGCCGGTACATTAGTGGCCTATTCCCTGGGCGATTTTATCAGCAACGGCGTTTATGCAGAATCTGCCTATTCCATCATCCTGGATGTGGAGATTACCAAAGACAGCCGCTCCGGCGAAGCCAGGATATCCGGCTATAGCTACACCCCCATTTTTACCGTCACCGAGGAGAATAAGCCGGTGCGGGTAGTGCGTATCGCGGAAGCAATGCGGGCATATGAGGAAAAATATATGGAGGCGGTGGAGAAATCCACATATGAGGCCATGGAAAAAGCGCTCAAGCGAATCCCGGAGCGCATTACCGCTGAGGTGAAATAAGAAAAAGGGCGTGCTGCAGCACGCCCTTTTTTGAGCGTGTCAAAGAAGCCCCTTTGTCATTCCGAGGAGCACAGCGACGTGGGAATCTCATAGTAAAATGTTACGAATTTGCCGAAAACTACATATTAATCTAAACATTGAACTGCGAGATTGCCACACCAGTGTGCGCACTGGTTCGCAATGACATGGTTTTTTGACAGTCTGGAAAAAGGGCGTGCTGCAGCACGCCCTTTTTGATTTATCGGGGGAGGGATGCGTTAGGTGAGGATCATTTTCAGGATTCCCAGGATCAAAAGATGCACGGGATAAAATGCATAGTAGGTATATTGCAGGAATTTGTTGTGCGGCCCTTGCTTGCCCCGGTAGAGCCATATAGGGATCAGCGCCAGCAGAGCAAAGCTTTGCTGCGACAGGAAGAAATTATGCCCCCATAGCTGCAACTCATAGCCCAAACCGCCCAGCATTTCCACATTGATATACCAAAGGCAGATAAGCTGTCCCAAAAAGCTCCACCATTTCCGCTGGCGGAGGAAGTAGAAAACCAGAACAGTCAGCACGCCGGCGTGGTAGTAGTCCAACATAGTGATCAGACCCAGCAGCGCACCGAAAAGGGTGGTTGTCAGCAAAGTGATGATCTGTAGCCAAAGCTTACCCTTGGCTCTGGCCTTTTCATTAAGGTGGATCAAACCGATGGACAGCAGAAAGCTCCAAAGCACATTTTGATGGATGGGGTAAAACCACCGGCTGCCGATGGCCAAATTGAAGGGAAGCTCCGACAAAATGGCGAAAATAAGCAAACGGCATACATATTTCTTTAGATTTCGGGTGTGAAAATACCCCTCCACGATCATAAAGGCGAAAATGGGAAAGGCAATGCGGCCAATGCAGGTCAGCCAGTCGTTTCCCGGCACGATCGTGCCCCAAAGATGGTCGCACAGCATCAGCGCCATGGCCAAAATATGCAGAACCATGGAAGAAATTTCAAATTTCGGTTTCTTTTCCATATGGGTTTCTCCTGTGAATTTCACTAAGGCATTTCCAAAAACGGAAGATATCTTGCTATTTCAAAATATCATTTTTTCTCCGAAAAATCAATAGATTCCCTTTCAAATGGCGGTTCTGGGATTGGATTTTTTAAGGATTCGGGGAAAGTGATGCAAAAAGCACAAAAATATGGTTTTTGGGCAGTTTGAATTATTGAAATTTCACAGAGCCTGTGCTATACTCTTCATATTAGCAACTGGAAAAATCAGGAGGTCCGGCAATATCGGATCTTTTGACATTTCAGCGCTATATGCCGGGGAATTCCCCGACGGATATATCACTGAAGGAGGAAACGCATATGAAACAAAACAAAACATTGAGGAGGGTATTCAGCCTGCTGCTGTGCCTGAGCATGGTGCTGGTGTATATTCCGGTATCGGCATTTGCTGTCAATATGACCGGTGGCGAAAAGCTGTATCTGAAGCCTAACAGTAACTGGACGCAGGCCAATGCCCGGTTTGCTGCCTACTTCTTTGGCACAGGGAATACCTGGGCTTCTATGACCCCGGTGGCAGGGGAAACTAACCTTTATGAGGTTACGGTTCCCACAGGAAACTGGACCAATGTGATCTTCTGCCGCATGAACCCCAGTAACGCTGCAAATGGCTGGGATACCAAGTGGAACCAAACTGCTGACTTGACCTATGACGGCACAAATAACTGCTATACCGTGAAAGAGGACCCCAAAAACTGGGATAAAGGCGACGGAACCTGGAGCGCATATACTCCCCCCGTGCCTGGCACCCCTACCTTTGCTATAAATTTAGAGATTACCGGAGAAGGTACGGTTAATGTTTCTGAATCTGCACACGAGGGCGATGTTGTTCCTATGACTGCAGCCCACAAAGTAGGCTATAAACTGGTGAGCTTGACCGTTAAGTTTGGTGAAGAGGAACTGGAAGTTACCGACAATCAGTTCACTATGCCCGCTGGCGAGGTTACCGTTTCTGCGGTTTTCCAACCGGCTGAATACTGGAAAATCTACTTTCAGAACAATAAGAACTGGACAAAAGTGGGCATCCATTACTGGGGCAATGGTGAAACGCAATGGCCTGGAAAAGAGATGACTCTGGTTGAAGGGGACAACGCTTTAAGCAACAACGGCAAGTCCGAGGTTTTTGTCTGTGAAATTCCTGAAAATGTTGCCGGATTCCTCTTCACTGGAATCAATGAAAAGGAAGGCGCCGTTTTGGAACAAACTGCAGATATTACCGAAGGCTTTTCTGATGGTATCTGCTACTATGTGCAGGATGATGGCACCGCCGGCATTTTTGACCCCAATGCTGTCGAATATAATATCAATGTAGAAGATTCTAAAAACGGAACGGTTACGGCTTCCGATACTGCACGCGAGGGAGCGCCGGTGGTTCTGAAAGCTGCTCCCGATGAAGGTTACTTGCTGGAAAGCCTAACAGTTAAGTTTGGTGATGAGGAACTGGAAGTTACCAACAATCAGTTCACCATGCCCGCTGGCGATGTTACTGTTACTGCAACCTTCCGGGAGATCACAGAGGAAGATTTTGTAACGATTTATTTCCGGAACAACTGGCTCTGGTCTGATGTGTGCATCTATTTCTGGGGCAGTGAGAACTTCACGAATCCCGCATGGCCTGGAATTGCTATGGAAAAATTTGGCGAGGGAATCGCCTACAGCGATGGTAAGCGCGATGTTTACACCTATAATATTCCTGCGGATGTTGATGGTTTCATCATCAACGGTGTCAACGGAACAAACGAAGATGGAACTCCCAGCAGGGACCAGACTCCCAATATTGAAGAAGGCTTCTATGATGGCGTATGCTACCGTATGCAATGGAGTGACGGAAACCAGGTTGAGATCGTACCCGACCCCAGCGTTAAGTACGATATCACCGTAGAAGCTGCTGAAAACGGCGAAGTTGTCGCCCCCGAAAATGCAGCTGAGGAAGAAGTTGTCACCCTGACGGTTACTCCCGCCGAAGGCTATGAACTGGCAAGTCTGACCGTTCTGTCCGGTGAAGAGGAACTGACTGTTAACAACAATCAGTTCACCATGCCCGCGGGCAATGTTACCGTTACCGCTACCTTCCAGCCCGCAGAGGATCCCGGCGACGAGCCCGAAGAGAAGACTACTATGACCGTTTACTTCCAGAACAACTGGATGTGGACAGATGTGAATGCCTATTACTGGGGAAGCACAACAAATACAAACCCCGGTTGGCCTGGTGTTGCTATGACCAAGGTAGAAAACCCGGTAGCTGGTTACAGCGATAACGGGACATATGAAGTCTATTCCGTCGAGGTGCCGCTGGATGCAACTGGCCTTATCATCAATGGCGTTAAGGACGACGGCTCTGGCTACCGGGACCAGACTCCCAATATCACAAACTTCTGTGACGGTATCTGCTACTTCATGACATGGAATGATGGCAACCAGGCCGGCGCTATGATCTCCCCGGAAGTTGCCCCGGAGACCCCCGTGAAGGAATGGAACATCTCCCTGGGCGATAACATCGGCGTTAATTTCAGGGTTAACGCAGCGATTGCAGATCACCTGGAATTCTCCATCGGTGGCACTGCCTTGACCAAGCAGGTAACTGCCAATGGCGATGGCACATCCACCGTATCCGTTGGGCTGGCAGCAGCACAGATGGCTGACACCATTACCATCAAGGGCTGCGGCGCGGCATATGAGAAGACCTACTCTGTCGTCGATTACACAAAGGACATTCTTGGCGGTGAGTACTCCGATGAGACCAAGGCTTTGGTTACTGAAATGCTGAACTATGGCGCTGCTGCACAGATGCACTTCCAGTATAATACAGAGAATCTCGTCAAAGAAGACTATACCAAGGATCAGTCCTTGACCCTGGAAGCTGCTGCTGTCGAAGTGGCTGATAGCATGAATGGTCTGGGTTACTACGGCGCAAGTCTGCTGTTCCGCAACAAGATTGCTGTCCGCTTCTATTTCACCGGCTCTGTGGAAGACTGCACCTTCACAGTCGGCGAAAATACATATGAACCCGTTCTGAAAGACGGCCGCTACTATGTGGAAGTGGCTGACATTGCTCCCGATGCGCTGGATCAGCAGATCACTCTGAAGGTTACCGATGCAAACGGCGCTGAGATTTCTGTAACATACGGTCCTATGAACTACATCAAGCGTATGTACGAGAAGGAAGACACTTCCGACAGCTTGAAGGATGTTCTGGAATGCCTGTATCACTACCACAAGGCTGCCGTAGCTTATGTGGCATCCCTCTCCACTGAGGCATAAATAACATTATATTCTATTGAAACACACCACGCCGGGATTTCCCCGGCGTGGTTTTTGTATCAAGAAAACCACCGACAGCGTCTGATTTTCCTGAATTGATGCGCACTTCCGGAAGATAGGATGGACGGGAAATCAACAAGCCATATAAGAGGGAGATTTTTGTGGTCAATAGGGAGATTTCTGGAATTGTGCTTTGCGAATAAAATAGTATAATTATATACGTGAAAGTAATCAGCCAAGAGGCCCAGAGCAACGGAACGGCCTTGTCAACTGTACCTGATTCGGGACATCCGGTCCACATCTTCGGCACCGGAAACTATACGGTTAAGTGCTTTGAGTTCTTTAACAGCGTGAACCAGCACAGCGCCTTGACAGACCACTCATTTGTCTATGCCGACTTGGCGTTCTAAACAGCAAGAGCGCTCCTGCGTAAAGATCATGTCAGAGAGGATGGAAACGATAATGGAATTGTCACTTGTGAGTTTTAATCTGCGCTGTGTTTGGGACAATGGAGACGGAGTGAATTGCTTCCTTCATCGGTCGGGAATGGTGCTGGAAAAGCTTCGCGCTGAAAAGCCGGATGTGATATGCTTCCAGGAGGCAATGCCGCCCCATATGGAATTTTTGCGTCAGTTTCTTCCCGAATATGATTTTGTGTTTAATCAGCGGGATGCGGACTTTTCCGGAGAAGGCCTGGCCGTTGCCATTAAAAGAAATGTTGTGGAAATCTATCAATATTCCATGTTCTGGCTGTCGGATACGCCGTCAGTCCCGGGTTCCTGTTTTGAGAAACAGAGCGGCCTTCCCCGAATCGTTCAAAATATGATTTTGCGGGACCTGCGAACAGGAAAGTTTTTCCGTGTGCATAATACCCATTTGGATCACGCCTACGAAGAGGCACGGACAAACGGCATTAGAGTCGTTTTGGATCATATAGCACAATGCCAGAAACAGTGGAAATTACCTGTGTTTTTGCTTGGCGATTTTAATGCTTGCCCGGATAGTGATGTGATTCGCGCGTGCAAGACGCACACAGAGCTGGAGATAGTGGACACAACAGAAAAAATCGATACCACATTTCATGAGTTCGGCAAGAGGCTTCGCCAAGAGAACACAAAACCCTTTGCCAACAAGATCGACTACATCTTTACTGACAGCGAAACATCCAAGCATCCATATACCGTCGGCGTATGGAAAGAAAACTGCAACGGCATCTACCTTTCCGATCATTACCCGGTATTCTTAAAAATAGAGCTTTGATTTTGACGGAAAATCAGCTTCTTACAGAAAAAAGAACATCCAAAGGCGGCGCACCGCCTTTGGATGTTCTTTTGGTAAAACGACAGAAGCTGTGATCGAACTGGCTTTCGTCCACGTCCCTTACGGGATGCGTCCCAAAGCCGTGGGAGATTCCCGTACAGCAAAAAAGAAGGACATCCTTTTGGATGTCCTTCTTTTTTGGTGACCCGTACGGGAATCGAACCCATGTTACCGCCGTGAAAGGGCGGTGTCTTAACCGCTTGACCAACGGGCCTGGTAGCGGCGACCTGACTTGAACAGGTGACAGACCGGGTATGAACCGGGTACTCTACC
>JAFODZ010000051.1 GCA_017380435.1 Oscillospiraceae bacterium
TAACGAATCCAGCGGCTTCGATAACGCAGCCATCAAAGCCGATTTCGAGGAGCTCTACCGAGTGATGAACGGCAAGTCTCTGCAGGAAATCGATGAAATTATCTACGCCGTCTGTACCCTCTGCAGGGATCACGAGAAGGCTGCTTTTATTGAAGGTATTAAGGTTGGAATGAGTCTGACTAAGAATCTAAATATTGCATAAATATAACACCATGGTCTTCCTAATTAACGAATGCCATGTATCACTTCAAAGAATCGACATTTTTTCATCTAATCATAAACTATATGTATTATGAGGACAAAACAAGTTTATGCCTATGTATTTGGTGATAAGCTTAAATCAAATGTGCCGAGCAGCAAGTGAGAGTTGGCACAAAGTACCGCAAGATTGTGGTAGTTATGGCATTCTCCTGGATGAACCTCGTGCTATCTGTCCACCTTAGTTGGCCATTCAATAGCAATTGATGATAGAATAATCTTTATCACTTACTAAAACTATCTCTCGAATACAAGTCATCATGCTAATAAACTTGAATCAGATCTATCCAGGATATCATACTTTTCATGACTTCTTTTGCATATAATATTGGGATGTTTGTACATAAAATAAGTACCTTCTAAAAATACAAATATATGCCTAAGATTCTAATTACGCCATAAGATGATTGACTTTTTTATTTTTGAGCCCTATACTAATTATAGGATCTTATACGCATTTAATAAAATTGTTTTCATAAATGGAAATGAGGGTATTTATGGGTAATTCGGTTTTGTTGATGTTGTCTGGTGGAAGAGACTCATTTCTTGCTGCATGCAAATTATTGGAAGATAAGGAAAACTACTATGTATACATGGTAACTTTTGACAATGGTTGCATTTATCAGCTAGAAAATGTACGAACTGTTGCCGAACGTATTATTAAACGATATGGAAATGACCGGGCGAAGTATTTGGGCGTGTATAAAACCAGTAGTGTTGCACGTGAGTTTTTCTTCCCATATTTTAATATGAAGCCCGCAGAACAACTTGAAAGATTCTCTGGAATGACACCCTCACAGTTTCACTGCATGATATGTCGAACAGCAATGTATGTGTATGCAATTAATTTGTGCAAAAAACATAATATTCACTACATTGCTGAAGGTGGTCGCAAATCGCAGCAGTTCGTGATTGAATTGCCTGGTTTTGCGCAGCAAAGATATAAAGAACTTGTTGAATCCCAAGGATTGGAGCTACTGCTTCCAGTGTATAATATGGAATCTGATTGGGACAGAGACAATGAACTAATGCTTCGTAATTTTATTTGTAAATGTATGGAGGCAAAATGTATCATTGGTGTTCCAATTAATGGAAGTGTGGATCAAAGCGTTATCGATGGAGTACACGCATATTATGACCAGATTATCTTGCCTTGTATAGCAGAGAGAAAACTGTTAGAGAACGTATCCGCAATTCCTGGTTCCTGTGACGATTATGACGAATTGTATAAGTAGAAAGGTTATATTGGTTCCAGGTTGTTTGTTGTGTCCTATTTATCAAGTAGGATATAATGAATCTAAATTGAACTGGAGAAAGGAAATCCTGGATTACTTGTGCATGTCAGGTGTATCGTTAGTTCAGATGCCTTGTCCCGAAGTGATGTTTAAGACCTACGATGTTGGTTTATCTAGGAAACCTCACGGGGTTAGATATTATGAAAAATTGCCCGGATTTAAAGACCATTGTAAAGTATTAGCACACGGAGTTGCTAAACAGATTGAAGCATTGCAAAGAAACGGTTATGTAATCGAAGCTATTCTAGGCATTGAAAACTCGCCGACATGTGCAGTCAACAAGATATTTACATATGGAATTGGCACCGAAAAGCGCTCAGGCCTATTTATTAGCGAATTGAATAACTACTTAATGGAAAGTGGTTTTGTTATTCCTATTATAGGAATAACAAGGCAAAAGAAGAACCAGAAGAAAGAAATTGCACAGATTATGGAACTAATTGAGGGTTTGTAACTGCGCAAATTGGGAGAGATTTAAAATGCGGCCTACAATTACGCTGAAGATTACTAATGTAAATAACTCTGCATACCCCACTATTATTTTGCGCAAGTTTTTTAATATGGTTTTTGCAGAACCGGACGGAAAAACTGTCAATATCTATACTGCGACAGTTTTTGGCGGTGCGGCTAAACGGGTTGCAGACAAGGAAGGTAAGAAGCAGTCAATTCCGGAACCTAAAAATGATAAAAGCAGTCAATGTATTCTTAAATTCTCATATGAAAAAGAAAAGTGCATTGAGAAAATAAGTTTTGCTGATTTGTCTAAACAATATATAGCGCAGACGGATCAGATAAAAAAAGTATGGAAGAATGTAACAAATCTCTCAACACAAGAGGATATTAAAAATGCGTTGATTGGGTGTTATCCTGAACTCTACAAACCTGATTCGGATATTAATCTTCCTGATAAAACTACACTCGGTTCGGTTATTAAAATAGATAATGGTACTGATGGCCCCCGTTCACATGCATGTATTGCAGCCGTTGGTAAGTGTGTGGTTGAGAAAGGAAATGAATCGGCCTATACCTTATGTATGCCAACTGATTCCACAATTGGTATTGAAGCAATCAATTGGATAAAAACAACCATCAAATTCAAGAATAGTATCCTTGAAGATAATCAAAAAGTCGAATTTGTAGTACAACTGGATAATCAATCTGAATACTATACTCCTGATTTTACCTGGTACTTTGCTCCTCCTACAAGCTATATCGTTGATGCAGAGTCCGCAATGTTGAAAATTGGTAGTCAAAATGAAGAACCTAATAAGGTCACAAGAGTTGCAGATGCCACAACGGTCCTTTTTAATGAGTGGGTTACAAAGGAATATATCACAGAACGGAAAAAATCCAGAGTAAGTTTTGGTGATATTACAGCCAAAGATCCATACAACTTTAGCGGAAAGAAAATCCATGTGATTCTATCATTCATTAATCCAGGAAAACATGGTAATTTGCAGTTTTTTATCGGATTGATAGTTGCATTTTTGCTTAGCTTTTGTTCTGACAAGACGCGTTTAAATGATTTCTTAGAGTTGTGTAAAAACAATATTTGTACTACAGAAAACTGCACATCACTCTGGGGATCAAGTCCGTGTGGATGTTCTAGCTTTTGTAACTTTATAGGGATTATCTTTCCGTTCTTAATAATTTGTGCTTTTTTTGCGATTTGCTTCTCACGGAAACAATGCATTCCCAATGCAACAAAGCTTGAAGGCCTATTGCGTGGATTAAAGGTTATTGGCTTAATTGCAACCTTTGTCCTGATTGCCTATATTTATGTAGGTTGGCTTGTACTACCTAAAATCATGGCAAAAGTGATAACTTCTTGTTATTGGAATCAATTTGTAATTACAGCATTACTCCTTGCTTCGCTAGTGTGTAATAGTGTGTACACACTGTATTGCTGGATATACAAGAAGAAAAACATCGTGGATTTTTTCTGACATGTCAACAAAGCCCCCTCTGTACTACAGAGGGGGCTTTGTTTGCTTTAGTGAGGAATTTGCATATTGATATGTTTCTGTTTCCAATGGAAGACTCATTATGGAAAAATAAATAAGGTAGCCACGGGTTAATGGATGATTATGCAACAGTTTATTACATACATCAGTAATCAGCTCTGTTTCAATGAACTATACCTAAATCGGCCAGACCGCATCCTTGCAATATTATCCATTTTCTCATATAATAAAATCGGTCGTCTCGAACCGTGATGTCCGCAAACAAAACTACATCCTCACCCCGCCAGCTCTTGCAATATGCATCCTCCCTGCTATAATAAATTCAGCAGCGATTGCGAAGTCGCAGGGACATATCTGTTCAAAAAGCAAGCGCCGCAAATCAAACTGCTTGAAAGGAGCATCCTTATGAGCGAATATTCCGGACATCAAAAAATATGCGCCACCTGCGTATACTGGATCGCGTAGCGTGATACCGATTTTTCCAACTCTCGGGTAAAAGACTGTGCAAACGAAGGCAGATGCGCCATCCCGCAAGGGTCCCACAGGCATATGCGCCGGATCGCCTTCGCCTGTGCTTGTTCCGATTATCAAAAGTGGCCGGTGCTTCGCTAACGTACCAAAACAAACAGATCCCTGCAACGGATGCACCCATCCTTCGCAGGGATCTTTTATTCTACTTCAATTACTTCAGTGCCAATCCGTCGCAGAAGGCCTGGCCCACCTTCTCGCCCAAAACCAGATAATGATGGTTCATCGGATCATAGGTGATGGGCTGCAATTTGGTGACATCCACCTTACCTTCCGCATCCAACACCGATTCATCGGCGGACACATTCACGATCTCGCCCACCAAACGGCAGGTTTCGGGATCGTAAGAAATCAACTTACACTCCACCGCCATAGGCAGCTCATCGATCAGCGGCGCGTCCACAAACTCCGACTTGGTGGCATGAAAGCCCGCCTCCGCGAACTTATCCGGATTCGTGTTTCCCGACACGATGCCCACATAATCGCAAGCGGCGATTTGGCCGACCGTTGCCATAGACACCGTAAAGGCCTTCCGCGCCAAAATGTTGGCCGTGGTCTTATGCTCTTCACTGATGCAGATGGAGATCTCCGCCTCCTCGCTGATACCGCCCCAGGCGGCATTCATGGCATTGGGCGTACCGTCTGCGCCGTATGTGCCAATGATAAACACCGGCATCGGGTAACACATTGGCTTTGCTCCAAAGTTCTTTCGCATAACAGATCCTCCTTGTGCGGTTCTTTGCCTATAGTATACCGCAACCGACCCTGCCGTTGCAAGAGTTCGGCGCCCGTGTTATAATACCCGCAGAAACTTATCCATAGGAGGCATACCTATGACCCCGCATGAAATGATCTACAAGCGCAAATCCTGCCGCAGTTTTACCGGAAAACCCGTAGATGCCGAAACAATTGAGCAAATCATGTCCTTTGATATGACTCCCCTGTACCCCGACATCAAAGTGCGCTGGGATATCGTACCCAGAAATCAGGTGCGGTGCATCTGCCCCTGGACCACGCCGCAAGTCATCACCATCTACTCCGAAGAATGTGAAGGGTGGTTGGAAAACGTTGGCTTTTTGTTCCAGCAGATGGACCTGTATCTGCAAAGCATCGGCCTGGGTGTTTGCTGGCTGGGCATGGGTAAGCTGAATGCCAAAACCGTGCCTGATGTACCGGGTATGAAGTTTGCCATTATGCTGGCATTTGGCCATCCAAAAGGAAACGTACTGCGCCACTCTCCCGACGACTTCCGCCGCAAAAGCTTGGCGCAGATCGCAGACCAACCCGACCCGAAGCTGGAACCCGCGCGTTTGGCGCCCTCCAGCGTCAACAGCCAGCCTTGGTATTTCACCCATGAAGGTGATACCATCCACGCCTATTGCACCAAGGCCAGCATCATTCCCGATATGAACCGCATCGATATGGGCATTGCACTGGCGCACATGTATGTGGCCGAGCCGGAGACCTTCCGTTTCTTCCGGGCAGAAACTCCGCCGGAAAAGCCCGGCTATGCCTACATCGGCAGTATTGCATAAGGGAAAGGAGCACAATATGAGTTTCTTCAGTTTTTCCAAAAGACCCGACATCAATCAGGGCGTAACGGAATATCAAAACACCCCCGGCGCCATTCTCTTGGATGTGCGCACGCCCCAGGAGTATCGGGAGGGCCATATCCCCACAAGTCACAATGTCCCCCTGCAGGACCTTGACAGTGTCGCCTTCGTCGCCGAAGATTTTGACGCCCCTCTGTTTGTCTACTGCCACTCCGGCGCCCGCAGCCGACAGGCCGCCCATCTGCTTCAGCAGATGGGCTACACCCATGTAACGAATATCGGCGGGATCACCGCTTATACTGGAAAGGTGGAGAAGTAATATGAAAATTGTCATCGTGGGCGGTGTGGCCGGTGGCGCAACCGCCGCCGCAAGAATCCGCAGACTTGATGAGCAGGCCGAGATTGTGGTCTTTGAGCGCTCCGGGTATATTTCCTACGCCAACTGCGGCCTGCCCTATTACATCGGCGGCATCATCGACGATCCCGAAGCCCTGACCCTCCAAACCCCGGAGAGCTTTTTCTCCCGGTTCCGCATTCAGATGAAGGTGCATCATACCGTTTTGGCCATCCACCCGGAACAAAAGACTGTCACCGTGCAAAACACGGAAACCGGCGAGAGCTTCGAGGAATCCTATGATAAGCTTCTGCTGGCCCCGGGCGCAAAACCCGTCCTGCCCGACCTGCCCGGCATTGACAGCAGCCGTCTGTTCTCCCTGCGCACCGTAGAGGATACCTTCCGGATCAAGGCGTTCATCCGGCAAAACAAGCCCCGCTCTGCCGTCATCGTGGGTGGTGGCTTTATCGGCTTGGAAGTGGCCGAAAACCTCCGAGAACAGGGCATTGAAGTCACCATCGTTCAACGCCCCAAGCAGCTGATGAACCCCTTTGACAGTGATATGGCCGCCTTTATCCACGCCGAAGCACGCAAGCACGGCGTAAAGCTGGCGCTGGGCTTCAGTGTGGAAGGCTTTGCCGAGGATGCAGACGGCATCAGCGTCCTGCTGAAGGACAATGCGCCGCTTCGCGCCGATATGGTGTTGCTGGCCATCGGTGTCAGCCCCGAATCCACCCTCGCCAAGCAGGCCGGACTGGAACTGGGCATCAAGGGCAGCATCTTGGTCAATGACCGGATGGAAACCTCTCACCCCGATATTTATGCCGTGGGCGATGCGGTGCAGGTGCAGCACGCCGTCACCGGCGAGCCTGCGCTGATCGCCTTGGCCGGCCCCGCCAACAAACAGGGCCGAATTGCCGCCGACAACATTTGCGGCGGTGACAGCCGCTACAAAGGCAGTCAGGGCAGCAGCGTCATTCAGGTGTTTGATCTCACCGCCGCCGCCACCGGCCTCAACGAAACCAACGCCCGCAAAGCCGGACTGGATGCGGACACCGTCATCCTTTCCCCCATGAACCACGCAGGCTACTACCCTGGCGGCAAGCTGATGGTGATGAAGGTGGTCTTTGAGCGGAATACAAATCGTCTGCTGGGCGCGCAGATCGTAGGCTATGCCGGCGTAGACAAGCGCATCGACGTGCTGGCCACCGCCATCCACGCCGAGCTGAAGGCCACCCGGCTGAAAGATCTGGATCTTGCCTATGCGCCGCCTTATTCCTCCGCCAAAGACCCCGTGAATATGGCAGGCTTCCTCATCGATAACATCGCAAGCGGCAAGATGAAGCAGTGGCACCTTGCCGATCTGCCCTCCCTGCCGCGGGATGGCAGCGTTACGCTGCTGGACACCCGCACGGAAGAGGAATATGCCCTGGGCCATATTGACGGCTTCCAAAACATTCCGGTGGATGACCTGCGCCGGCGGCTTGATGAAATCGAGCCCGGCAAGCCGGTTTACGTCATCTGCCAAAGCGGCCTGCGCAGTTACATCGCCAGCCGCATTTTGGAAGGCAACGGCTTCGACGCCTACAACTTCGCCGGCGGCTTCCGCTTTTATGATGCGGTGGCCCATGACCGCGCCCTGATCGAGCAGGTCCTGGCCTGCGGCATGGACCAACACGCCCTTGCATAAAACGATCGCCTGTCCCGGCCTCGGGACAGGCGATCTTCTTTTTCGCACCGCGTTTCTTCTTGTATGCCCGGCTTGCCCTTTCTCATTGCCCGTGGTATACTAAGTTTATTCTGATTTGGGAGTGATATTGTGTTACAGGATCTTTCCTTTGGCACCTTGGATAATCAATACCGGCACCATCTGCCTGCAGAAGATGATTTGGCCGTCTGCGTCCGCGGCAACGAAATTCTGCTGCATCGTGACACCCAGGGCATCCTGCATCTGCCCACCGTGGCGCAGGCTCAGAGCTGGTGTACTGATTGGCCTCAGTGGCTGGACGAGCCCTTCCGCTACGTCTTTACCCTGCAGGACCGCCGCTTCTTCCTGTGGTTCGGCGCTGCCGGTGATTGCCCCGACGAAACGTATTCCTACATTGCCACGGCCGTCCTGCGGGAACCCGCCTCCAAGGACCTGTGCTTTGGTCTGATGACGGCTTGGCATCTGTACTGCTGGTACCGCGACAACCGCTTCTGCGGTCGCTGCGGAACACCTACCGCACACGACAGCAAAGAGCGCATGATGCGCTGCCCCAACTGCGGCAATATGATCTTCCCCCGCATCGCACCGGCTGCCATTATCGCCCTGACCCACGGGGACAAGCTGATGCTCAGCAAATACGCGAACCGCAACTACACCCGCTACGGTTTGCTTGCCGGCTTCATCGAGATCGGCGAGACCGCCGAGGAAGCCGTGGCCCGCGAGGTCATGGAAGAAGTCGGCCTGCCCGTCAAGAACATCCGCTACTACAAGAGCCAACCTTGGGGCATTGCCGGCAATCTGTCGGTGGGCTATTTCTGCGATCTGGACGGTGACAATGACACCGTCACCCTGGACGAGAACGAGCTGGCCTCCGCCGAATGGTTCCCCCGGGACGGCATCCCCGCCGAGGACGACGGCATCAGCCTCACCCGTGAGATGATCCGCCTGTTCGCCGAGGGCAACGAGCCTAAATAACCCATATGTCTTACGAGCGGCCACCCGTCTTGGGTCGGCCGCTCGTTTTTTCTTATGCCTGTTTTGCCAGAGACTGTTCAAACCTCGCCAGCACATCGCGCAGAGGCTCGGGCAACCTTGCCCGGCACTCTGCCTTCAGATCCTCCGGCACGCCGTAAAAACCTTCGGCCATGCTGCCCGCAATAGCGGTCAAAGTATCGCAATCGCCGCCCAGCGACACCGCCGTACGGATCACATTCTCAAAATTCTCCCCCTCCAAAAAGGCGGTGATGGCCTCCGGCACGGTTTCCTGGCAGGATTCCACGTGATGGTAAGCAGGGCGGATCTCGTCACAGGTACGGCTCAGGTCATAGCCGAACTCGCTCTCGATATATGCCTTGATTTCCGCCTTATTCTTCCCTGTTCGGGCCAGGAAAATCGCCGCAGCCGTTGCCTCCGCGCCTTTCATTCCCTCGGGATGATTATGACTCACCGACGCCGTCAGCCGCGCCATCTTGCGCACGGTGGCAAGGTCACTATACAACCACGCCACACTGGATACGCGCATCGCGCTGCCGTTGCCCCAACTGTCGTAAGGTTGGGGGTCTTCCCGCATCAGCCAACGGGCAAACCCATAGCCGTAGCCGGCCTTGGGGTAAGCTCTGCCGTATTTCTGCATACAGGATACCAAGCGCTTGCAGATGGCTTCGTCGCCGTCATCCGGCTGCGAATCCATCAGTGCCTCCGCCACCGCCAGCGTCATCACGCTGTCGTCGGTGTACTTGGAGTGTCGGGAGAACAGGGGAAAGTCTTTGGTCTTGTTTCCCATATCGAACTCATAAGGGCTGCCGATGATATCGCCCAAAATTGCACCAAACATACTTATTTCCCCTCCTTCTCACTTATCAATGTTATCGGCTGAAGTCCGCCGCAATCATATACATAATCCAGATCCTTCACGCCGGCAGGTTTTTTGTCTTTCATCAGATCATCTCCGTTTCTGATAATCCGCGTCAATGCGGGCTTTCCAGTTCCGGTCCACCGGACGGCAAGCACGCACATTGGCCACCACGTCACCGATGACCTCATAATTCAGCGCCGTACCCACACCGTCGCAGTGATAATCCGCCGCGCGGTCGGCTTCGATGCCAAAGCGCCGGGCTTCCTTGGCGGCGTCAATATTGGCACCCAGGAACAAAAACTCCCAGCCGTGCTTCTCTTTCTCGTGAGCGATCATCTGCCGCACTTTTTCATACGTGTACTTATGGCTGGCATTTTCCATGCCGTCGGTGGTGATGACAAACAGCGTCTTCTCCGGTCGATCCTCGGGCCGGGCATACTTGTGCACCAAGCCAATGTGCTTGATGGCGCCGCCCACGGCATCCAGCAGCGCCGTGGTGCCGCCCACGCAGTACTCCTCCTCGATCATAGGCTGCACCTGCTCCAGCGGCACCCGATCGTGGACGACCACGCTGTGATTATTAAACAGCACGGTGCTTACCAGCGCCTCACCCGGCTGCTTTTTTTGCTTCCGCAGCATGCTGTTGAAACCGCCGATGGTGTCCTGCTCCAAACCACCCATAGAGCCGCTGCGATCCAAGATAAAAACCAATTCAGTCATGTGAAAATCCTCCTTAAACGTCAGTTGTTTGTTCCTTACAACTGCATTATAACGAGTTTTCCACGCCAAATGGTCAACCGGCAGGCGACCTTTTTCTTTTTTGCTATACACCCAAGGTGGGCTGATCAAAGTCAAACAACGTGGCGTTGACCTCAAACAAATCATAATTTCGATGCTCGATAAAATATTTGATGATCACGTCAAACTTGCTGCTGTTGGTCAGGGCATACCCCGCCCGACCGATGAGGTCCTGCGTCTGGGCCAGATCCAGCTTCAGCGCCAGCGCAAAGGCCACCGCCGTGGTCTTTTTCGGCTGATAATCCGGGTTGTTGACGATCTTGGAATAATGCTGCTTGGTTACATTGGCCCGGGCATAAATCTCCGCAGGCTTTTTGCCCGATGCCCCGATGAGCGTTATCAGCGTCTCACTAAAGCCCGCATCGGTTTCCCGCAGCAGCTCATCCAGGCTGCGCTCCTTGGGCTTGGACGCGGCAAGTAACTTTTTCTTTTGCTTCCGCTCTTCCTCCAGCAGCGCTTCCATGGAAACGCAAGCATCCACCGACATGCTCGGAAGCATCTCCGCACGCCCGCAAAGATCCTGCTCCGCCCGCAGCGCCATCTTGCGCCGCCGCTCCTGCACGCGACGGTCCCGCAGCGCGGCACCGTACTCTTCCCGATTCTTCTCGGCTACGTAATGCTCATCGATATAGCTGGCCACATCGGCAAATAATTGCTCCGACAGGCGAAAAGCCTCCCGATGAAACACCACCAGATACACCTGCATCTCATGCTGCAGCAAAAAGCCGCTGATGGCATCGATGGCTACCCGCAGTGCACGATCCTTGGGAAAGCCGTAAGATCCGGCAGAAATCAACGGAAACGCCACCGACCGGCAGCCGTGCTTTGCTGCCAGCTTCAGTGACGCAATATAGCATTGCCGCAGCAGATCTTCTTCGCCGCTGTGCCCGTCTTGCCACACCGGGCCAACGGTGTGGATCACATAGGCTGCATCCAGATCAAAGCCCGGCGTAATAGCCGCATGACCCACCCGGATCGCGCCGATCTTCTGCCGCGCTTTCAACAGTTCGGGGCCCGCCTTGGCATGGATGCCCGCATCGGTTCCCGCGCCGATGATCGGCTCCGGGTTTGCGGTGTTGACAATGGCGTCCACCTGCATATTGGTTATATCATTCCGAACGATTTCAAAGGGCATCTCATCACCTCTTTCTGCCTTCATTGTAGGCCAACTTCCCTTGTCCGTCAAGTGCGCCTGCCGTTGCCAAGCGGCGGCAGATCTGCTATAATAAAACCCGATAAAAATCCAACCAAGGAGACACCGTTATGGAAAACAAGTTCCTCATCGGCAACGAGATCATCGAAACCGCCATCGCCGCCTTTACCGCAGACCCCTGCGAAGACACCGCCCTGGCCGTGGTGCGCACCTTGCAGCAGCGAATGAATCAGGACGGCCACCTGCTGATCCCCGTGCTGCTGTCCGAAGGCGGCCAAAGCTATCAGCTGCGCCCGTTGGAATATGACGGCGGCGCCGTGTATATGGTGGCCTTCACCAGCGAAGCTGAGTTGGAGAAAGGCGGCCCCACCAACATTCTCTCCCACTTCATCGACATCTATTTCGACGTGGTGCTGGATTTTGAAGATGCCCAGGGCCTGGTGATCAACCCCTTTGGCCAGCCCTTCTTCCTACAGAAAGACCTGTTGGCCGCCGTACTGACCGAACGCCCTGTCCGGGACGAGGAATAACCTATGTCCATCCTCACCGCAAGCGGCAGCCTTGCCCTCCGTCCTATGACCGATTCTCCCGCCGACCTGCAGCAGTACCTGCGCTGGATGCAGGACCCGGAGGTTCTGCGCTTTTGGGACGGCCTGACTTGTCAGCACACCGCCGCCTCCGTGGCGGAAAAACATCGTTCCCGTCTGGCTGACGGCATGACGCCCTGCTTGATCCTGCTGGACGGCGACCCCATTGGCTACTGCCAGTTTTACCCCACCGACGCAGAAGAATATGACTGTCCTCCGGCAGAATACCAACGGTTTCTCGCCCCCACCGACAAGGTCTTTGCCATAGATCTGTTTCTGGCTCCCACCCACCGGGACAAGGGGCTGGGCACCCGCACGATCAATCTGCTATGTGCCTATCTCTTCCGGGAAAAGACCGTCGATGCTCTGCTGATCGATCCCAAAGTCCACAACGCCCGAGCCATCGCCTGCTACAAAAAATGTGGCTTCCGTGTACTTTTCACCGTGCCCCAGCGAGAGGAACAGGACGGCATACGCCACGACAGCCTGATCATGGCATTGTTCCCCACATAAACAAACACACCCGAATGGCCGCTTGCCATTCGGGTGTTCCTTTTTACCGCAGACGCTGCCGCAGCTCCAATACTTTCTCTTCAATGTTTCGTATGGTTTCCAAAAAAGCCGCATCCTCTTTGCCGGATGGGTCTTCCAGCCCCCAATCCTCCCGATGGGAGCAGGGCAGCATGGGGCACTGCACATTACAGCCCATGGTTACTACCACATCCACCGGCGGCAGGGCAGACAACAATTTGCTGTACTGGGTGACTTCCATATCAATGCCGTGAACCTGCTTCATCAGCCGCACCGCATCGGGATTGATACAGGGTCTTTGCTCCGTTCCCGCGGAATAGCTTTCAAACACATCTCCGGCCAGTTTTTTGCCCAGCGCTTCTGCCATCTGGCTGCGGCAGGAATTATGCACACAAATAAAGGCTACCTTTTTCATTTTCACCCTCCACACGGTCCCAGCTTTCAGACTCATCATATCAAACCCCGGGCAAAATGGCAACGGGGACTTGCAAGCGCAACCAAAAAGCCGTATAATAGCTTTTAGAAGTACCCGGTTTCACAAGGAGGCACCCCGTTATGAGAGAAGACCGTTTTTATTCCGTCCGTGAATTGCTGACCAAACTGGAGGCCATCAAGTCTGCCTACGGCCGCACCTGTGACTGCAATATGGCCGGCCTGATTCGCGACAGCATTGATTTTTGTTACCGCGGCATCGGCAATGCCGCCTACAAGCTGCGCCCCCTCGCTTTGAATGCCGATTTGTGCCGGGTGGAAAACGAGTATTTTGATGCGCCCCTTGCCCGCTTCCAGCAGGAAGCCAGCAACTATCTGCGCACCACCTGCGGCAAGGAAAAACTGCTGTGGATGCAGTACGCCCAGCACTTTGGCTCTCCCACCCGCCTGTTGGACTTTACCACCAATCCGCTGGTAGCCCTGTACTTTGCTTGCCAAAGCTTCAAGGCTTACAATCCCGAATTGGGCCGCGAAGAAGAGCTGGACGGCGTATTTTGGGTACTTTGCCCCTACAACTACAACACTGTAGTATCCGCTAAGCATCAAGAGGCCGACACCTTGAACAGCGGTATGGACGAGGACTACTGCCAGCTGCTGTTGGAGTCCGCCTCCGGCGAACGTTACTTCCCCATGTTCTTCACCCCGGAGTACATCGATCAGCGCATGAACGCCCAGTGCAGCCGCTTTATGCTGTGGCCCAATGCCCGCTTTGATCTGGAAGACCTGATCGAAGAGGAAAACTGGATGGACTTTTCTCCCGTTGCCGAGGGCTGTTCCGCCCACCGGTACGCCCGTCGGCTGATCGTACCCAAGGACGCCAAGCGTACCATCCTGCGCGAGCTGGATCTGCTGGGCGTCAACGAAAAAACCCTCTTCCCCGGGTTGGATTCCATCGGCAATTACATCAAGTTCCTCTTCCTGCCCGATCCCCAGTAAAAAATAATATGATCCGGGACGACAACCACTGGGTTGTCGTCCTTTTTCGTGCAGTTTTTTCCTGCCTTGCTTTTATAATGAAACCATCATCCCTCCGGAGGGGACAAATCTTTTTTGAAAGGCAGGAACATCACTCTATGTACAAGTATGGTAAACGGGCCCTTGCCCTGCTGCTGACGGCCGCGTTGTCGGCAGGCACGTTGGTCGGGCTTCCGCTCACCGCCGCCGCGCAAGAACCCGCACCGGAAGACGCCTATGTGCTTCGCTACGAGGGCGAAGGCGCCAAGCCCTATCTCTACGGCTCCCGTTATGAGTTCAAGCACTCCTACAACGACCCCGCCGCCGGAGAAAGCTCCGTATGGACCTTTTGGAACTGTCCCGAGATCTTTCATTTGGTAAACACCCGTGACGGCAGCGGCATTGCCGCCTATTGCACCGATGCCGATACCGGCACCCGAAGCAACACCGGCTACCGCCGCATCAATCTGGAAGACTCCTCCTACCACGCCGACGGCGCGGCTCAGCGGCTGCGCACCGTGCTGCTGAACACCTTCCCCCGCAAATCAGTAGATGCCGTGCAGGCCGCCGCCAATGCCGCCGGATTTCCCGTTACCCAACTGGCCCAGGGCGAGCTGATCTCCGCCACCCAGCAGGCCATCTGGAAACTGACTCACGGCGACAAGTACACCGTGGATGACCACTCCACCGGCCTGCGGAGCATGGGTGCTTACGATGCAAACGCGTTTGTCTACCCTGACAGTCTGGAAGCAAAACTCACCGACCACACCGCCTCCAATATGGAGAACCTCTACAACTACTTCCTCTCCCTTCCCGGCACCGCAGCCACTGCTGACGCCGTGTCGGAGTACACCTTTGAAGATGTGTACTACACCGCAGAGCAGGCAGGAGATGGCTTCGCCGTCACCGTAACCTTTGCAGTCAACACCACCGTCAACGAGGGCGACCGGCTGACTCTGCGTGCCACCTGCGGCAATCAGGTACAAGAGTATGACCTGCAGTCCGGTTCCGGCAGCGTGACCTTTACCGGACTTCCCGCGCAGACACCCGTGAAGCTGGAAATCACCGGCCTGCAGCAGGGCGGCGATGTGTACCTGTTTGATGCATTGGGTGACCGCGGCGTCTCCCAGTCCATGATCGGGTACGATGATAGCCTTCTGCCCGTTTACGGCAGCGTTACCGCAGGCCCCGACCGCGTCCTGCAACTGCATAAGACCACCGGTGACGAAAGCAATACCCCGCTGAAAAACATCCGTTTCTCCGTCTATGAAGTGGGCAGCCTTGCCGATTATCTCGCCGGCAAGCTGGCCATTGGGGCGATGCCCACGGAAGAAGACCTGACCCTGTATGCCACCGCCGACCGGCTGATCGGCACCGTAACCACCGGCGCCGATGGCATGGCCCGGCTGAATTTGGGGCAAACCGATCGCATTTACCTGGTGGTGGAAGCGCCCAGCTCCGCCGTGGAAGCACCCGTCGACCCCTTCTTTGTCTGCGTGCCCATGCGGGATGCCGATGCAGATACCTGGACCTATACCGTAAAGGTTTCTCCCAAAAACACCCCCATCACCGAAGAAATCATCCTGAACAAAGACGTCACCGCCATCGACAATGACCATGACACCTTTGCCGTAGGCCAGGAGCACAGCTGGATCATCCGCGCCTCTCTGCCTGCCGGACTGGCCACTGCCACCAAGTTTGCCATCACCGATACCCTGGACCATCGCCTCACCTTCCGCGGCGGTGTGTTGGTGTCCGTGAGCGAACAGGATGCGCCCGCCAAAAGCGAGACGGTAGTGTTGGAAAACATCATCGACTATGCCCTCACTCTTGGCACTGCACAGGATGCAAACGGCAATGATGTCGACACCTTCACCCTCGCCCTGACGCCTGCCGGCATGGAAAAAGCCGCCGCAGCACAGGTGAGCGGCACCCCCGAGCTGCGGATCTATTTTGCCGCCATCATCGACAGCGATGCCCACCTGGGCACTGAGATCCCCAACCGCGCCCACGTGGAATACGTCAATGAATTGGGCTTGGTATACACCGACGATTCCGACCTGCCGGAAGTCCACACCGGCGGACTGAACCTGCGAAAGGTTTCCGCCAAAGACGGCACGCCGCTGGCCGGCGCCTCTTTCAAGTTGGCCAGACCCGCCGCCCCCGGCGAGAGCCCTGACCTGACCCGCAAGATCGGCGGTAAGAACATCGATCTGGTCTATGTCAGCTTTTACCCCACCACCGACCTGAGCGGCGAGCCGGTCTTTGAAGTCACTACCGGTGAAAACGGCCTTGCCGTCCTGTACGGTCTGGCTTACGGTGACTATTACCTCATCGAAACCGCTGCACCGGAGGGCTACAATAAACTGGAGGCCCCCGTTGCCGCCAAGGTCAACGCCACCAGCCACGTACTGAACGGCACCGACGGCAGTTTTGTCACCGTTAGCAACAGCGCCAAGTTCACCCTGCCCAACGCCGGCGGCATGGGCACCACCCTGTTTACCGTGGGCGGTGCATCCCTGATCCTGCTGGGCGCCGCTGTGTTGGTGCTGATGCAGAAAAAGCATTCCGCCTGATCCACAAAAGGGGAGGGTCGCCCCTCCCCTTTTTTTCTTTTCTATGCGTAAGATTTTGCTTTTGATCCTGCCCATTTGCCTGCTTTTATCAGGCATTGCGCTGCTGCTTTATCCCACGGTCAGCAGCGCTATCAATGAACGCCACAGCAGCACCACCATTCAGTCCTTCACCCAGCAGGTACAGCAGTCGTCCGACACCCGCCTGCAGCAGCAGTTTGCGCTGGCAGAGGCCTATAACCGCCGCCTCACCGGAAACACGCCCGATTTATCCGCCACGGCCAGCGCCGATTACTTTGGCATTTTGGACTTCGACGGGGGAATGATGGGCTATCTGACGATCCCCGCATTGGATCTGACCCTGCCCATCTACCACGGCACGGGTACGGTGGCGCTGAAGAAAGGCGTGGGTCACCTGCCCCAAAGCGCCTTCCCCATCGGCGGCGCAGGGAACCATTCGGTACTGGTGGGACACACAGGCCTGCCCGGGGCCAAACTCTTCACCGACCTGCACAAGCTGCGCCCCGGCGATGCCTTTTCCATCACCGTCGGTGATCAAACCGTCACTTATACAGCGGATCAAATCAAAACCGTCCTTCCCTTTGAGACCGATGCCTTGCGGGCCGACCCGGAGGGAGACTTCTGCACATTGGTGACCTGCACCCCTTACGGAGTCAACTCCCATCGCCTTTTGGTGCGGGGCGCGCGGACAAATCCCCCAAACTGACCCCCTCCCTTGCCTGCGGCAGGGGAGTTTTTCTTTTCGTTGCATCCGGCGCGGTTTTCCTGTATGATAGAAGCAACAAAACTCCCAAAGGAGGCCTTCCCCATGATCCGTGAACTGGTACACGATCCCTTTTTTCTGTCCCAACCTTCTGTCCCCGCCACCGCCGATGACTTGTCTGTGGCGCAAGACCTGCTGGAGACCCTGTTGGCCCATCAGGAAGAATGTGTGGGCATGGCTGCCAATATGATCGGCATAAGAAAGAATATCATCACCGTGGCTGACGGCGAAGCATACCTGCTGATGCTCAACCCAGAAATTCTCAAGGCCGAAGGCCCCTTTGACACCGAGGAAAGCTGCCTGTCCCTGCTGGGCGGCCCCCGGCCCACCAAGCGCTATCGCAAGATCAAGGTGCGCTGGCAGACCCCCGCCATGCAGGTGCGCATCAAAACCTTCACCGACTTTACCGCCCAGATCATCCAGCACGAGGTGGATCATCTGCACGGCGTTTTGATTTGAGTATGGCTGCGGAGATTTCCTATCGTATCATCCGCAGCAAGCGCCGCACCATTGCACTGGAGATCAATGCCGCAGGCGAGATTTTGGTGCGTTGTCCCCAGCGCTGCACCAAGGCGCAGATCGAAGCTTTTGTCCAAAGTCGAGCAGATTGGTTGCGCAAGCATCTGCAAAAACGCGCCGCCCAACCCAAGCTGCCGCCCCTGACCACAGAAGAGGTCCGTGCGTTGGCGCAGCAGGCGCTTGAAGTCATCCCCGGTCGGGTGGCGCACTACGCACCGCTGGTTGGCGTCACCTACGGCCGCATTACCATCCGCAACCAGCGTTCCCGCTGGGGCAGCTGCAGCAGCCAGGGCAACCTGAACTTCAACTGCCTGCTGATGCTTGCGCCGCCGGAGGTGCTGGATTATGTGGTGGTGCACGAACTGTGCCACCGGAAAGAAATGAACCATTCCCCCAAGTTTTGGGCGGAAGTGGCGCGAGTGCTGCCCGATTACCACACCTCCAAGAAGTGGCTCAAGGATCACGGTGGAACCCTCATCGCCCGCCTGTCGCCTTGACCGTTCTTGCAAACCACTCTAAAAAACAGTAAATCCTCCCTGTGACAAATCGTCACAGGGAGGATTTTGATTCTTATAAATATACTTCTCTCTATTCGACAAATTGGAATTTGAATAGCAAGATTTTTTGAGATGTTATTGCTTATTCATAACACGTAGCAAAATGCTCTAAAACCGCCTTAAATAAAGGGTTTTTCGCAAACAACTCATTTCATCCCACTATACGGTGTTACACCGTTTTGCCCTCGCCCGAACGGATTATAAGGGCAAAAGCAAGGGCAAAAATCATTAAGATATTATGTTTTTGATTTGGGAAACGAACTGTTGCAATGTGAATTTACAAATGAATTGAGGATTTATCGTGAAGATATCCAAATTGTTTGCAATCACATTGCAGTCGAAAACCAGACTTATTTTCTTTTCTGTCGCAGAAGTATATAATCTACTGCTTGGCTTGTATCTGAAGGACTTTCTTGTTCTTTCACCCATGCTATTGACGTTCTATTTGCTCTCGGCATTGCCAGCATTATTCTTACTGATTGATGTACGATCCAAAAGTATGAGAGCAGTTATTTTCGTCAGCGTTGGATTGATCCTTCTGATGAACATTGCCTATACGTTGAATTGCCGTAGAGTAATTGCCTTTCCAACAGTTATCTCTCTTATGTTTGAGGTGCTGTATTTCGGTGCCTTTGTAAAAAGTTCCCGCAAGGACAGTTTCGTGACGAAAATTTGTGTATTGGCAGTAACAGCACTCATTTTGGTCGCGTTGATCTCCGCATACAATTTCGTATGCAAACCGGAGGCTCTTTATCTTAGCAACGGCGGTGCAACCCTGTGGGATACGCAAACGGAAGAGCTTGCTGACGAGATTTGTGCAGACTGCGACACCGATGCCGAAAAGGTTCAGGCATTCTATGGTTGGATCGTATCAAACTTTGAATACGACTATGACTACTATCCTTTCATTCAGTATTTCGATGTACAAAAAACGCTGCGAACCAAACAAGGTCTTTGTTTTGATTTCGCGCACTTGTTCGCCGCATTTTGCCGGAGTCAAAATATCCCTTGCTATGCTGTTGACGGAATATCCTATAAAGACTGCTCAGATCGGCACACTTGGAACCGCGTGTACTATGACGGGACTTGGTGGAATGTTGATATAACGAACGATATAACAAGCACAGCCAACGGCAAAAAGCTTTATGGGTTCCACGGATTGGAAGGTGCTTTTGTTCCCGACGAAGATTTTTTCATAACGAAAATCTATTGAAACGAATATGTCAAAAGGACGGTAACCAATTTTGGTCACCGTCCTTAATTTGTTTAGTGCTTTTGCGTATATGGTTTACTTCTTGGTTAACCCCTTAACGAGATTGGCGATGCTCTCAAGCTGTTGGTCATCCAGCTTTTTAAGATCGCTAATGATGCCGTTGAGCTTAGTAGGATTTTTGGTATTGAGATCAAAGAACTCACTTACCGAAATGCCTAAGTAATCGCAGATATAGAAAATACCCACCAAGGAAGGCAACGACTTTCCCGACTCAATGTTATTGATGTAGCCGGGATTCTGACCAATAGCCAAACTCATTTCCCGTGCAGATACGTTTTTCTTTTCACGCAGTTGCGCTAATCGCAAAGCAAAATCCTTTTCGTCCATAATCTCACCGCCTTTTATAATATTGTACCCCATACAGGTGGCAAAATTATTGGTTGACAGGCTGTAAAGGCGTTGCAATATTGGTTTATATATGATATAATGGAGAAAATGTAGGAACTGAGCCTATAAACGATTCTGAATGACCGCTATACACACGCATGATGAGATAGCTGAGTCATTGGAATAGCCCACCGGACGCAAACGGTTCGGTGGGCGTTTTAATAAGGAGCAAGGTATGAGGATTTATTCTGTGGCGTTTTTGGGTCACCGATACGTGGACAACATCATAAAAGTAGAGAACCTTCTGGAAGAACAGATACGGAAACTTATTGACGAAAATGAGTATGTGGACTTTTTGGTGGGACGTAACGGAGACTTTGATCAATGTGTATCTTCCTCGGTACTTCGTGTACGAAAAAATTACAGGGACGACAACAGCGCCCTGGTGTTGGTGCTACCATATCCCACGGCTGAGTATCTTAATAACGAAAATTACTTTCACGGCTATTACACCGACATTGAAATCTCCCACGCAGCATCAATGGCACATCCAAAATCAGCCATCCAAATTCGTAACCGTGAAATGGTTGACCGCGCTGATTTGATTATCTGCTACATTGAGCACGAAAAAGGCGGTGCTTGGCAGACGGTAGAATATGCAATAAAACAAGGCAAGACCGTAATCAACCTTGCGAACGAGAATGAAACTGTAAACTTATTATAACAATCACGACAGAACCATTGTGAACGCAATGTTTTTGTGGTATAATGAGATAAAATCATTTGAAATGCTGAAATACCGGAGGTAAACACAATGGCTATCAGTTATAAGAAACTTTGGAAACTTCTCATTGACCGTGATATGAAAAAGAAAGAGCTTATGGCGATTTCAGGTGTAAGTCAGTCATCCGTAACCAAAATGGGCAAGAACGAAAACGTTAACACAGAGGTTCTTGTTCGTATTTGTTTGGCTCTGAATTGCGATATCGGAGATATTGTTGAAATCGTTTTGCCGGAGAGACAGGAAACATAAGGGGATAAAATAATGAAGCTATTATTTAAACAAAGATTTTTCTCGTGGTTTGATAGCTACGATATTTACGATGAAGCGGGAAATACACTGTTTGTTGTCAAGGGCGAGCTTGCCTGGGGACATCTCCTTCGCATCTATGATGCCAACGGCAATGAGATTGGATGTATAAAAGAAAAGATTCTGACTTGGCTCCCCAAGTTCGAGATGTATATTCGAGACCGTTATGCAGGTTGCATCAGTAAAGAACTGACCTTCTTCACGCCAAAGTACAACATCGACTATAACGGTTGGCACGTGGAGGGTGATTGGTTTGAGTGGGATTATTCGATCATCAACTCCGCAGGTCAGAATGTTGCTTCCGTCTCGAAAGAACTCTGGAACTGGACGGATACCTATGTGATCGACGTGAGCAATCCGCAGGATGCTGTATATGCGTTGATGCTCGTCCTGGCTATTGATGCAGAAAAGTGTTCACGAAGGGATTGAGAATATGGCAAGCAGTAAGGAATACATAGAATTTGTTATAGACCATTGTGACGGTCTTTCCGCCCGTGCTATGATGGGCGAATACATTTTATACTACGGCGGCAAGGTGGTTGGTGGTTTATATGATAACCGCCTGCTTGTAAAGCCTACGCCCTCTGCTAAAACACTTATGCCAACTGCAGAGTATCAATTGCCTTACGAGGGAGCAAAGGAAATGTTGCTCGTAGAAGATATTGAGAATAGAGATTTTTTGAAAGAACTGTTTGAGGCAATGTACGCAGAACTGCCCGAACCCAAAAAGAGGAAAAGATGAAAATACTGAGTTATATATGGGTTATTACACTCATTATCGACAATGTGCTGCCATTTGTGCTTGCACACTTTTATCCAAACTATAAGCATAAAGAAATGGCATTATCCGTACTCGGCTCACGACAAAGTCCGGTGAAGTTGATATATAACGTGTGGTGCATAGTATCGGGCATCGTATTCTGTATCGCTCCATATGCGTTATATCAAGTAAATAGCGGTGGCTTGGCAGTAGCAATATGGATACTGCTTGCAATGTATGGGATTGGCTGTGAAATCGTTTCGGGATTCTGTCCACTCAATGAAAACAGACAAGAGGAAGATACTATAACCAAAATTCACGGTGGTGCTTCCGCTATTGGATTTATGACATTACTTGTTGTGCCGTTGCTTTTAGCAATATTGCAGTTTCAAATCTCAGAGGTCGCTATTGGTTTGATCTCGCTCTTGTGTTTCATCGTTGCATTTGTGTTCTTTTGCTTTTTCATTATGGGAGAGAAAGAAAAGTTCGCGAATACTGTTTTAAGATACGGAGGTCTTTGGCAAAGACTTGTTTTAATATGTTGTTATGTACCGCTGTTTATCTGGTGTGTTATACAACTATGATTATAATTTGGGGAAATGAATATGAAAGCAATCGTTTATACATCTAATACAGGGCACACCGCTGAGTATGCCAAAATACTTGGCGAGCAAACAGGGTTGCCTGTATATGCTTTGAGCGAAGCTGCAAAGCAATTATCAAACGGAACGGAAATCATATATCTCGGTTGGCTTTTCGCTAACAATATCAAGGGGTATAAAAAGGCGGCAAAGCAATACAAGATATCCGCCATTTGCGCAGTTGGTCTTTGCGATACCGGAACAGCTATCGCAGAGGTTCGTAAGGTAAACGCTATTTCCGAAGAAACACCACTTTTCACTATGCAAGGCGGTATGGATAAAACCAAGCTCCACGGAATTAACAAGGTTATGATCAATATGCTGACAAAAGGAATGGACTCCAAAAAAGATCGGACGGAAGATGACGAGCGAATGATTTATCTTTTGAAGAATGATCAGAATTACGTTAGCGAAGAAAATATCACTGCTTTTATGGAATGGTACAAACAAATCTAATATTGTTACGGAGAGTAACATCGGTGTTACAAGCAGTTTATTGTTCATTTGTGCCCTCCGGCGTAAAATGAATACGAAATATATCATACCGGAGGTAATGAAAATGACATTAGGAGAAAAAATTAAAGAAGCGAGAAAGCAATGCGGTCTCTCCCAAGAGCAGCTTGCGGAAAAGATGGCTGTATCACGGTCTGCTGTTGCGAAATGGGAAGCGAATAACGGACTTCCCGATGTTGACAATCTGAAAGCGTTGGCACAGCTCCTAAATGTGAGCGTGGACTATCTGCTGGATGACGGCGAAGCGATTGATGAATTGGTGATGCGTGAACCTTATAATCTTTCCGAATACGGAAAAGGTATCAAGAAAAAGAAGAAAGACCGTGTGATCCGTGAAAAGTTTCCCGATGCCGAGATACATACTTTACTTGGCAAACTCAAACTGACCAAAAGCGAAAAAGTCATTGATAATCTACTCGGATTCTTTACCGATGCACCGTTTGGCACACCGGAGCTTATCAACAGTTTTAAGAATATGGACAAGGAATTTTATCTTGTAGAAAAGGACGGAAAACAGTTCCTTGTTACCGTAACCGATGAATTTATCGAAACCCGTCAGCTCGCAAAGCGTATCACGGCAGACAAGTTTGAA
>JAFODZ010000052.1 GCA_017380435.1 Oscillospiraceae bacterium
GTTGGGCATTATGACGCTTACCCTGCAAAACTGCCGTCAAAGACTTTGGACTCAGAGCAAGAGCGTTTTGTCGCTGGCATTAAGTGCCGTTGGCGTTTGCCTGTTCATTATAAGTCAACAACCTTATGCAGCGGTATTTGTATTTGCATTTTTGATTATTAAGTCTCTAATGCTGATAAAACGGTAATGATACGAAGCGTATCATCAATGTGACGGCGGGGTTCTTTCATTTTTTATCGTCTTTCCCTAAACTTGTATTCAGGCGAAAGCCTAAATACAAACCAAAAGGATGGTAGAAAAATGAAAAGAATTAGAAAAAGCTTTATAGCTTCAATGTGCTTGCTTACGGCGTTTGTACTGTGGACGGTGGCAATTTGCTTTGTGGATGTACGTGCGATTGGTCCACAAGGTTCATCTGTGGGATTTGCCGGCATCAATGGTTTCGTCCATAATCTGACCGGTGTGCATTTCAGCCTATATAACATAACGGATTGGCTCGGACTTGTGCCGATCTTTGTTTGTATAGGATTTGGTGTGCTTGGACTTGTACAATGGATCAAACGGAAAAGCATACGCAAAGTTGATTTTGACATTCTCGTTTTAGGTGGATTTTATATTATTACCATTGTAGCCTATTTGTTTTTCGAGAGTGTTGTCATCAATTACAGACCTGTACTGATTAACGGATATTTGGAAGCATCCTATCCTTCTTCCACAACCATGCTGGTGATGTGCGTTATGCCAACGGCTGTTATGCAATTGGGTAGTCGCACAAAGAACAAAGTGCTCCGCAATATCATTGCTGTTACAATCGTTGCATTTATTGCTTTTATGGTAATTGGCAGACTTGTTTCCGGTGTTCACTGGTTCACGGATATTGTAGGCGGTGCACTACTCAGCGCAGGACTTGTAATGATGTATTATTCTGTGAGTAAGATGTAAATGGTGTTTATTATGAAAGAAAATGAATTGATTCAGGCTTGGAAAGCGGAAGAAGAAATCGCCCATATTCACGGTTGGGACTTTTCCCATATTGACGGTCGATATATGGAGGATACAAACTTTCCGTGGAATTACCGTCAGGTGATTGGAGAATGCTTAACTCCCGATATGAAGTTGCTGGATATCGACACCGGGGGCGGTGAATTTTTGCTCTCGCTGGGGCATCCATATGAAAATACGGCGGCTACGGAGGATTATCCACCCAATGTACAGCTTTGCAAAGAAACACTGTTGCCTTTGGGGATTGATTTCCGACAGGCTGACGGCAAGGGTAAATTGCCTTTTGATGATAATAGTTTTGATGTTGTCATCGATCGTCACGGGGACATTAATCCACCGGAGATTTATCGAGTGCTGAAACCGGGTGGCATATTCGTTTCTCAGCAGGTAGGCGCAGAAAACGACCGTGAATTGGTGAAGCTTCTTTGCGGAGATCTGCCGCTACCTTTCCCTGAGCAATATGCCGACAAAGCTGCAAATGCTTTCCAAAAAGAAGGCTTTTCTATCCTGCACCAAGAGGAATGCTTCTCTCCAATACGATTCTACGATGTGGGTGCACTTACGTGGTTTGCCCGTGTCCTGCCCTGGGAGTTTACAGGTTTTTCAGTAGATACTCACATTCAAAATCTTATGAAAGCACAGCAGGTTTTGGAGAATAAGGGCTATATAGAAGGCAAAACCCATCGTTTCCTTTTGGTCGCACGGAAATAGTGCTTGATACTTTGTCGTGGAATAAATTGTGATGAATGAGCAAAAAAGAAGGTTGAAATTATGGAATATCAAATTGTCCGCTTAATGGATAAGCCCGAAATGAAAGAGAAAATGGCGAAATGGTTTCACGAAAAATGGAATGTACCGCTTCAGGCGTATTTGGATAGTATGGAGGATTGTTTGAGTAGAACAAAGCTTATTCCGCAATGGTATGTTGCTGTTGAGGATTCACAGATAATCGGCGGCTTGGGTGTGATTGAAAATGACTTTCACAATAGAAAAGACCTGACACCCAATGTCTGTGCTGTATATACGGAACCTGATAGGCGCTCCCAAGGCGTAGCAGGTACTTTGCTCCGTTATGTTTGCGACGATATGAAGGCAAAAGGAATTGATGCCTTATATCTTGTGACCGATCATACCGCTTTTTACGAGCGATACGGATGGGAGTTTTTGTGTATGGTGCAAAGTGACGGCGAAACTGAGCCCAGCAGGATGTATGTTCATAGATAATATGATTGGGATCTGAGATGAAACTAACGAAACATATTGCTAATATAATTACAAGTTGCCGAATACTGTGCAGTATGGGCATTTTGTGCTTTCCTGCGTTCTCACCGGAATTTTATACTATGTATTTTCTCTGCGGTTTTAGTGATATGATCGACGGAACCATCGCAAGAAAAACGAATGCCGTCAGCGAATTCGGATCAAAGTTAGATACGGTAGCAGACCTCGTTTTTGTGGTAGTGTGCTTGATTAAGTTATTGCCGATGATTCACATTCCTATTTGGCTATGGATATGGATCAGCGCTATAGCAGTAATCAAAATCGCCAATATTGTTTGGGGATTTGTTCGCAAGAAAAGACTCGTGTCCGTACATACCGTATTAAATAAAATCACGGGGGTTGCATTATTCTTATTGCCGTTGACTCTCACCTTTATTAAGCCGACCTACACCATTTTTGCGGTGTGTTGCTTGGCGACGGTTGCGGCAATACAAGAAGGATATGGTGTTGTTAAAGAGCGGGATGTTGTATAATAACACATTGGCTTGACAAGGAGGTTACTTATGGAAAAGATATGGACTGAAATGTACGATGCGGCGAAGGCCGTCTTAAATGAACGAAGAATTTCGGAATATGTTACCTGCGGTGAGGTATCCGCTGCAGTGCTTTCAAAATCGGGCAGAATATTCACCTTGGGAAATATACTGTCTGCGCTGGCAAATTCCCTTGTGTTTATGATGGCAGCACGGTTTATCGTGGGGATAGGAACTGCGGCAATGGGGCCTGTGATTCTTGCCTATATTGCTACGGAATTTCCTCCGGATAAAATCGCAAAGGGTTTCTCTCTATACATGCTGCTCTCCAGCGCGTCGGTGATCATCGGGCCTACCATTGGCGGTCTGATCGTTTCCTCCTACGGATGGCGCACTATGTTGTGGGTATGCGTTGCCATTTGTGCCGGTATCTTTGCTGCCTGCATCCTCACCTCCCGCAATCAAGTATCTGTGAAACAGCCGCTGCAGAATTTTGATATTGCCGGTGCTGTTCTGATCTTGATTCTTTTCAGCCTGCTGCTATGCGTTCCCTCGTTTGGGCAGAACTTCGGTTGGACATCTACGCCCTTTGTGGTTGTACTTGTTCTTGCCATCGCAAGCCTAATCGGTCTTATCTTTGCGGAACGAAAAAGCAGCCATCCCATTCTTTCCGGTAGTTTTATCAAGCGCGGTGCTTTTATTTTAAGTGTGCTGGCGCTGTTTTTAACCCAGGGATTGATGCAGGCCAATATGACCAACACCATTGTCTTTGTCAATTACACCCTGCCGAATAACACCGCCATCTCCGGCTATGCCATCTCCGTGATGTATGTGGGTATGTCTTTGGGTGCGGTAATTCTTGGCCCATTGGCAGATCAGTTTGAGCCTAAAAGAATTTTGATTGGCTCTTTTGTGCTGACCGGAATTGGGTGTGGAATCTTGCTGTTGTTTTCAGAAGTTACCTCTTTATGGCTTCTGATGGCCTCCCTTGGCATTCTTGGTTTTGGCCTGGGTGGAAACGGCACTATCTTTATGAAGGTGGTCCTTTCCGGGTTGTCACCTCAGGCGGCAGGTGCAGGAACAGGAACTTACGGTTTATTCCGGGATCTGGCAGCGCCCTTTGGTGTAGCTGTGTTTGTCCCGTTATTTACCAATCAGATCGCCGGCAGAATTGCCGCAGGCACAGCCGAGCCTGCAGCGGCGGTTGCCTCCATTCATTACCTGGCAATGACAGAGCTTCTATGCGTAGCATTCGGTATCGTTGCGGTTGCATTCCTGCCAAAGCGAAAAATCATAAAGGAGTCTTAATATGAGATTGCAAAACAAAGTCCTTCTGGTGACCGCCTCCACCCGGGGCATCGGTCTTGCCATTGTAAAAAAATGCGCCCAAGAAGGCGCTAAGGTTTATATGGCCGCACGGGATATGGAACGGGCCAGAGAAATTGCAAACACCCTAACCGGTGTCAAATGCGTGTACAACGACGCTACTAAGCCGGAGACCTTTCCTTCTATGGTGGAGGATGTGGTGCAAGATGCGGGTCGTTTGGATGTACTGGTCAATAACTTCGGCACATCCAATCCCGGTAAGGACCTGGATTTTGCCAATACGAGCCCCCAGGTGTTTCTGGACACCGTCAATGTGAACCTGAGAAGCGTCTTTATGGCAAGTCAGGCCGCCGTCAAGCATATGGCGCAAAACGGCGGCAGTATCATCAACATTTCCTCTGTGGGCGGTCTTGTACCGGATATCTCCCAGGTTGCCTACGGCACCAGTAAGGCAGCCATCAATTATCTGACCAAGCTCATCGCCGTGCAGGAGGCCAAGCATCATATTCGGTGCAATGCTGTTCTTCCCGGTATGACGGCAACAGAAGCCGTAGAAAACCATCTGTCTGATGATTTCCGAAATCTGTTTTTGCGGCATATTCCCCTGGGCCGTATGGGACTGCCGGAGGAAATCGCTGAGGCAGTATGCTATTTCGCCAGCGATGCCTCTGCCTACACCACCGGACAGATTCTCACAGTTTCCGGCGGGTTTGGCCTGGCAACTCCGGTCTATGGAGATTTGGCAAATAAGGACAGCAAGCGATAAGGCAAAAGTCCCCAAAGTGTTAGGGTGCTGTCGTCAGATCGGTGCGTACCGGGTACTGCAACAGGACGGCGGCAACCCTATGAATAGCCAAAACCGCATTCTTTCGTATGATTTTACGAAAGAATGCGGTTTAATCTAAAAATACCATAAACAATCTATATCACCCAAACACACACAACTTATTCGTTGTCCTCAACATATTCCATGATATCGCCTACTTGACAATTGAGAATTCTGCAAAACACCTCGATTGTATGTGTACTGACACTTTCATTCCTTTTCAGTCGGGTGATCTGACCAGGGCTAATATGATAACGCTTGATAAGAGCATATTGGGAAATACCTCTGTCTTTCAAAACTTCCCAAAGCTTATCGTATGACATCATAAAAAAGCCCCCCCTCCTATTGACATCTTAACCGAATTCGATGTATAATCATATTAACCAATATCGGTTAATATATTTAGAAAGAGGATTACTATGAAACAAATGAAAAAAGCGACATTGCTAACTTTAATACTTGCGCTGTGCCTGTCCCTGTGCGCCTGTTCGGTAAAGTTAACTGAAAGTCAACAAGCCGCTGTTGAAAAAGAGGACCGTTTTTTTAATCTTTTAAACAAAGGTTCAAATACAAATGTACGTTCATCAAAAACCGAGCTGAAGAAGATTGATGGTAAGATTGTTTATATTGTAACAGTGGACCTTTATGAAATAACCAACCTCACACTTTATACGTTCGAAACGATGACTATGCCAGATTTACAGGAAAGCCTCAATCCAGAAGATATTTATGTTGTACTGTATATCAAGGAAAACGGAAAAGAAGTTTATCGTATGGTTGATGATAAACTGGATTCGTCACTTTTGGACTAATTATTCATATCGACATTAATATAGGGAGGTTCTATTATGAAAAACATCTCAAGAATAATCGCCACATTTTTAATAATAGTCACCATTGCAGGTTTAGGTGTTGGTTGTTCCTCAAGCAAAGAAGATGAACCTTCTCTGTCATCCCGTGTGGCTGACCAGGTTGAATATAGAATTCAGTTTGAGCTGAAAATGCAAGGTGCTGTTGGTTTGCCTCAAGTTACTACATATGTGAGAGAAACTGGCAATAACACATTCATAGTAACCGGAAAAGTTACAATTAGAGATCAGTACGGCGATACCTATACTGGTAATTATGATGCAACCGCTAAATATAATCCAGAAACAGGTAATATTTCTGTTGATACAGACATTGGTTCACTCTATAAAAACTGATAGAGCATAATCTTATATCATTGGTCGGATTCGTCTATTCTTGATTAATAGTTAAATGGGAGATTTTTCAATATGAGAAAGAAATTAACAGTAGCCCAATCAATCTTAGTCATCATTTCTGCAATTTTATGTTTTACGGATGGAACATTCACATGGATTGCATATAATGCGTATAGGAACATTGGTAGCAATGCTAAAAGTTTGAACAATATTATGATCGTACAGGAAATCGGTGGAGGCCCATATCTGTATTATGTTTATTGCTTGGGGCTTGTACTAATGCTAGGATATTGTCTGTGGGAGATGTTTGCAGAAGAACGCGTTATAGGAAAAAAGGTATTCCTTGCAGTTTCCGCTTTGCCTGCAATTATCTATGCAATTATTTTAATAGCTGTTGACAACTACCACGGTAGCTATACTTGGGAGGGAGAAATTCGTTATAACGGGGTATCCTTGGGTATTCTTGCCTACATAGGAATCATCATTTTGGTCGCAATATTTGTAATTGAGTGCTATAAACAGTTTAAATGCAATAACATTAGGAATCCATATCAGAATAAAAACAGTTCGAAGAAACCTTCTACAAGTAATATCGATGAATTACTAAAATTAAAAGAATTACATGATTCCGGCGTTATAACCAAAGAAGAATTCGACGAAAAGAAAAAGCAGCTGCTTGGACTGTAAGCAAACACCCGAGAGCCATTCGTGGATCTCGGGTGTTATAGCAATTGTGCGTGATTCTGAATTACCTGCTCTATCTGTTGCGGTTCGATGCCCATATACCGCTGCGTGGCGGCGGCGCTGCTGGGCTACCGCCACGCCTGTATCAAACTATGCCTTGCCTTTTCATTAGGACGGGATACCCGTCCCCTACGGTGTTGTGGGTACTGTAGGTGCATATTGTTTTTTGACCTCGTTTATGCTATGATATACAAAAATTTGCGAGGTTAGTTTATGATTCGTGCTGCGAAAACAGAAGATATGCCCAGGTTGCTGGAAATTTATGCCGCGGCAAGAGTCTTTATGCGCTCCTACGGCAATGATGTACAGTGGACAGGGGTTTATCCGGGAGAAGATATTTTGCGTCAGGATATTGGCGCGCAAAGGCTGTTCGTTGTGATCCGGGAGGATCAGATTGTTGGCTGTTTTATGATGGGCGCAGGACCTGACCCCACCTATCTGAAAATCTACGGTGGACAATGGGCCTGCGACAAAGAATACGGCGTGATCCATCGAATTGCATCCGATGGAAGTGTGAAAGGTTTACTGGCAGAAGCAGTATCCTACGCAAAAAACTTCTACCCATATATCCGCATTGATACCCACGAAAAAAACATTCCCATGCGAAAAGCGCTTCTGAAACAGGGATTTACCCATCGGGGCACCATTTACATCGCCGATGGAACTGCCCGTATGGCGTTTGATTCTATATATTAAGGCCGCATCCTTTCACAAAGGGTGCGGCTTTTTTTAAAACACAGCATATTATATTATCCAAACAGCCACTGGCCTGCCAGGGAGCAGGCGGTGAGGAGGATCAGAAAGGCAAAATTAAAGGCAGAAAACAGCAGGATATACGAGCCGGTTTTGCCGGGATTTCGTTTGGTGTAATCCCGGAAGGTGATCAAACTGGCCAGGGAGGCAATCAGTGTTCCCACGCCGCCGATATTCACGCCCAAAAGAAGCTGCGTATAGTTTTCCGTGAACTGGGACAGCAAAATAGCCGACGGCACATTGCTGATCACCTGGCAGGACAGCACGCTGAAAATCAGTGTATTTTTCTCCAGCAACCAGGAGAAAAGCTGGCGCACAGGCTCAATTCTTGCCATATTTCCGGAGAAAATGAAGAAAAACACAAATGTCAGCAGCAGCGGATAATCCACCATTTTCAGCGCTTTTCTATCTGCGAACAGTAAAACCGCAGGAATTATCAGCAGTCCTATCCAATAAGGAATGCCCCGGAACACGATCGCAATTGCCAGCGCAAACAACGCTAAATACAAAGCCGTTCTGCCTGCGGGCAGCTTGACCGGTTCTTCCGTCACCTTTAAGGGTTCGTTTTTGACAAAAATCAAGCAGCACACTGTAATCAAACACACCGAAATGAGAAACGGCGGCGCCATGATCTTCACAAATTCCCAGGTTGGAATTTTAAAGAAGGAATATAAATACAGGTTCTGAGGATTGCCGAAGGGTGTCAGCATACCGCCTAAATTGGCAGCGATATTCTGCATAATATAAGTAAAAGCCAAGTATTTCCGCTTACCGGTAGTATCCAGCACCAAGAATCCCAAGGGCAAAAAAGTCAGCAGCGCCATATCGTTGGCAATGAGCATAGAGCCGATGAAGGTGATATACACCAGCGCCAGCACAGCAGTTTTTGCGTTTTTAAAAAGCTGCACGATCTTCTTTGCAAGGATGTAGAAAAACTGGATATTCTTCAGCGCGCAGACCATTGCCAGCACGCAAAACAGGCAGGTGAGCGTCTTAAAATCAAAATAGCCCAGATACTTTTCATCCGGCGGCACGAGAAACACCGTGATCAGCGCCGCAATCAGTGCCACAAACATTACAATATTCTTTTTGATCATCTGCACCAACGGTGTGGGCGTCAAATGTGCATAGCGATGAGAGCGTTGGTTCATAATCTGTCTTCTTTCTGTCAGTAATCCTTGCAAATAGTAGCAGATTCCAAAAAAAATTACAATCCTTTTTTTCAATTTTTGCGCTGTTTCGAGCTATAAAAACACGCCAGACTTTTCACAATGAAAAGTCTGGCGTCAGTGTATCCAAAACTTATTTCTTGGTGCTATCGTAAAGGATGCGGGAGGCCATATACCACTCCACAGAAGACTGCAGGACCTTGGGTCTGAAGTAATGGATCTGATGGTATTGATAAACCTCAAAATTCTCACCGGCACCAAACAGCAGGCGATAAATCTGTTCTATGGGGAAGTGGAGAGTAACCGGCTGACCGTCCTGGGTGCCTGTATATGTCAGGCCGCTTCTATCCAAACGGCAAACGCCTTCACCGGCGTGGCGGGTCAGAGAATCTCCCTCGCCGGGCAAGCGGAATTCCACCTCGGATTCCAAAGCATAATCCGGGTCATTGCCAATCTGCTCCGTAAGCTGCTGAAGCTGCCAGTCGTACCACTGGCCGAAATTATCAAAGCGGAAGTTACCGGTGAACTGATAGCGATCATCCACGGATGTGAGGCGGCCGCAATTGGTGCAGCTAAGCTCCCGCCCTTTGGTGGTAAGGGTATATTTCTGTCCGCAGACAGGACAGGTCGTGAGTATATTTTCCAGTCCCTCCGCCATTTTCTTGCAGCGATAGTGGATATTCGGACGGGTCTGCAGCCATTGGAATTCGTCGTAATACAGACGATCCTCCACGCCCTTGCGGATTTCCTCTACTGACAGCTCCTGCAGCTGCTGGGCAGTAAATAAGATATCCAGCTCTGCCTCAATTTTAGAACCCCGGCGAATGCCGCTGCCCCACTTGGGATCGGCAAAATAATCTCCCTGCAGCTTGATGGTATAAACCGGGACTGCCATCTTCTTCAAAAAGCCATAGGTGTTGCCTTGAATGTCCTCGAATCGGCCCGCTGTGGAAAGCCGGGCCTCGGGCATCATAGTCAGCACCTCTCCCCTTTTGATCACCTTCATACAATTCATGGTACTTTCGATGTCCATGGCAAACATACTCTTGGGGAATGCACCCAGCTTTTTCAGCAGAAATGCCAGCCATTTATGGTAGAAATACAGTCTGGCAACCACAAAATGGGGGCGGCTTTTCAGCAGTATGGAGCCGGAATAAATAAAGTCGATAAACGAACCGTGGTTACAAAGAACAATCGCAGGACCTTCCGGCTGACCCCCGATTTTATTGATCATTTTGATCCGAGTACCCCGGATAAAGCAATAAACCCGCACGCCGGCATGGAGAATATTCAGCAGCACAGGATCACATTTTTGGACTACGGTTTTCGAGGTGTGCTTCGGTTTTTTCTCTTTCTTTTCCATATCCTTCGTCTCTTTTTCTGTGTTATTTCATCATTATACAGCGTATCGGCAAATATTTCAAGTTTATTCCGCCCGCAGCCCCATTGGGAGAAATGTGCATCATCGGTAATTTTCGGAAATATATTGTTTCAATTCGCTGCATTTTTCCACGCAGCCAAAGGTAAACACCGTATTTTTGATCATCAAACTGCAATGATCCGTGCTGATTTCCTTTTGCGTTTGGTTGATTACAAAATCACTTGCAGGAATATCGTACACTTCATACACCGATCCCGTAGCTTGGTTTTTGATAAAAAGGCGGTCATTTTCAAACTGCAATTGATAGTTTTGATGATTGCGGTTTCCCGAAACTGCGCTAAAAACGCAGGCGATCAATACGATCACTTCAAAGAACACAAATGCTTGCCAGGAAAGTAAAAAGCCCAGGCATGCCGCCGCAGATAACAGGACAAAAAGAATAAAAGACGCTTTATATGTTTGCATTTCAACATATTGGCCGTCTGTTTGGGTAACAAAGCTATTTTCCTTCATAAAACCCTACCTTTCATTTTTGTCACTGCTTCCCCTTTCGCACCAAACCACTTCTTGCCGGAAAGACACCGCAACGAACATGCTCTTCGTAACAGCTGAATTGGAATTTACCTTACTAACGCACAAGCCATCCAGAGCCTCCCCTTGTAGGGGAGGTGGGTCGCCGTAAGGCGAGCCGAAGGGGTTTGCGGAGGCTCTGTTCACCCCTCAGTCACCTTCGGTGACAGCTCCCCTGCAAGGGGAGCCTTTGTAAGCTAAACAATCATTTATCCGATCTCTTCCGAGTCGATCACGGGGTAGCCTGCGTCCTTCAGTGCCTGGGCAAACAATCCGGATCCCCGGACAAGTTTTCCTGTAAAAGTGCCGTCATAGACCTGCAAGACACCGCAGGTGGGACTTCTGGATTTCAGAACGGCGCACTGAATATCCTCATCCCGGATTTCATCCATAATTTGCGCAATGGCCTCCCGCATGGGAGCATCCACATTTTTGCCATTGCGGTCTATAAGCACGCCATTGGCAATTTCAATGGGAATCCGGGGGCATCCCATACCGGCACGCATTTCCGGGCAGACAGGCAGCACCTCTTTGCCTTCCACAAACGCCGCAACAGCCGGGCTGTAATTATGGCCGCCGTTATATTTACATTTTTCGCCCAGCAAACAGGCGCTGACCAAAATTTTCATACGCATTTGCCTTTCTACGAAAACGGAGGTTCGGTGTAGGCACGATGTTATTCTTCCCCACAACTCAATGGTTCATGGTGGGTATTTTGACCGGGTTGGCAAAAGGTTAGACCATACCTACAATACTTCATGATGAAAATTGTACCATATATACTATTTATTTTCAATCATTTTGATTGAGTATTATAATTTATAAGGACGCCAGTCCCCGTAAAGGGACTGGCGTCCGAAATATTTTACAGATTATGCCAGCAGATTCCGCTCGGTCTGCACATCAAAGAAGTGCATAACCTTGCCTTCGAAGGTGATATGCAATGTCTGGCCATAGGTCATACTCTTGCGCTGCTCGTCTTCCAGCGTGATGGTGGGGATGCGGACGATCAGACGGTCGCCGTTTGCCTCTTCCACGTGCAGGTGCAGCTCAGAACCCATCATCTCGTTAACACGGATGGTGCAGGGAATGGCATCTGCATCGCCAGCCTTGGCAAGGGTCATATGCTCGGGGCGGACGCCCAGGATGATCTCCTGAGATTCCACATTCTTAGCCAGCAGCTCACCAGCCTTCTTGCCGGTGACCTCAATGCGGGCGCCATAGGGAGTGACAAAGTACTTGTCGCCCTCACGGACAAGCTGGGTCTTGAAGGTGTTCATCTTGGGTGCGCCGATAAACTCTGCAACAAACAGATTAACGGGCATATCAAACACCTCAGTGGGGGTGCCGACCTGCTGAATGAAGCCGTCCTTCATAATGACGATCCGGTCGCCCAGGGTCATAGCTTCGGTCTGGTCGTGGGTAACATAGATGAAGGTGGTGTCGATCTTCTGACGCAGCAGAATGATCTCAGCACGCATCTGGTTACGGAGCTTAGCATCCAGGTTGGACAAAGGCTCGTCCATCAAAAATACCTTGCTGTCACGGACCATAGCACGGCCGATAGCCACACGCTGACGCTGACCGCCGGACAGAGCGCGGGGCTTCCGGGTCAGGTACTGGGTGATGCCCAGGATCTCAGCAGCTTCGGTAACACGCTTATAGACCTCCTCCTGAGGTGTCTTGCGCAGGCGCAGGGAGAAAGCCATATTCTCAAAAACGGTCAGGTGGGGATACAGGGCATAGTTCTGGAAAACCATGGCGATGTTCCGGTCGCGGGGCTGCAAGTCGTTCACTACAACACCGTCGATTTCCACAGTACCGTCAGAGATATCCTCCAAGCCGGCGATCATACGCAAAGTGGTGGATTTACCACAGCCGGAGGGGCCGACGAATACGATAAATTCCTTATCGGCAATATCCAGGTTGAAGTCCTGGACGGCTACGGTATCCTTACCGTAAACCTTTTTCACATTAGTCAGTTTAACATTTGCCATACTCTATCATCCTTATCCTTTCACTGCGCCGCCGGTAACGCCTTCCACATAGTATTTCTGCAAGCACAGGAATACGGTGGTGACGGGGATCGCTACGATCACGCCCGCGGCACAGAACATGGTGTAGTTGGAATTAACCATTGTTCTGGAGAGCCACTCATACATACCCACAGCCACGCTCATACCGGCGGAGTTTTCGTGGATAATGTAGCTGGCCAGCATAAAGTCACCCCAGGGAGCCATGAAGCCCATCAAAATCGTATAGATCACGATGGAGCCGGACAGGGGCATAATCACCTTGTAGAACACCTGCATACGGGTTGCGCCGTCCACACGGGCGGCTTCGTCCAAGGTCTTGGGAATGGTATCGAAGAAGCCCTTGGAAATGTAGTAACCCATACCGGAGCTGGCACAATAGACAATTATCAGACCAACAGGTGCCATTTCCATGGTCAGACCCAGTTCAGAGAATACCTTGTAGATGAGGATCATGGTGAGGAAGCCGGGGAACATACCCAGAATCAGCATCAAGTTCATCAAAGGCTTTCTGGCCTTAAAGCGCAGTCTGGACAGAGTGTAACTCATGGAAAGCACAAAGAATGTCTGGAAGACAGCAGTGGCAACGCCCATAATGGCAGTGTTGCGGAACCACTTCAAAAAGTCTGTTTCCTTGAACAGACGGATGTAGTTATCAAATCCCCAAACTTCCGGGAACAGCTCGCCGTCCATCGCAGTGGTGTTCACCTTAAAGGATTCCAACACAATACCGAAGAAGGGGAACAGCCAAACCAGGGTAATGGCAATCAGAATGATGTACACAATGGTGTTGCTGATGCGTCTGCTGGCCCGGGCACCGAGGCCGGATTTCTTGATTTTCGTTTCAGTCTTCATCACTGGAAATCCTCCTCATTCTTAGTAGATGGGATCACATTGTAGATGATCAGCGACAGAATTGCGCAGACCAGGAAGATCACGATACCAATGACGGATGCCATATAGTATTCGGAGTCTGCACTGCCCAAAGCCATCTTGTACAACCAGGTGATCAGCAGATCTGTGTGACCCACGGAAACGCCACCGGCGGTGCCGATCTCGGTATTCAGCGGGTTGCCGCCGGACAGCAGATAGATAACATTGAAGTTATTCAGGTTATTAACAAAGCTGGTCAGCAGAGAAGGACCGGTGACAAACAGCATATACGGCAGAGTGATCTTGGTATATTGCTGAATGGTATTGGCACCGTCCACCCGGGAGGATTCGTACAGATCCTGAGGAATGTTCATCAGAATACCGGTAGCTTGCAGCATAACATAGGGAATACCAACCCAGATGTTGATGACGATAACCAGCACCTTTGCCACCGTGGGAGAATCCCACAGGGAGATGTAGTGGTTTGTCGTCAAATATTCCTTAATAAAGGGAATCTGTCCCAACAGCTCGCCAATAATGCCGGAGGAATCAAACAGCTTGGACACATACAGCAGAGAAACGAACTGGGGAATGGCGATGGTCATAACCAAAGCGGTTCTCCAGAACTTTTTCAGTCTGATGCCCTTCTTGTTGATCATAATGGCCACGAACATGCCAAGGAAATAGTTGGTGAAGGTGGCGAAGAAGGACCACATCAGAGTCCAGCTCAGGATCTCGCCGAAGGCCAGACCCAAGCCGCCGTTGCCGAAGTCCAGCAGTTCATTGAAATGCTCCAGACCTACCCAGGAGAACAAGTTGGAATAGCCGTCGTGAGCAGCATCGTAGCTGGTGAAGGCTACCAAAACCATGTAGATGATGGGCAGCACCGTGAACAGGGCGATACCGGTCACAGGCAGAGCCAGCAGTGTCTTATGGAACTGGTCGTCGATCAGAGATTTCAGATCGTCCTTACCGCTCTTAACCCGCTTGCCCTTGGCAGTGATATCCATGCAGATGCGGCACTGCTTGACCTGCAAACGCCAAGTATAAATAAAGGCAAAAATAAAGATGATGGTCAAAAGGCCGTAAAGCATAACCTTTACGGAGTCATCACCGGGTACCCAAACATCGGTATCATAGATCATATCGTACTGGAAGGAACCCTGCACAGTACCAACGGTCTTGCCGATTTGGAACCAGTTGCCCTTGCCCAGCCAGTGCAAACCGCCGCTGGGCACAAACATATAGCCGAAAAATACGACTTCAAACAGTAAAAACAGCAGACCCCGAAGGAACTGTCCGTAATACATATTGCCGAAACCAAAAATAAAGAAAGAGGTCTTTACCGCCCAGTTACCCTTGGTAAAGGTGGTAAAAATATCAACAAACTCGTCCTTCACGGCAGTGCCGCATTTTACGAAGAAGTTGACGATACCCATAAACAGCTTTTTCAGCCAACTGGGAATGGCGCAGATAAACATTTTGATGTTGTACCAAAACGCCTGGAATTTACTGAGCTTTAAGTACTCAAGATCGGTTAATTTCTTCATTGTTGTTGATACTCCCTCCCTTTTTTGAATAATAAAATAACGCCGGAAACAAGTCTATGGCAAAGATTTCCGGTGTCTGAATGCGTTGGCAGGTACTCCCCTATCCAACATACACAGGCATTGTTAGCCGCTACACAAGACAACTGTTGTCCTTGCATAGCGGCTAACAATGCCTGTGTGTAAAAAACGGTGGGGTGCCATGGGGCACCCCGCCGCATGAAATTCAGATTCTATCTATTATTCAACAGGGATCAGAGTGACGGTGCCGCCCTGTGCGCCGTCCCATACCAGCTGAACGTAGTAGGTGCCGTCAGCCTCAACAACGATGTTAGCGCCGTTGAACTCAACACCAAAGTTTACGTCCCAGGAAGCGCCCTGACGAACCTTGAACTCTTCGCCAGCCTTCAGCTCCAGAGCAGCGGAGGTGTAGGTGCCAGCGGGATCCTCGGTCATAGCAAAGTCGGTGTCCCAAGAAGTGCCGCAGATGCCGCCGATAACGCCCCAAGCGTTCTTCTGCTCCTCGGTCATGGAGAACAGACCGTCGATAGCAGCCTTGTAGTTATCCAGAGCGGTCTGCAGAGCTGCATCGTCAGCAGCAGCCTTAGCGTCAGCGCCCAGAACCTTGGCGATATCCCACCAAGAGCCGTGGATCTGACCCTGGGGCTGGCCAAAGTTGTTCTGCTTAGCCAGAGCAGCCAGAGAGGTGTTAGCCTGAACAGCCTCAGAAGCCTGAGCATTCAGGTTGGAGGGACCCCACTGATATGCCTCGTAGCGCTTCATCTGGCACTCTTCGTTGGTCAGATACTGAGCCAGCAGAGACAGAACAGCAGCCTTCTTAGCATCAGCCTGAGGCTTAACGCCCATCAGCTTGTTGCCAGTGTAGGAGCCCAGGTGGTAGGAAGTGCCGTCAACCTCGAAGGAGGGCAGATCGGTAGCGCCCAGGTTGTCGCCGAAGTGCTCAGCAGCAGCGTTAGCGTTCCAGATACCGGTGATAACAACACCAGCGTCGGTGAAGATATCAGCGTTGGAATCGTAGCAGGTGGACTGAGCCAGCTTCTGCATGCCCTTCATAGCAGCCAGACCGGCAGCGGAGTTGAAGTCGTCATCCACGGAGGTGAACTCGCCATCCTCGTTCATGGACCAGTTGGACTTACAACCGGTAGCGAAGAAGAAGGAAGCGGTGTACCATGCGTTCTCCAGAGCATAACGGAACTTAACATTGTTAGCCTCGCAAGCAGCGATGATAGCTTCCATGCTCTCAGCATCCTCTTCGGAGATGATGCTGGTATCATAGTACATATAGTAGCCGTTATCGGAAGTCATGGGGTATGCGTACAGAGTGCCAGCAACGGAAGCAGCGGCAACAGAACCGGCGTCGTTGGTAGCAGCGATGTTCTCAGCAGCCTTCTTGCCGGGAGCAGCCAGAGCAGCAGCCTGAACCAGGCGAGCCAGCTGATCCTGTGCGAAGCAGAAGATGTCGGGAGCGGAAGCAACGTCAGCAACAACCTTGGAGCCAGCGTCAGCTTCGGTAACGCCCTCGATCTGAGCGTTGATCACGATACCGGGGTTAGCAGCTTCGAAAGCGTCGATCATTTCCTGAGTCAACTCAGCAACGCCGTCCATCTCGGAAACCCACATAGTGATGTCATAAGTACCTTCCAGCTGAGCGCCCTCAGACTGGCCGTTGCCCTCAGTAACTTCGGGGTCAACATTGGTTTCGCCGCAAGCTACCAGGCCAATAACCATGACCATAGCCAGCAGCAGAGCTAAAAGCTTTTTCATTGTTTTTCCTCCTAAGAAAAATTTTTTCGCGCTTATTGCGCGCTAATATATTATGCCTTATTTTTCATTTTCCGTCAAGAGATATTATGTACAAATTTTGTCCTGCTTTGTTCTTTTTCTCCAAGAAGTTGGTGCAAAATGCACAAACCATTCATCCGAGAACAACACTTGTCTGCGGCTGCACTGTCAAAATTGTGCCCTCTAAAGTGGCATCTCCCATGCCGATATAGTCATATAGCTCCGTAAACGGTGTATCCAGTTCGGAAAGATCGTAGGATATGACCGAAGTGCCGTTATTATGGAACACGCCCAGGGTCTTCCCTTCATAAGCTACGGCAAAACCGCCAAAATTCTTCTCCTTGCAATCGATCGCAGTATAAACGCCCCGGGCAATAGCCGGATACTTATGGCGCACAGCGATCAGCTTGCAATAATAATGATACAGGCTTTGCTCGTCTGCCAGCTGGTCTGCCACCGTGGTGGTGATCTGCTTGGAAGCGGGGTATGTAGTGCCAACGGGATCACGAATGTAGTCGCCGTCGCCCCAGAGCATAGCCAAACGCCGGTTGGCATCGGTATTCTCACCGCCCCGGGAGCCTCGGATGCCGATTTCCTCACCGTAGTAGATCATGGGTGAGCCGGGGGCAAGCAGGTACAGATTGGCTGCCATACGCATATTGTTTTCCAGGATAAACGCACCGGCGATGCGGTCCATATCATGGTTGGACAAAAAGCCCATAACCATACCATCAGGATTCTTCTCCAAGACCTTTGTCTGATAGGATTCAATATAGTTGGTGTATTTAGAGATGGAGAATCCCTTGGCAGCACTGGCAATTACGCCCTCAGCTTGGGCCATGGTGAAATTGAAGCAGTTCATGGCGGGGTAATACTCCAGCACTTCGCTGTCGCCGCTCCAGCACTCACCCACGCAATAGATATCCGGCTTCATTGCCCTCAGCTGCTCCATATACCAGTTCCAGAAATCCACGCTGCGGGCGGTATCGCCGTAGTAGATATACTTGACCGCGTCAAAACGGAAGCCGTCAATTCCCAGATCCAGGTAGTACTTGGCAATATCCACCGCTGCCTGCTTGACTTCCGGGTTGTCGTAGTTCAGCTCCGGCATTTCACCGCTGAAATTGCACTCGTACCAGCAATCTACGCCGGCGATCTTCTGATAGGTTACGCCGCCCACCTTTTCCGCGGTAGTCACGCAGGAATAGAAATCATAATAGGGATTTTCCGTATCGCCATCCATCCGAGCCTGCTTAAACTCCTGGAACCAGGGGTGGCGGCTGGAGGTATGGTTCAAAACCAGGTCCAGAATCAGCTTCACATTTCTCTGCTCGCACAGATCGATCAGCTCTTTCAGATCCTCCTCCGAGCCGAAACGCCAATCGACTTTATAGTAATCTGTGGCATCGTACTTATGGTAGCTGGGAGATGAGAAAATAGGAGACAACCAGATACCTTGTACTCCCAGGCTTTTTCCGGAATGGATATTGCCGTCGTTGAGGTAGTCAAAGCGGTTGATGATGCCCCGCAGGTCGCCGATGCCGTCGTTGTTGGAATCGGAGAAGGAGCCTACAAAGATCTGGTAAAAGGTGCGGTAATTATCGTTGATAGTATCCACCTCCCTGGCAATCTCCCCCACAGGTTTATCCGGGGTCTTGCCGCAGGCTGCCATACCGCAACAAAGGGCGGCAGCCAGCATCATGCATATTATTTTTTTCATACTTTTTTACTCCGTTACAGAATTGAGCTTGGCATCATCGATCTTACCCCAGGCATTGGGACCGGCGCACTTGACATAGATGCCCACAGTAATCACATCGCCATCCGCTACGGAAATTTCCTCCACGGTGGCTGTATGCCATTCGTCATAAACGGTGATTTGGGTGGGGGCAGTGGCAATTTGCTCGCCGTTGCGTTTCACATAGGCATAGATATCGGTCGCGCCGCCATCGCCGCCCATAATGCTGATGGAATAGGTATAGCTTCCGGCAGGCAGGTCGGTAACCTCCTGCTCCAGGGTAAATTCCACCGAATCGGCAGCAGCGCCCCAGAAATGGTAGTGCTTGGTGCCGGTCATAGAATCGGTGATCTTATCTTCTATGTTCAGCTCATCAAATGCGGTTATCTGATTATGAACCCAAGGCGTATAGCCTTCTTCAAAACTCCAGTTTTGCAAATAGTTATAGTTGACCATGGAAACATAGCACACGGCCTGCATACCGCCGGCAGTTCCCTTTACGGTATAGTCCGCAACGCCGCCGTTGCGCATAGCCTCCGTATCTACATCGTGCCACTGCACCGGGATCTGCTGCCGGGAATTATCCCGCATCACAGCATTTACCGTCTCCGGCAGCGCCACAGGACCGTTCAGATCCAGCATCAGATGGGTCGCTTCAATGGCGTCCGCCTGGTTTTCCACAATATTTCCGGTACGGGCCAGGGCAAAGACCTTCAGCGATTCCAGGGCATTTCCCTTTTCGTCAAAGAACGCCTGGTTTTCCACGGCGCAGCCGCCATACCACTTGCCGGCATCTTCCGGGTCGTATTCGGCAGCATAGGACGATGCCCAGCCGGAGCCGTATTTCTCCCAAATCTGGGAATTTTGCTCCCAGCTTTCCGTGCCGACGCTGATCCAGGTGCCTTCCCAATAGAACACGCCGATGCCGTTTGTCATCTTATTAGCAACAGTATCCACCACAGAGCGCACCAGGTTTGCCTGCCCCTGCTGGGTCATGGCGTATTCCGGCACCGCGCCGCCCTCACCGATGGTGTTGCCGCTGAAATCTGTATCTGCGGCGGTGTAGGCGTAGGAGGTCTCCGCCACCATCACCTTTTTGCCGTAGGTTTGAGCAATATGGTTCAGCACCGATGCCAGATTCTCCAGCGTGCCGTGCCAATAGGGGTAGTAGGAAGAGGCAAATACATCATAATCTACCTGGTAATAATCCAGGTTTTTGCCGTAGCTTACATAGCTGTCGGCCTTTTCGGGATTGGCAAAATGCACCGCCACCAACGCCTGGGGACAGACCTCCCGGACTGCCTTAGCACCGGCGCTGAGCAGTTGACAAATTCGCTGCCAACCGCCCAAATCCGAGCTTTTTTCCCCGCAGAGGAAACCGTTGGTTTCGTTGCCTACCTGCACCATGCCCACATCCACACCGGCATCTATGAGCTTTTGAAGGCTCTGCTTGGTGTATTCATAGAGGGCATCGGATTTTTCGTCAATATCCATCCCCTTCCAGGCCTTGGGCGCTTGCTGCTTGCCGGGGTCGGCCCAAAAATCGGAATAATGGAAGTTCACCAATAGCTTCATGCCGGCTTTGGTTGCCCGCTTACCGATTTCCACAGCATTGGCAATGTCGCAGTTACCGCCGCCATAGCCGTTGCCCTGGGCATCAAAGGGGTCGTTCCACACCCGGACACGGATATAATTGATGCCGTTGGCACTTAAAATCTCATAAACATCTTTTTGCGTACCGTCAAAATCGTAGTAGCATACGCCGCTGTTTTCCAGCGCCGGAACGCAGGATGCGTCCATACCCATAATAAAATCCGCGCTCAGGTTTTCAACCTTCTGCACATACAGACTGTCGCTGGTCACATCATATACCTTCTGTTCCGGCGCTGCCGGTGTGCCGCAGGCGGTCAAAAGCATGACCGCCGCCGCTCCGGCACACAGGAGTTTTCTGCCATTTTTCATATGCTTATCCCTGCACATACACACGGGCGCCGATGGCGTCCACGGTTACGCTGCCGGTTTCCTCCGCAATGACCGCTGCGCCTGCCCGGTCAGCAGTTGCCACCAGACTCCAAGTTCCCTCCAGCGCATAGGGCAGGGCGGTATTATGGGGATTGAGCAGCACAAGAGCCTTTGTATTGCCCTTTTGGAAGGTAATTGCCACAATTCCGCTGCCCAACTGCTCCGCGCTGATGACCTCGGTTGCGGGATCGGTAAAGATATCATAGTGCTTACGCATTTCGATCAGGCCCTTATAGTAGAGCATAGTGGCGTATTCCCGGTTACCCTCTTTGAGCACAGACCAGTCGATATTGTTGATGGCGTCGCTGGACTTGTAGCTGTTCTCGTCGCCATCCTTGGTGCGCAGCATTTCCTCGCCTGCCTGCCAGAAGGGAGTACCCTTGGCAGTCAGCACCACCACTGCGCCCAGATTATTCATACGGTTACGGGTATCGTCGTCGGCTTCCGGGTTGGACAGCAGCAGCTTATCCCACAGCGTATTGTTATCGTGGGCGCTCATATAGTTGATGACCATTGCGTCCTTTACGCTCCAGCCCTGGCCGACACCTTCGCCGCCCTTCATACTGAAGATCACATCGCTGACAGAGCTTGCATTGACTGCGCCATTGATGAAGCCACGGCCTGTCTTTTCAAAGACGCTGCCCTTCAGACCGTCCCGGATCACATCGTTGAATACCGCAACAGCGCCGATACCCTTGCCGGTAGCGGTGATTTTGCTGATGTTGGTCTGGTTGGCCTGGGCGCTGCCGTCGATAGTAGCACCCATCGTCCAGCCTTCGCCGTAAATGATAGCGCTGGGATTGATGGCGTGAACTGCCTTTTCCACTTCCTGCATAGTATCCACATCATGCAGGCCCATCAGGTCGAAGCGCAGGCCGTCAAGATGGTACTCATCTACCCAATAAGAGGTGGAATCTACCATAAATTTGCCAAACATATACCGCTCGGAAGCAGTATCGTTGCCGCAGCCGCTGGCGCTGGAGTTTGCGCCGGTGGAGGTGTAGCGGTAGTAGTAATAAGGTACGATCTTATTGAAGGAGGAATTGCCGTCATAGGTATGGTTATAAACCATATCCATAACTACACTGATGCCGGCTTCGTGCAGCGCCATGACCATCTGCTTGTACTCCTGGATACGAACCTCACCGTGGTAGGGGTCGGTGGAATAGCTGCCCTCGGGTACATTGTAGTTCTTGGGATCGTAGCCCCAGTTGAACTCATCCTCGGGGGTAGTCTCGTCAATGGTCGCAAAGTCATATACGGGCAGCAGGTGGACATGGGTCACACCCAACTGCTTCAGATAGTCGATGCCGATGGGGTTGCCGGATTCATTGACCAGGCCCTGCTCGGTAAATGCCAGGTACTTGCCCTTATACTGGGAATTTTCGATCTTATTGGAGAAATCGCGGACATGGACTTCCCAAATAATCGCTTCGCTGTAGTGGTCAATGGGGTCTGCGACCTTATCGGCGTTCCAGCCGTTGGGATCCGTTTTGGACAGATCCACCACCATGCCCCGGTTGCCGTTGACACCGGCTGCCTTGGCATAGATATCCACAGCCTCCTGGGTGCCCACAGCGGTGGTCACGGTGTAGGTATAGTAAGTTCCGTGACCGCAGGACTCGGTATGGCTCCACACGCCCTTATCACCCTTGGTCATTTCCACATTTTTATAAGCATCCACGCCGTCACCGGCTTCAAACAGGTTCAGCACTACCTTGGATGCAGTGGGCGCCCACACCTTAAAGGTGGTGGTATTGCCGCTGATGACAGCGCCCAAATCGTTGCCGTCGTAATGGTACTGGTCGGCAAAATACTGGCTGTCAAAAATATCCGTGGGAACTACGGTCTTTTCGCCGTAGCCGTCGATGCAGATGCGGTAATTGGCAGAAAGATCCAGCTCTTCCTCCAGCTCCACAACGCCGCTGCTTGCTGCCTTACCCAGGCAGGACAGGTTCTTGACCGCTACCTGACGGTCGCCGGCATAGACCTGGATCTGAGAAAGGTCGGTAATGGTGGTTTCGGGAACGATATTGTATTTGATAGTATATTGATCGGTCATTCCCGCAATGGTGAATTTCTTAGCCATATCCAATGTTTTTCCTCCGTCTTTACTGATGTACTGATTGCCGTCGCCGGTTTTGAGATACACGAAGGTCTCCCGACCTTCAATTTTGGCGAAACGGTCCTGTTCAAAATCTTTGGTTGCGCTGCCCCAGGCGCTGCCGCCGGGTTCGGAGCAGTCTCTGCGGACAATAAAGCCTACCTCTTCAATGCCCTCAGGCACATCTACGACAACCTTACCGCCGTATTCACATTCCTGGAACAGGTGACCCTTACCGGCCTGCTCCGGGAACCAAATCCACATATCGCAGTTTTCATAGCCGTCGGGGTGGTTATAGTAGAAAGTGATTTGATTGTATCCATCCAAAAGCGGTTGGGTGTATTCCGTCACTTCTGGGGCAGAAGGCTCTGTGGGGGTCGGTTCTGTCACCTCTTCTGCGGGTTTGCCGCAGGCTGCCAGGGACAGCACCATAGTCAAGGCCAAAATAGCGGTCAAAATCTTTCGCATTTTCTGCATAATAGTTCCTCCTCTTTCTATTTACTGCGTTTGTTTTTCACAGTCAGTTCCAGGATGTTTTGCCGCAGCCGGGGGGTATCGTAACGGGGACTGACCCGCCAGCTCCAGTTGCCGGAGGCTGTTCCCGGCTCGTTCATACGGCCTTTTTCGTTGGTCAGCAACAGATAATCCTGCAGCGGGACCATAGCCAGGTTCGCCTTGCTGCGCATTGCAAATTCAATCAGATCGTAGGCACGATGCTGGCTGGGATTTCTGGGACACTCCCGGTTAAACCGCTTTTTCCCATCGCCCTGTAGGTTCTTCAGCCAGGTGCAGGTGCAGTCGGAATCGTGGGAAGCGGAATAGACCACGCAATTTGCATTGGCGTACATCCGGGGCAGATTTTCGCTGTCCTCGTCATAAAACGCAAAATGGAGCATCTTCATACCGGGAAAACCCGTATCCTCCATCAGCTCGATCACATCCGGGGTGATGAATCCCAGGTCTTCGGCAATGATCTTTGATTTGGGGAACTTCTCCCGCAGGGTGCGGAACAGCGCCTTACCCGGTGCCGGATCCCATTTGCCATTGCGGGCGGTGGCATCTCCGAAGGGGACATTATAGTAGCCGGCAAAGCCACGGAAATGGTCGATTCGCAAAATGTCATACCGAGCAAAGGCATTGCCCACCCGGCGCAGCCACCAAGCAAATCCCTCCTGCTCCTGGCGCTGCCAGTCGTAGATGGGATTGCCCCAAAGCTGACCGTCCGGCGTAAAGCCGTCAGGGGGACAGCCGGCAACCACCGTAGGTGTGCCGTCCTCTGTCAGCAGGAATTGCTCCGGAGATGCCCAAACATCCACACTGTCGTGAGCCACATAGATTGGCAGGTCGCCAATGACGGTGATTCCTTTTTCGTGGGCGTGGCGGAGTACTGCCTGCCACTGGCGGTCAAATTCATACTGGCACCAGCGCCAGAAATCCATTTCCTGCTCAAATTCCGGTGCGCAAGTTACTGCCTGGGCGTAACACCGGTGCTCCGGCTTCCAGTCTGTCCAGCAGCTATAATTATAATGATGCTTCAGCGCCATAAACAGCGCATAATCTTCCAGTGTACCGGCATTCTTTTTCACATAGGCCCGGTAGCTGCGATCCGGCTGAAAACGGCTGTAAGCAAGGCGCAGCACCGAAAATCGGGTGTTCCACAGCCAGCCGTAATCCACACGCTGGGCTATATGCTTCTGCTCTGCCAGTTCCTGCCGGGTCAAAAGTCCCTGCTGTGCCAAAATCTCCAGGTCGATAAAATAGGGATTGCCCGCCGCCGACGCCGGGGACTGATAGGGACTGTCACCATAGGATGTGGGATTCAGCGGCAGCACCTGCCAGCATTTCTGACCGGTGGCATCCAGAAAATCCAAAAAATCGTGGGCAGGTTTCCCCAGGCTTCCAATGGCGTATTTTCCCGGAAGGCTGCTCACCGGCATGATGATGCCGGATTTATGTCGAAAACCAAAATTTTTCATATCGTTCATAGGTATGTTCCTCTCTTTTAGTCCATCTTATAACATACCACAGCACCGACCAAATTACAATATCCGCATTGCAAAAACGGGGATTGTTTTTGTGGCAAAAAATACCGGGGGACAGCCGATTCAGCCATCCCCCGGTGGGGTTAATCAGATGATTTCTTTTTTGCGGTTTTTACGGGTAAGCATTACGATTGCCGCTGCCGACAGGACCATCAGCACAGCAGAAGGCCACAGGATCTCATCTCCGGTGGGAGGCGAGCTGGGATCTCTCTGGTCCGCAAAGGTGACCTTCACAGTCACATCGCTGTCGGGCTGCGTGAAGCTGTAGGTGCCGTCGCTGTTCTTCTTAACAGCAACCTCGTTGCCATTGCTGTCGGTGACCTGAACCTTATCCACCTGCTTATCCTCATCGGGAGTAGCTGTGATGGTAACGCTCTGGCCAACTGCAGGCTCCTCGGTGCTCAGTTCTACCTTGCCGCCCTTGGACTGCTCCACAGTGATCTTGTGGGTCTGTTCTTCCAGTTCGTTGCACAAAACCGCAATGCCGCTGTCACCGATCTGGCCGGTGATCTTGCCGTTTGCCACAGTAAAGATGTTGCCGGTGATCTGCTCCGTATATTGACCGTCAGCCAATGCATGGGCAGTCACGGAGATCTCGCTGCTTCTGCTTGCGGTTGCCTTTGCCAGCACCAGCACAGCACCGGTGGTGCCGCGCTCCACATAGGAAACGCCGTTTTCGTTGGAAACGACTTCGTCCTGGCCGGCGAAGGTATTGTGGAAGCGGTTGATAATAGCAACCTCACGGTCGGCCCAGCCGGTAACAGATGCCACACCGATGGCCTGCTCCAGGCTCTCGGGACGGGCAAAATACAGGCCCATAGCATCGGCACGGGCAGCCACCAGCGCCCAAGTCTTTTGGATATCCGCAAGGGAAGTATTTCCGGAATGCAGATAAGCATCGTCGGTCATATAGGTGTCGTGGGACTCTGCCCACAGAACCAGCACAGATGCATCCGCAGCCTTATCGTAGCCGGCAGACAGCGCTGCCTTGTCGGCTTCGATGTTCTTACGCAGGGAGTTGCCCCAGGAGTTGTCGGTGATGGCCATATACTGGGTATAGGCGGACAGGCCGACGCCGCCGGTGGTATCGAGCAATTCGCCGTAGATATACAGGTCCTTGCCGTACTTTTCATCCGCATAGGTTTCTGCCCCGCCTACAATGGTGGGCCAGAAGTCGCTGGCGAAGGAAACATCGTCCATAGGCGTTTCAATGTGCTTAGCTGCGTCGAAACGGAAGCCATCCACACCCATATCTACGCAATCCTTCAAGAACTCCAGAACAAACTGCTGGATATCCTCGTTGCCGGTATTCAGATCCGGCAGTCCACCCATACAGTGCTGGGTGACATCATAGCGGTCGTTCCAGTTGGTGGTATTGACGGTGATATCGTGCCAGTAGGCAGTATCCCGCAGATACTCGGGGATTTCCTTAGACAGGTCATTGCCCTTGGTGTTAGCCAAATGGTTTGCGACCACATCCACGATAACCTTCACACCGTACTTATGGGCGGTGTTGATCATGCTCTGCAGTTCCTTCTTGGTGCCCAGCGCATTGCCGGAATCGTCAGCGATCACAAAATCAACAGGCTGATAATAGACCCACCAGTTGCCGCCCACAGAATTGTAGGAGAGATTGGTTGCTTCCTTCAGAGGCTGAATGGGAGAGGTCTGAATTGCGCTGTAGCCCTGTGCGGCGATGGTTGCCATATTCTTTTCGATCTCAGCAAAGGACCAGTTCCAGCAGTGCAGGGTCACGCCGTCCTGAACACCGGTACCATCTACAACAGCGGGTACATTGATGGTGTAGCTGAGGGTTACGGTGCCGTCGTCATTGTGGACCAAAGTGAAGGTCACTTCGCTGCCGCCGGGGACCATCAGCTTATCGTAGCCGGTCACATCGCTCATGCCTGCGACATTATACATCACAGCTTCGGTTACGCTGCCCAGCCAACCCTTGGTCATATACTTTTCTGTGGAGTCGCCGTTCTTCACGCAGACATAACTGTCGGATGCGAAGGTAGTGGTGAGCTTTCCGTCCTCATCGAACTTCAGATCGCCGGTTTCAATGCCGGTGGCATAGTCAGCGCCGTTGATCCAGCCGTAGAGGTAGTAATCCTCAGCGCTGCCGAAGTCACCGCCGTTGGGATCGTAAGTCACGGTCAGCTTTTCGGTTACGGTATCATAGGTGAAAGTATAAGCGCCGCCGGCAGCCTGGAGCTTACAGTTGCCTGCATAGGAATCCATCTTCCAAGGCTGGTCTGTGCTGTCGTTAATCGTGCCGCCGTTACCCAGCCAGGTATCGCCGTTTTTGACCTTGAATTCATACTCGCCGGCCGGCAAGGACAGGGTCAAGGTAGTCACGGTTGTGCTGTTTTCAGCAAAGTCCATAAAGGTAGCTGTGTTCCAGCCATTGAAGCTGCCGGGCAAGGCCACATTGGACTTGGGTGCGGGAGGTGTAGGCTCCTGGGTGCTTTCTTCCTGCACCAGGATCAGCGCACTGATGCCGGCTACATTGACAGTACCGGAAACGGTATCCAGAGCCTCTGTGCCAGCCTTAGTGCCGTTGACGCAGATCTGCCACTTACCCTCGGGCAGTTCCACAGAACGGGCGCCGCTGCTTGCATTGAAGATAATATAGATGCTGTCGTGGGTTTCCCCTGCCACTTCCCTGCCGTCGATCCAGAAGGAGACCAGATTGTTGGCAGCGGACTGGTTGAACACCACATTGCTGACAGCCTTAGCATTATCCACACGCAGAGCCGGGTGGGCCTTACGGAAGGCAATCAGGCCCTGGTAGTAGGCCACATTGTTCTGATAAATGGAATTATCCAGATTGTACCAGGCGATATGGTTGACCTTATCGGAGGAATTGTAGCTGTTTTCAATGCGGTTGCCGTTGGCATCCAGCTTTTCCCGGAGGATCTCTTCACCTGCGTGGATGAAGGGGATGCCCTGGGATGTCATATAGATGGCAGCGGACAGATTATTCATTTTAATAATTGTGCTGTCCAGCTTGTTCTTACCGGTGGAGATGATCAGCTTGTCTGCCAAGGTATGGTTATCGTGGCAGGAGGCATACTGCACAACCTGGTTGGGATTATCTGTCCACCAGGGGCGAGCCATAAAGTTGCTGACCAAAGCGCTTTCCTGGCCGGCAGCGCCGGAAACAAAACCAGTGCTCTTGCCGTTGTCGCCGGCGAGCAGGTTACGCATATTATCGGAGAAGTATGCAAAGCCGGGGGTCTTGGAAGCATTGCCCTGCTTTGCCATTTCGGTACCGGGTTCTTTGTTGGTGCTGTCCATATCCCAGCCTTCGCCGTAGAAGATCACATCGGGGCGAACCGCGTGAACTTCTTCGATGATCTGGTTGATGGTCTGCACATCCAGCAGGCCGACCAAGTCAAAACGGAAGCCGTCAATATGGTACTCCTCGGTCCAGTACAGGACGGATTCGACGATATACTTGCGGACCATTTCACGCTCGGAGGCGGTATCGTTGCCGCAGCCGGAGCGGTTGGAATCCACACGGGAGAAATAGCCGGGAACGATCTGGTTGAAGCTGAAGGTGCTTGCATCGTAAACATGGTTATACACCACGTCCATAACTACGCTGATGCCGTTTTTATGCAGGCTCTGCACCATCTGCTTGGCTTCGTTGATACGCACATTGCCGTCGTAGGGATTGGTGGAGTAGCTGCCCTCGGGAACATTGTAGTTCTGAGGATCGTAACCCCAGTTGTAGCCGCCGCTGCCGCTCTCATCCACGGAGGCGTAGTCATACATAGGCAGCAGATGCACATGGGTAACACCCAAATTCTTCAGATAGTCAATACCTGTGGAGATCTTGCCCTCGCCCTTTACGGTAGTGCCCTGCTCGGTGAAGGCCAGGTATCTGCCCCGGTTTGCCTCGGTGACGCCGGAGCTGGCATCAATGGAGAAGTCACGGATATGCAGCTCGTAAATCACAGCATCGGTCTGGCTGGTGACAGGATTGGGGTTGGTGTCATTTTCCCAGCCGTCGGGGTCGGTGCTGTCCAGGTTTACCACCATGGAACGCTTACCGTTGACGCCCGTTGCCTGAGAATAGGGGTCGTTAGCCTCAATGGTCTTGCCATTCACCTTGACGCTGTAGGTATAGTAAACATTACGCAGATCGCCCTTGATGGTGACAATCCAAGTACCGTTGACATCCTTGCTCATTGCAAAGGTGCCAAGCGCGGCAGCGCCTTCTTCGCTGTCGCTGCCGGTGGCATACAGAGCAACGGATGCGCTTTCGGCGGTAGGTGCCCACAGGCGGAAGGTGGTGCTGCTGCCTGTCCAGTTAGCGCCCAGATCAGAGCCAGTGTAGGTGTATTCGGCAGCGAATTTATCGGTGGCATAGACGGTGTCAATGCCAATGGTGTAATCCACATCATGGAACTTTTCTGCCTGCTCATAGAAGCGAACCGTATAGCGGTACAGTTCGGACAGAGAAGGCGCATTTTCCAGCGCAAATACATATTTGCCGCTGCCGGAGGCTGTGCTGTCATAAGTCCAATTTGCCTTGCCGCCATCCTTGGTAAGGCCAAAGGCAGTCTGCGGGTTCTTGACTGCTTTGTTGGTTACGATGGTAACGGTGTTTTTCTCGTAGTCGAACTGCACATCAGAGATCTTATTGGCAAAGACCACATCGTTTTCCATAGTCTGATTGTTGGCGTACTTGCCGCCGGTATAGACATGGATCGTACCAGATACGATGGTGCTCAGATCTACGGTGACCTGGGCTTCTTCCGCTGCCCACTGGTTGCTGCCCACACTCTTGCGAACCTTAAAGTTTACGCTTTGGGTGCTGCGGCCTGCCACGGCAATGGTAGTGGTCACTTCGCCGGTGCCGGGAGTAAAGTTATACTGCTTGGCGCCGTTTTCGTTCCACATATACAGATTCCAATTGTTGTAGTTGCCGTCTGTACGGTTATAGTGGACAATCACCTTGACCAGGTTGACATCCTTGGAAGGATCGCTGATCAAAAATGCGCTGTTGCCGTTCTCCTGCCAGGTGTTCAGAGGGTCGGTAACCCAAGCACCGTCGGCCACAAACTTGTATTCGTGGATACCGGCAGAGATATTGTTGATGGTCACGCTCCAGATGCCGTAGCTGTTCTTGGTCATAGCTACGCCCTCGCCGTCGCCCCAGCCGCACATTGTGCCGCGAACCTCTACAGAAGAAGCGCCGGGAGCCTTGTACTGGAAGGTAACAGAATTATCCTGGACAACGGGACTGACGGCAATGGCATCGCCGGTATTGTAGATCTCGGCGTTATACTTTCCGTCGGTCTGGTCGCTCAGCACCACCCAGACCTCTGCCTTGTGATTGCTGTCAAAGGCGCTGGCATCCAGAGCCAGGTCAACGGTCTGCGTGCCGCCATTGTTGAAAATGAAGTTCAATCCCTGGTTTGCAGGTGCTTTGTAGGTAACAGTTGCGGTATAGAAACCGTCCGCACCCTGGGCAACCGCACTGCCGGGCCATGCGCCGGTGGGGTTTGCACCGCCCTGGGTCCAGGTATAGAGGTTGATAGCGCCCCAACCCAATGTGTTGGCAAAATGGAAGGTTGCGGCGTACTCCACATCGGTGGATACACCGGGATCCTCCGGTTCTTCCCCGCCACCGGGATTGCTGCCTTCGGGATAGGTAAATTCGCCTACCTTATTGGCATTATCCCAGTAGATATAGTACGCTGCGCCATCTTTGATGGTGGTCACATCGGGAGTCTGCTGGGTGTTGGAGGGATTGCCGTTTTCCGGGCCGTTGAACAGGAAACCGGTCACATTCAGAGGAAGCTCTGCGCTATAGACATCCCGGTCGCCGTATTCTGTGGAAACGGTATCTACCTTGGTCATTTCCTCGCCGGGCCAGGTGTAAGCCGCATCGCCGCCCCAGGCGTAGATACGGGGTGTGGTCCACAGCCAGTCGTTACGGAAGTAAACAGTCAAGCTGGTGGCGGGAGCTTCTACGGTAGCCTTCACTTCCTGGGTTGCAGGATTGAAAGTGACCGTCACACTGCAGCCGTCCTCTTCAACCGTTACTTCATAGTTGCTGGAGGGCCAGGCTGCGCTCCAGTTGGCATCTCGGACAACCTTGAATTCGTAGGTGCCTTTGGCCACATCGGTGTATGTATAGGAATATACGCCGTCCTTCTCGGTCAGCTTTTCGCCATCGGCAGGTACCCATCCGGCAGGGCTGATCGTACCGGCGATGGTGTAGGTGACGCCGGTAAATTCGGACCATTTGCCGTCGTTGGCATTCCAACCGGTGATGGTGTACATATTGTTGGTGCCAAGGGTCAGATCGCCGGTTTCATTCCATTTGTTCCAGTCGTGTGCCTTGCTGGCAGGATCCTTACGCAGGATCTTCATGCCTGTGGCATCTTCCGGAATCTCGATCTGATAGACCCCGTCGTGATCTTCATCGGTAAAGGTGTACCAGGCATCTGCCTGGGAAGAACCCCATACCCACGCGTCAAACCAGGCATTGGCCTGATCCCACAGACCGTTGCCGCCGGCATTGAGATAGATTGTCCGGGTTCCCTCAGCCGCAAATGTGCCCATAGGCAGCAGGCTCAGAACCATGACCAATGCCATCACAAAGCTCAGCAATCTTTTTGCATACGTTCTTTTGTGCATAGTCATTCTCCTTTGCGAAAATGTATATTTTTCCATTCGTATATTATACGCCATCCCCAGACATTTTGCAATGGTAATCTGTCACAAAATGCAAGCATAATATTTGTGCATAAAAAGCCTGAGGTGGGGGGTGACCCATCTCAGGCTTTTTGTGTTATTGCGGAGGCGGGTTCTTCAGATCATTCGTTGCCGGGTTATTCAGCCGCTTGCCCTGAGCGTCAAACCGGGAGCCGTGGCAGGCACAGTCCCAGGAATGCTCTGCCGAATTCCAATGCAGCGCACAGCCAAGATGAGGGCATCTGGGTTTTGTTGGCCGCAGCAGGCTGCGTGATGTTTCCACGCCGTTTTGCAGAAGCTGCTTATGCAGCATACTCCGCGACGGGGAGAACAGCTCCCCATAAGGGTTTTCCACGCCCCGGATCATATCTGTCAGGATCATTGCCGAAAGCATAGACCCGCTCATCCCCCACTTGCCAAATCCTGTCGCCACGAACAGATTGGGGGTAGCACCGCTGTACCGGCCGATATAGGGCATAGCGTCCAGGCTCATACAGTCCTAGGTCGCCCAGCGGGCAGCAACCTGCTCCTCAGGATAGTATTTTTCCGCTGCTGATTCCGGCAGCTTCCATCCCAGCCCCTGTTTGCCGGTGCGGTGACCGCCGCCCCCCAGCAGTAGCCACTTCCCTGCGCTGCGAACTGACAAACCGTTTTCTTGGCAATCCAGGTACATTCCGTCCACCGGTGCCACATTCTCCAGGGCCACCACATAGGACCGCTGCTGATACAGCTTCAAAAAATAAGCGCCGTGCTTGTTGAGCAAGGGAAAATGGGTAGCAACAATAATCTTTTCCGCCTGAATCATTCCCCGGGAGGTCTGCACCCGATTGCCGAGAAATTGCACTGCCTTTGTATTTTCGTAAATCTTCAAGCCATCGGCAATATGAGATGCCAGCTTCAACGGGTGAAACTGCCCCTGGTTGGAAAATTCCAGTGCGCCGGAAACCGGAAATGGCAACGGCAATTCCTCCCGCCACCGGGCTGGAATTCCCAACTGTTCGTAGGCTTCCATTTCCTTTTGCAGCTTTTGTGTTTGGCCTGTGGAATACAGAAAGCTGCTTTGAATCTGAAAATCGCAATCCGCCTGCTGTGCCAGCTTGCTAAGCTCTGATACCGCTTTGCTGTTGGCTTTCCAATATGCTTTTGCCTTTTCCGCCCCAAGGGTGCGCAGCAGTTTGCCGTAAATCAGTCCGTGCTGGGAAGTCAGCTTGGCGGTAGTCCGCCCGCTGACACCCTGCATCAGCCGGTTTTCTTCGATCAGCAAGCAATCCACACCCGCCCGGGTCAGTCTTTCGGCGCACAGCAGTCCCGCCAGTCCACCGCCGATGATCAGCACATCGGTACGCATTTCCCCCTCCTGCCGGGGAAACCGAGGCATTTTTCCGTCTTTTGTCCAAATTGAATCCATATTTATCACCAACCATAGTATGCGCCAAGTCGATATAAGTATGAAAAGCCGTATTGAAAACAGAACATTTTTATGGTAGAATGCAGTTCAGACCGCTTCCATTTAGGCGTTACCCATAATAGAATTAGCGGGGGGGAATTGAAAAATGAAGGACAAATACAGAATATGTTCTCCCAACGGAATCGATGAGAAAATTTTTGTGCGAATCAACGGGCAAGATCAGTATGTTCGCATCCGAGGAAACGATACCAGCAATCCAGTCATTTTGAATCTTCACGGTGGTCCGGCAAGTCCCGATACTATTTTTACATATGAATTTGCACAGTGTATCCGTGATGATTTTACATATGTTTGCTGGGATCAAAGAGGCTGCGGTAGAACCTACTATAAAAACAAAAAAATCGATTTCAAGAATAAAACTGCTGATTTTCAACAGGCTCTGAAAGATGTGGATGCTATGGTCCATTATCTGTGCAATCGCTTTCAAAAAGACAAGCTGATCATACTGGGCCATTCCTACGGTTCGCTTCTCGGAATTTATTATATTTCTGCATATCCCCAAAAAGTGGAAAAATACATCGGCGTCGGTCAATCCGTTTCCATCATCAACACACAGCGCATTAACTATAACGAACTTCTCGTTTTGTGTTCTTCCGATCAAAAAAAGGTGGATCAACTGAGCAAGGCATATCAGCGGATGCAGGAGCATTTTTCTTTGGAAAGCCTTATGAATTTTCAGCGATTGGCATTGCCTTGTTTTGTGGAAAATATTACCGACGCCAAAAATAGTCGGCTTCAGTTTTTGCTGTCATCACCGGAATTGGCATTTGACGACATTCGTTGGCTGTTGCAAATGTTAAGCACAAAAGGTCATTACGCCAAAAACAAACAACTTTTGGATTTTACCCTGACTGCCAATACTTACGATGCAGGCCTTACCTTTTCCGTGCCGATGCTCTTCATCTCCGGAGAACACGATAAACATTGCCGCGTCGAGCTGCTTCGCGAGTATTACGATGCAATTACCGCACCGTCAAAAGAATTGGTAGTTCTCAACAAATGCGGTCATTCACCGCAAATTGATGCGCCTGAATTATTTGCAGCGGAAATCAAACAATCCCTACAAGCCTAATCTTGAATATATTTAAGGATGTGCAATTATGAAAGAATATGAGATTGTAGCAAAGTATTTCAATGCCTGCGCAGGCTCTTCCCGTCCTCAGACCTTCTTTGAAGAAGCAGAACTTCAAAGCACGGATGATTTTGTCCGCATGAAGCACAGCAAGGATTTTGCCAGCTTTCAAAAGGAACTCACCCCCGACGGACGCATCCTCTACACATACGACAACGGCAGCGTTGCATATTCCTACGAATTTACCGAGATTTGACTGACAAAAACCTCACACCTTATACGGGTGTGAGGTTTTTGCGTAAATCTATTTCAATGAATCGTGGGACGGTCTTGGGATACCTCTACCATCTGGGAATCCGCAAAAGAAATGGGGGGAATTGCCATGGGCGGCAAGCCTACCACACCGCACATCGCACAGGCTGTTCCTTTTGCCCGGGAGAACAGTTCTTCGTTGATTTTGATATGGATATCCCGTTTATCTTCGCCTATGAAGGCATAGATGGCTTCCATACGGACCACGATCTTGATCAGTTCCCGATCACCGGTATTTCTGACCGTCAGGGAAAATGTGCATTTACATTCCGGTTCGCGCTCACTGTAGTCCACCCGGGAATCCACCTGCGCACCGATTTCCATCGATTCCACGCCGGAAATATTGTTCACAAAATCCACACCGCGGATCACGCATTCTTTCATTGCAATTTGGGTCATATGTTATCCTCCGTAACTGCTTTTTCCCGGTGCCACCTTTTAAAGCACAGAAAGTATATAATTTTGCTGCTTCAGCAAGTACTGCGCCCGGTCATAATCCACTTCGATGGTTTTATAGCTATACATAGATACGACCATACGCATTCCGTCTGCCGTGTACTCCTGGCTAAGCAGATTGCCGTTTTCGTCATAGGCATATATATAGGCGCTGGGATAATCCGGATCCAGGAAGAATTTTTCCACAATGCGGCCGTTTTCAAGCTTGGCTTCATACACCGGCGTGCCGTTTGCATCCTCGCAATAAACCGCCGTCAATTCTTCGCCGTCGTATTCACAGATGACGATGTTTTGCAAAATGCCCTCATAATACTCCCGTTTTTCCACCAGATCGCCCTTCAGATCGTAGCTGTACTGATAGCCGGTATATTCATCCTCATCAGACATCTCATATTCGATCTTGCCGTCAGCAAAATAGGATAAGGTTGTGGAATATGTATCATACTCGATCCATTCCGTCCGGATCTTGCGCGGCATACCGTTCTCATCGGGATCTTCGTAATGCTTGGTGTAGAGATGATACCCTTCAATGCTGTACATTTTTTCCGACTTCAAATTACCTTCTTCGTCGTATTCGAAGAACAGGCTTCCATTATCCGCCATTACAATCTCATCGATCAGATATACCGTAACCATTTCCGGTTCCGGCTCTGCATCAGGTTCGGTTGCCGGGACGGATTCTACTTGTTCCGGAGCATCCACAAATTCTGTAATATTGGGTCCTTCAGCGGGTTCTTTCTTGCCTTCTACGATACAGCAGCAGCCGGTATTCAGCAGCAGGCACGACAGAAGCAAAATCGCCAAAATTCGTTTCATATCATTCATCCTCTCTATGCGTATTTGTTTTCTCCATATTCATTATATATACTCTGCACCCATTTGGCAACTGCTTTTTCCCTGCGCCGCCCCGGACAATTCGTTTCAGTAAGAATATATTTGTCCATATTCACCAAGCAAAAAATGCCGCAGGCAGAGCCAAATGACCGGACGGAATGCGGTACAAATCCTTAGCGAGCCTACCGCACACTTTGATAATCTCCCCATAGCGCATTCACACAAGAAGATCCCAAGCCACCTGGCTTGGGATCTTCTTAGAAAACTACTTAAAATGCCACATCCACATAAGCGAAGGGATGGTCTGTCAATACGCTGTGCTGATTGACATTGTTGAAGAACTCATACCGTTTAATGGTATAGCTGCCGGTACCGAAAATGTGGTCAAAGTGTCCCGAAGTGGGCACAGTGGACTTAGCGGTTCCGTTATTTTTGGCCTGTTCACTGATTACATTATAGGATGTGGGTGTCCAACCGGATTGTGTAAAGAAAGGCAGCGAGGTATTGAAGTCGCCCGTCAGGAATATGGGCATGGTGGAATAGGTTTTCTTCAGCTCCGCCATATATGCCTTGGTCTCGTTCACACACTGCATCCGCAATTCATTTACGGCGATGGCAGTTCCGGAGCCTTTCAGGTAGGTCTTGCCGTCAGCATGCTCGGTTCTATAGGACCAGTGGGTGTTGGCCAGGACAAACTTCTTGCCGGAGTTATCCAGAGATGCAAACTGCGCCCATGTGATATTGCGCATATGGTAGCCATAGTTAGCCCCCAGATCCTTCCACCAGCTAAACACCTTAATGCCGCTATTCTCCACCTTGAACTTATCGGAGCGGTACAAAAGGGAAGTATAATTGATCTTGCCTTCGTAGGTGGTCATACATCTGGAATAAGTTATGCCGTACACCTTCTGGATTTTTGTCAGATATGTATCGAGAACCTTGTTCCAGTTGGCGTCGGTTTCCTGCAGGCCCAATGCGTCCGGCTTATAGGCCACCAACGCACCGGCAAAAATCTCTGCCCGGTAGTTGGCATTCTTGTAAGAGCTGCCTGCAAAGGCATCTGCAAGCACATTGGCAGTCATTATGCGGGCTGTTGTACCGCTTGTGACGGCGCTGGAGCTTGTCAGCAGCGAGGTCTTATAATACTCACCGTTGGAAAGAGTCAATGCCTGACCGGTGAAAACACTGTTGCAAAGATAGGCAATTGCCTTTTCAGCAGAGCAGGAGCCGCCCACATTGATACGGAATTTTCCGTTGGTTACGGTAACGGAGTATTCCATAATTCTGCCCAGAGAATCGCTGCGATTGGTATCACCCAGCAGGATCTCACAGTTGCTGACAGCTGCAGCTGTATCGGGTGCCACGGTCAGCGTCTTGCCGTATTTTGCAGAGATTTGGTTAGCCAGTTGCTTTGCATAAGTGGCATAATCCGCATTGTCTGCATCGTAAACGATCACATACTGGTCCAGCTCGGCGGTCTTGAATTGATATCCGGTCCAGCTGACATCATTGGCCAAGGTGTATGCAATCGTCACACTCTTATTCAGGTTGCCGTCCATTCTCAGCTCCACCCGGGCAGACTTGTTGCGGATATAGCTTGCCTTGCCTGTGGCCACGACCTTGGAAAGATCAATGGAACACACCTTTGTGCCATCCAGATATACCACCGCATTGGCGCCTTCAATAGCAACCCGGAACTTGATGCCGCTGTTTTTCACCTTGGTAATCTGGGCATCGGTCAATGTATAGTAATTTTTCCAAGCCTTTGCAAGCGTCGAGCCATCCATGATCTGGATTCTGTACTTACCGTCGGAATCTGTGCCGTTCAGACGAAGGCTCAGAATTTCACCGTTGGAGAAGGTGAACTTGTAGATCATAGAGAAATTCTTTGCCGTGGGGTAATAATCCCGAACCGTAGTGGTCACATCATCGGTGTCGTTCAGCGTCTTCAGCCAGCCGCTGTCGCCGGAGGCATGGCTGGACATAACCAGCTTACCTGCGCCTTGATGAACCAGGTTCCACTTATCTGTGGTGCTTTCTGCGAACACAGCCTTGGTAAAGGTTGCGGTGACCTCGTTGGTGCTCTCCTGGGCCACAAAGCTATAAACGCCGCTGGTATCGGGACTTACGCTCGTGCCGTTAAGCTTCAAGGTTTTATAAGCATAACCGCTGTTGGGCGTGACTGTCAGCTTGATGGTCTCGCCGCCTTCGCAGCTGGTCTTGCTGGCAGTTACCTTGCCGTTGGAAGCGGCAGGAATGGTAATCGTAATCGGCTTAATGGAATTGGTCATCTGGAACGGAATGGTCACGCTCTTATTCAGATTGCCGTCCATTCTCAGCTCCAGGGATACGGGCATATTCTTGACATAGCTTGCCTTGCCGGTTGCTACGATCTTGGAAAGATCGATGGAACAAACCTGTGTGCCGTCCAGATATACAACAGCATTGGACCCTTCGATTGCAACCCGGAACTTGATGCCGCTGTTTTTCACCTTGGTGATCTGGGCGTCAGTCAGAGTATAGTAGCTCTTCCAGGCTTCTGCCAATGTTGAGCCGCTCATAGTCTGGATTCTGTACTTGCCATCGGAATCTGTGCCGTTCAAACGAAGGCTCAGAATTTCACCGTTGGAGAAAGTGAACTTGTAGATCATGGAGAAATTCTTTGCCGTAGGATAATAGTCCCGAACGGTGGTGGTGATGTCGCTGACATTGCTCAGAGGCTTCAGCCAGCCGCTGTCGCCGGAGGTATGGCTGGACATAACCAGCTTGCCTGCGCCCTGGTGAACCAGGTTCCACTTATCTGTGGAGCTTTCTGCAAACACAGCCTTTGTAAAGGTTGCGGCGACCTCATTGGTGGTCTGCTGGGCCACAAAGCTATAAACGCCGCTGGTATTGGGACTTACGCTCGTGCCGTTAAGCTTCAAGGTTTTATAAGCATAACCGCTATTCGGGGTAACTTTCAAAGTAACCGTGTCGCCTACGCGGTAAGAAGTCTTGTCGGCAGTAACTTTACCGTTGGATGCGCTGGCAATGGAAACTTTGACAAGAGAACGGGCATAAGTTGCCACAACGGGCACTTTTACCACATAGCTGCTGCTTGCAGGGTTGCCATAATGCTTCAAACCCACAGACACAACCTTGTTGCTGGAGGTGACACCTTCCATGGTATAGGTGTCCAGAACTGTGCCGTTGATGCTAACAGTCAGGACATTAGCTGCGGTACGCTCAACCTTAAAGGCTGCACCGTTGCCGTTGATCAAACCGGTTGCTGCGGAGTCCTTGGAATCAACCCAGGTCCGGCCATCCCAGCCGGTTGCTGCGCCATCTGCGCCAAAGCGGCTATAGGCATAGCGGACAGCGGTATCGTTGATAATACGGAAGGCATAGAATTTGCCGTTGTCCATAGTAATACGCAAAACTATGGAATAGCCGCATTTTCCGCTTTTTTCAGCGCTCTGCGCCATAGGAAGATAGTTCTTGGCCGTTACGCTAATCGCCTTGAATTCACCCGCAATATCCTTCCATTGGGAAAAGGAGCCGGTGTAGGTCATTGTTTCCACACTCTGTGCCGTTGCGCTGGAAGTGATTGCCATTGCCACCAGCAATGACAGAGCCGTACAAAGGCAAAGTACCATAGACAGGATTTTCTTAACTCTCATTTCTCTACCAATCCTTTCAACTTTTTCTATTGCTCATCTCGCGCCTGCACAGGCGCTGCAATTATTTCTTACCTTTTTTTATCGCAAATCAGTTTTGAAAAAGCGGATCGATGTATCCGGTGCCGTTTTTTGTAAACTATATGCAAAGAAATCAACTTAATTATATTGTTTTTTGTAATTATTGTCAATATGCTTTCAGAATGTATTATCAAAAAAAGTGATATTTTTATGAGTTTTATGATTGGATAAAACAGGGCGCAGGCAGTTTTAGCAGCTGCCTGCGCCCTGTTTTACGGTTTCTTCAGTTTCCAATTTAGATTTGTTGGGCAAGCAGATCCAGAATGCCCAAATCCCAAGCCAAACGGGATAAGACATATTTATCCCGAATATCCTTGGACGCCATAAAGGTGGTACGGGCACAAGCCGTATCGATGCCTATTGCTGAAAAGTCCGTGGATATGCCGATGGCGGCAAGCAGCCGGGCAATCTCCTCAGCAGGCGGCAATTCTTCCTCTATGATTTTTACGATGGAATCCCAGTTTTCCGCAATGATTTGGAAGCGGGCGGGATGCTTGTCTTTGCAGTACTTGCCCTCTTTTTTCTCCAGAGCAATCATAGCTTCTGCACCTTTGCCGAGGAAATCGCGGAGAGTCCGCTCCCAGGCATTTTGATCAAATGCCATCACATAAGCGTTGGCTTTTTCATAGTTTGGTGTTTGCTGCTTCACCATTTCATATAGCCTTATAGCGTGATAAGTCGCGATTGCGCACTGAATACCGTGAAAATCCACCGGCGTTCCAAACGCAACGCCCCGCATATCCCAAACATGGCTGAAATAATGCTCCACGCCGGAGGCCGGACGGGAAACACCGGCGTAGGCCATTGCCACGCCGCCGATCACCAGTCCCTCAAAAACCGCCTTTACGGCTTCTTTTTTCCGTTTTAAAAGGCCATCTGCGTTTTCTGCGCATTTTTTCAGCGCCTCCCGCACAAGCTGGGCGATGTCTTCACAATAGTATTCTCCGGTGATCAAATTGGCAATCCGCCACTCGCAGATGCTCACATATTTGGCCAGCATATCGCCCAAACCGGATGCCATCATCTTGGCAGGTGCCTGACACAGCACATCCAGATCCCCGATAATCACATCGGCGCACTTGCTGGGCAGAGAGATCTTCAGACCATCTCTTGTCATAGAAGAAGTTGCCGAGGCATAGCCATCCATAGACGGCGCTGTGCCTACAATAAAATAGGGTTTGCCGGCCACATTGGCCACGATCTTTCCGATATCATTGATGACACCGGAACCAACGCCAATAACCACATCGCAGTCTGCTTCATAATACATAACCGCTCTGCCCACACTATATTCGTCCGGCTCTAACCCTTCCTCGCTGAAAATACAGCTGGCGACCTTAACTTGACTTTCAATAATCTGCCGGACAGTTTTTCCCGCCGCCTCATAAGTATTTTGATCTGCGATCAAAAACACCTTTTTGGCATTGTACCGCTCCAGTAAGCCGGGAAGCTCCTGCAGCGCCCCCTCTTTTACGATCACCTCAGAGGTAAAAATGTGTGTTTTCCCACATTTGCAGTTTGTTTGAATTTCCATAAATCATTCCCCAATTCCCTGTATTTGACAGTTGCCGCCAATCAATTACGGACGAAATACCGATGTGTCTTCAGTTGGAATATACCACACGGCAGCGAATAATTCAACACATCGCACCGATCCCGATATTTTGTCAGCTTCCGATCACCGCAATCCGTACGGTTGTAAAAAGCGTCGCTTTACTTGCGTTTATCCTGCATTTTCTTCCGATATGCCGTGGGCAGCGTATCAAATGCATCTTTAAATGCAGCCGTAAACCTGCTTTGACTTTCGTAGCCAACCGCCAGCGCGATCTGGGAAATGCTCAGATCTGTACGCACTAACAGCTCTGCCGCTTTTTCCATACGGTGCTGCTTCATATGCAAGGCAAGGGAGGTTCCATAGACCTCTTTAAAAACCTTTTTCAGTGTAGTGGGATTCATTAAAAACTGTCTCGATAAATCTTCGATGGTTATCCTGTCCGACAGATGCTGCGTCATATGATCGTGTATTTTCTGAATAACATCCTCAGCAGAGCCGCTATAATCCACCTTCCTTTTCGGGCAGGCAATTTCCATGATCTGTTCTACAGTTTTATGGATCAAATCACAGCCTTCTGTATCGGAAACCCTGTAATACACTTCTTTGCCGTCCCGCCGGCTGGCAATCAATCCGCTCTCATGCAAGGAGCGAAGGTGGTGAGAGACAGCAGGACTGGACATATCCAGCAAGGCCGCAATGTTGATCACACATTCTTCGTGGTGGCAAAGTATCCAGAAAATCTGCAGTCTTGTCGGATCACTCAACTGTTTGAATATGGCAGAGGTTTCTTCAAAGCCTGTGGTTTGGGCCAGTTCTGAGCGTATGCTTTGGATATTTTTTTCACCATGCTGGTGGGGTAATGTAAATTCCGTCATATTTTTCTCCTAATTGTGCTGTTTGGAAATCTATTTCGCCCGTTTGGTACGCATTGCTCCGAGCGCATTGACTTTTGGTCGTTTTGATCATATCATAAACAGGACGATTAAACAAGCGCTTAATCGAGATATTATGTGACAGGAAAGGTGTTTTACGATGAAAAAAATATATAAAATCGAAGTTGACTGCGCAAACTGCGCCAATCTGATGGAAGATGCCACCAAGAAGGTTGCAGGTGTTGTCTCCGCCACCGTGAACTTTATGACCCAAAAGATGACCGTTGAATTTGAAGACGGGCAGGATGCAAAGGCTGTTATGAAAAATGTACTGAAGGCTTGCAGAAAAATCGAACCCGACTGCGAAATTGAACTGTAACGCCATTATACTTCCCCAAAAGATCTATCCATCCCGGCACACAAACGGGATGAAATCAAACAGGAGAAAAAGGCTATGAACAAAAAGCAAAAAAAGATGCTTACACGCATTCTCATAGCAGCGGTTATGCTGATTGGACTGCATTTCATCCCGGTTACAGGCATTTTGCAGCTTGCTCTGTATTTGGCGGCGTATCTTGTGATCGGTTACGACATCCTGCGCAAAGCCGTGATCGGCATTGGGAATCGTCGGGTATTTGATGAAAATTTTCTCATGAGCATTGCTACGCTGGGCGCATTTATCCTTGCAATCATCACAAAAAGCGGTGATTATGTAGAGGGTATCGCCGTTATGCTGTTTTACCAGATCGGCGAACTGTTTCAAAGCTATGCCGTAGGCAAAAGCCGGCGCAATATCAGCAACCTGATGGACATTCGTCCCGACTATGCTAACATAGAAATCGACGGTGTGCTTACCCAGGTCGATCCCGACGAAGTGGATGTGGGCAGCACGATTCTGGTTCAGCCGGGGGAGAAAATCCCCTTGGACGGTATTGTGGTTGCAGGCAGCGGAAGTCTGGACACCAGCGCCCTCACAGGAGAAAGCATCCCCCGGGATGTTGCTGTGGGCGATGAGGTCATCAGCGGCTGCATCAATATGCAAAGTGTGCTGAAAATCCGTACTACCAAGGCATTCAGCGAATCCACCGTATCCAAGATCCTTGACCTGGTGGAAAATGCAAGCTCCCGAAAATCCAAAAGCGAAGCCTTTATTTCCCGGTTTGCAAAAGTTTATACGCCGGCTGTCTGTATCAGCGCAGTGCTGCTGGCGGTTCTGCCGCCTGTTTTCCGGCTGCTGATCGGAATGCCCGGGGATTGGAGCGTCTGGCTGTACCGCGCGCTGACATTCCTGGTGGTCAGCTGCCCCTGTGCATTGGTCATCAGCATCCCTCTGAGTTTCTTTGCCGGCATCGGCGGGGCAAGCCGCGAAGGCATCCTCGTGAAGGGTTCCAACTATCTGGAGGCGTTGGCGCAGACCAAATATGTTGTGTTTGACAAAACCGGCACTCTGACAAAAGGTGCCTTCGAAGTTACCGGCATCCACCATAATCAGCTAAGTGACGCCCAACTCATTGAGTATGCCGCATTGGCAGAATGCGCCTCCTCCCACCCTATCAGCAAAAGTCTGCAAGCCGCCTATGGGAAGGCAATTGACCGCAGCCGTGTAAGCGATATCGAAGAAATCAGCGGCCACGGCATTACCGCAACCGTGGATGGACACAAGGTAGCCGCCGGCAACGACAAACTGATGGCAAAGCTGGGTATCCCCTGTGCGTCATGTCACAGCGTTGGCACGATCATTCACATTGCCATCGACGGCCAGTATGCCGGGCATATTGTCATTTCCGATGTATTGAAAGACAATTCCCAAAAGGCCATCTCTGCGCTGAAAAAATCCGGCATCCGAAAGACCATTATGCTGACCGGAGATATGCATCGTGTTGCCCAGCAGGTCGCAGACGCCCTTGGCATTGATGAAGCTCATAGCGAGCTTCTCCCGGGTGACAAGGTTTCTATGCTGGAACGGGTACTTGACCAAAAGAAAGAACAGGAAATGGTGGCATTCGTTGGCGACGGTATCAACGACGCTCCCGTTTTGACCCGTGCGGATATTGGCATCGCCATGGGCGCAATGGGTTCCGACGCCGCCATTGAAGCCGCCGATGTGGTGCTGATGGACGATGATCCAATGCAGATTGCCAAGGCCATCCGGATCTCCAAAAAGTGCATTGGCATTGTCAAGCAAAACACCGTCTTCGCGCTCATCATCAAATTCGGTTGTCTTGCGCTGAGTATGTTCGGTATTGCCAATATGTGGTTTGCCATATTTGCGGATGTGGGCGTTATGATCCTCGCTGTTTTAAATGCCATCCGCGCGCTGAATGTGCGTAAGCTGTAAGCCATTTCTCTTCCGGGCAGCTCCCATTCGCCAAACAGTTAAAGCAGGGGTGAAAACCCCTGCTTTTCGTTAGTACGGGTGGAAATATCCGATCCGCTGCATACCAAGCGGCAATGTCTTCGCTATTTCTGCGATCTGTTACTCTAAATTGTTCCGGTCACGATCAGGGTAGCAATTCCGGGGGTTGCGGTATATGCGCCGGTAACGGGATCCTGCGCGTAAGTTGCTGCAGGCACAAGGATCTGCCCGGGAACCGTCGAGAACAAGCCCGTAGCCTCGTTATAGTTATACTGTGCGCCCTGTGTCCAAGGCACACCGTTAAAGGTGACCGCCAACGCCGTCAGAATCGGATTGAATGTGTCGGTAATGACTGCATCATCCGTAGCAACTACAGCCTGATTTCCGGAATTTTGGATAACAAACGTATAGGTGACTCTGTCATTATCTACTACCTGCGCAGGTGTGATGGATTTGGAAATTGTCAGCATCGGTTCAGCATTCGCAACAACTGTCTCAGTTGCCGTAATGGGCGCACTCAAGCCGTCGCCGGATATCGTGACCGTATTATCAATCGTGCCGCCAACCGCAGGATTGGCATAGGCATTGGCCCGCGCCTGATATATGATGACTGCATCGCCGCCTGCCGGTACGGTAATATTGCTGAACACCAAAGGTGGTCCTGCGGTAACTGTCGGCGCTGTTTGAGGAATGCCATCGGTAAAAAGCGCAACAGTTCCATCCTCATAAGTCAACGGATAAACCGTTGTTCCATTAAAATCGTATCCACCAAGATTATCTGTAACCACCAATCCTGTCAGTGGAACATTTCCGGTATTGCGCAGTGTTACCACATACGTCACGAGTTGTCCGGGTGTATAGCTCCCTTCCACGGCTGTTTTGGTTGCTACCAATACATCCAGAATCTCGCCATAAGCAATATTGGAGTTTGTGGAGCTTCCATTGTAGGTCAACGTAGCTTGGTTTGTAAAAATCGCCATAATCTCATTCCTTAGATGTTATTACCGGTGTTATCTCCCGGTAAGTCATCTTATGTGCTGCTCCTTAATTATGACACAATTCTTATCCCTACAGTTTATATTAATCGACAAAATACATCAAATCCCTTTACCGTCCCAAGCTGGCGCACCCCAACCAGTTCCCCAGCGATTACTTTTTTAGTGCTTTGGCGGAGTTGGTGCTGGATAATTGAAAATTTATTGTATCTGTGATATAATCAGTTCGATAAACTTGAATAGGCCTAACAGTTACGCACCGCACCAAAGGCCCCCTCTGACGAGGGGGCTGGCACCGAAGGTGACTGGGGGAGAGAAAATGAAAGAGTACAACAAAGAAAATATCCCCTTGGCCAAAACTCTTAGAAAAAATATGACACCATGGGAGCGTAAACTATGGTATGAATTTCTAAGAAGTTACCCAATAAGGTTTCAACGGCAAAAAGCAATTGGGAATTATATCGTTGATTTTTATTGTGCGAAGATTGGACTGGTCGTTGAACTGGATGGCGGTGGACACTATACCCCTGAGCAAGCAGAAAAAGATAATCTTCGCACAAAAGATTTAGAGAGCATGAAACTGACGGTTATCAGAATCTGTAATTTGGATATTGACCGCAACTTTCGCGGTGTATGCGAATACATAGATTTGACTGTTAATAATCTCTCCCTCAGTCAGCTTCGCTGACAGCTCCCTCATCAGAGGGAGCCTTGGGCGCTGTAAGCGCCAGTGCGCAAAACCTGAATTTATCTAACAGTTGTGCACCGCACCAAAGGCCCCCTCTGACGAGGGGGCTGGCAAAAATCTTTGATTTTTGACTGGGGGAGAGAATACTACCCCTCAGTCACGCTTGGTAAGCGTGACAGCTCCCCTGACAAGGGGAGCCTTGGGCGCCGTAAGCGCCAGTTGAATAATATGAATTTAACGAGGAGTAATCAAATGACAAATACTGAATTAAACGAAGAACTAGTTAATTCAAAATTTGATGAATTAGATTTGATGATAAATGAATATAATTTTATTGATTGTAATAAAATTATCGAAAAATATAATTATTTTCTCCGCTGTCTTACCTATGTAACTCGACTTGAAGAAGGCAATATGCTCGTCAAATCCAAAAACAAAAAATACAAAATTTCATATCTTAAAACAATTTTGGATAATGATGGTCCTGAGTATGCTTTAACAATAGGATTTTATAACCCATTCAAAAGCAATGTGATCTACGAGATTGGTGTTTGCGTGAGAGGAACTCCTTTGCTCAAAAAGTTGTAAACTAACCGCCAAATTCCAACATGTCTAACAGTTAAAGCAGGGGCGAAAACCCCTGCTTTTATTAGTATATCTGCCTATGTCCCACCCGGCTCATCTTGTGTGGTACCGTCGTTGATTGCGTTTTTGTGCCTTGGCGGAGTTAATACTGGAAGATTGAAAAATTGTTATGTTTGTGATACAATCATTTCGGAAAACTTGAATTTGCAGGAGGGATTTGGGTGCTTGTTTTATGCTCAAACGGATTATCAAGTGAAATATTACTGGCACATCTCAGCAATAAAATGCTTGGTTGCAAGACTGCTGCATTGGTTGTTACAGCAGATAATGAATATAAAGAAAAGAATTATCATGTACGCAGATGTGTTGCAGAGTTAGAATCATTAAATTTACATGTCGATATTTTTGATTTAGATAAACAACCTGCTGATATGTTGCTGAATTATGATGTTGTTGAATTCATTGGAGGAAATCCATACTATTTACTGCACTCAATTCGAGAAAATAAGGCACTGGAAATTCTAAGAAATATTTCAATCAACAAGATTCTAATCGGTTGGAGTGCTGCCGCATTTGTTTTCGGCCCTACGCTTGAATTGGTGAATTGCTTTTCTCCTGAAATGAATTTCATGGGATTAACGGATTTAAGCGGTCTATCACTAACAAATGTTCAGGTGCTTCCGCATTATAGCAGACTTCTTACCAGATTTGAACAGTTTGAAGAGAAGTGCTGCATTTACGAAAAAGAACATAATGTAAATGTTATCCGCATAAGCGATGGCGAAGGGGTATTTATTGGCGGAAAAGTTTATATTTGTAAAGGGTAAATTCCAATATGTCTAACAGTTAAAGCAGGGGCGAAAACCCCTGCTTTTATTAGTATATCTGCCTATGTCCCACCCGGATTATCTTCTGTGGTAATGTCCCGGTTTGCGGTACCCGGTGTGCGCCTTGCCGACGGCGCGGCTGCATTACTCCGTTTTAGATGTCATTTTTTGCTTCTTTTCAACATATAAAATAATACCGAAAACAACCAACGCAATAGGACCTACTATCCACATAGTAGTAAAGAGCCATTCAGGGATAATACTTGGATAAATCTCGTATATAGTTCCTATTACCATCACAACAAGCAAAAGTATTAAATCAATTATTTTAATGATTTTCATTTCATATCCTCCGTGACAGCGTTGAAGGATGAAATCAAAGAGCTTTCTTTCATCCCTATCCCCCTTTTGAATTTATTATACCATTATCAATTAAAAATGCAAGGCTTGCGACATGCTTTTTCACCATTCACTATTACTGATTACTTCCTAAAAAATTCCCTGTAGCGCAAAGTGAAGCGTGCAGAATTCAAAAAATCATCCCAAGCCTTACGACTTGGGAATTTGGGAGTTGCGGAGGCAGTATTTTGTTATTTTGTCTTTGTGACGATCCTTTGCATGAAATTGTTTCTGCGTATCTCCCCGGTTTGCGGTGCCCGGTGTGCGCCTTGCCGACGGCGCGGCTGCGTTGCACACCGACCGCTACACTGCGCGCCCCTCCCTTCATCCGCCACAGGCGGCGGTCGGGTCGCTTACCACAACGAGCTACACTCGTCAGTCCCATAACCCGGA
>JAFODZ010000053.1 GCA_017380435.1 Oscillospiraceae bacterium
ATACAGGAGATAAGGTTATCGGTATTGTTACTGGTATCGGCACCACCGAAGTCCAGATCGATCTGGGCACTAAGCATGCCGGCTATATTCCGTATGATGAAGTCAGTGCAGATCCTACTGTAAAGCCTGAGGATATTCTGAAGGTCGGCGATGAGATCGAAGTGTTTGTCGTTCGCGTGAACGATCAGGAAGGCACCTGCCAGCTGTCCAAGAAGAAGCTGGACGGCATGAAGATCTGGGACGATCTGGCTGCTTGGTGCGAGGAAAAGACTGTTGTTGATGCAGTCGTTACCGAAGAGAACAAGGGCGGCCTGGTTGCCACTGTTAAGGGCATCCGTGTATTCGTTCCTGCTTCCCAGTCCGGTGTTGCCAAGGGCGGCGATATGACTGGTATGGTCGGTCAGAATGTTCAGATGAAGATCACTGAGGTTAACCGCGCTCGCCGCCGTGTCATCGGCTCTATCCGCGCTGTTTCCTCCGAGCTGCGTAAGGCTGCTCAGGAAAAGATCTGGAACGAGATCCAGGAAGGCGCTAAGTATCACGGCGTTGTTAAGTCTCTGACTTCCTACGGCGCATTCGTGGATATCGGCGGCGTTGACGGTATGGTTCACGTTTCCGAGCTGAGCTGGAACCGCATTAAGAACCCCGCAGAGGTTGTCAGTGTTGGCGATGAGATCGATGTTTATGTCATCTCCTTCGACCCCGTTAAGCACAAGATCTCTCTGGGCTACAAGACCGCTGAGATGAACCCCTGGAACAAGTTCATGACCAGCTACAATGTTGGCGATGTTGTGGATGCTAAGATCGTAAAGCTGATGACCTTCGGCGCATTTGCTGAGATCCTGCCCGGTGTTGATGGCCTGATCCACATTTCTCAGATCGCTAACAAGCGCATCGGCAAGCCCGAGGATGTTCTGGCTGAGGGTCAGGAAGTCCAGGTCAAGATCACCGATGTGGATGCAGAAACCAAGCGCATCTCCCTGTCCATCCGCGCTCTGTTGCAGGAAGAAGAGCCTGCTGAAGAGATCGCTGAAGAGGCTGAGGAAGTCGCAGAAGAAGCTGCCGAGTAAGCTCCGGCATATTTATGAAAACCTACATACCGGAGCCACTTCTGGCTCCGGTATCATTTATACGGAGGGATATTTATGATTAAGCACATTGTACTTTATACCTTAAAAGAAGGTGTGGATAAGGATCAGGCGGTAGCAATTATCAAAGAATCCTTAGAGCCGCTGGTTGGTGTCATTCCCGGTTTGACCCATATGGAGATCCGCCGCGCTTACCAGGGCGGTATGGATTATGCCCTGTATTCGGAGTTTGAGAGCCGGGAGGCACTGGCTGCCTATGCCGGTCATCCTGCCCACCAGGAAGCAAAAACCCATTTTTGGCATTTCCTGGATACCCGGTGCTGCGCCGACTATGAATTTTGAGGTGGGAACATGAGAGCCATTGTTACAGTTGTGGGCAAGGACCAGGTGGGCATTATTGCCTCCGTTTGCACATGCTTGGCATCCTATCAGATCAATGTACTGGATATCCGTCAGACGGTTATGCAGGGATATTTCACTATGATGATGGTAGCCGATGTTTCCGGCAGCAGCATTCCCGTGGCGGAGTTAGCTCAGAAGCTGGAGGAACAGGGAAAACAGATGAATCTGTCCATCCGCCTGCAGCGCGAGGATATTTTTGATGCAATGCATCGGGTGTGAGGATCGCTATGCTGAATGTAAAAGATATTTTAGCAACCCAGGATATGATCGATAAGCGGCATTTGGATATCCGCACGATCACTATGGGTATTTCTCTGCTGGATTGTACCGACCCGGATGTGAATCAATGCGCCGCAAAAATCTATGAAAAGATCGTCCGCCGTGCAGAAAACCTGGTGAAAGTCGGTACAGAGATTGAATGGGAATTTGGCATTCCCATTGTAAATAAGCGTATTTCCGTCACCCCTATTGCCCTGGTGGGCGGTGCTTGCCAGACCGATTCCTATGTACCCCTGGCTATCGCCATGGATAAGGCGGCAGAGACTTGTGGCGTAAACTTCATCGGCGGTTTTTCTGCGTTGGTGCAAAAAGGCTCCACCAAGGGTGACGAGATTCTGATGAATTCCATTCCCGAGGCGCTGCGTCAGACAAAATGTGTCTGCGCCAGCGTCAATGTAGGTTCCACAAAGGCCGGCATCAATATGGACGCGGTGGCAAAAATGGGTCGCATCATCAAGCAGACCGCAGATGTGACCGCTGACAATGACGGTCTTGGCTGTGCCAAGCTGGTGGTTTTTGCAAATGCGGTGGAGGACAATCCCTTTATGGCCGGTGCGTTCCACGGCGTTGGTGAACCGGAATGCGTGCTCAATGTGGGCGTTTCCGGCCCCGGTGTTGTGTATCACGCGCTGCAAAGCGTAAAGGGGCAGCCCTTTGATGTGGTGGCAGAAACGGTGAAAAAGACCGCCTTCCGCATCACCCGTATGGGTCAAATGGTGGGTGTAGAAGCATCTAACCGACTGGGCGTACCCTTTGGAATCGTGGATCTGAGCCTGGCTCCCACTCCTGCTGTGGGCGATAGTGTTGCCCGCATTTTGGAGGAAATGGGACTGGAGGTCTGCGGCACCCACGGCACCACGGCTGCCTTGGCACTGCTGAACGACGCGGTGAAAAAGGGCGGCGTCATGGCCAGTAACCATGTGGGTGGCTTGTCCGGTGCGTTTATTCCCGTGTCCGAGGATGAGGGTATGATCGCCGCCGCAGAATGCGGTACGCTGACCCTCTCCAAATTGGAAGCTATGACCTGCGTCTGCTCTGTGGGCCTGGATATGATCGCCGTACCCGGTGATACTTCTGCCGCAACAATTTCTGCTATCATTGCCGATGAAGCCGCAATCGGTATGGTCAACAGTAAGACTACCGCAGTTCGTATCATTCCCGCTCCCGGCAAGAATGTAGGCGACCGGGTGGAAATGGGCGGACTGCTGGGCAGCGCGCCTGTTATGCCGGTGATCGATAAGGCCAGCGATGATTTTATCGCCCGTGGAGGCCGCATCCCCGCCCCGCTGCAAAGTTTGAAAAACTAAAAATGGAGGTACTTGGGATGAAAAGGACTGTGCAAATTCTTGCGATCGTGTCCGCAGCAATTATGGCGGTGACGCTGTCGGGTATGCTGCTTGTGGTACTGTTTCAAAATTCATTTGTAAAGATTTATGGACTTCCGGAAGAGGCTATAGGCTATTTTGTTATTCCTTTCCCCCAGATTTTCCGCCTGCTGTTTATGCTGGTGGCGACGATCTTACTGTGCATTACCATCCATCAATCAAAATGCGGCATCGTTTTCGAAATTGTTTTCGTAGCGGCTGTGCTCTTGGCATTGCCTGCCTTCAATTTGATACTGCAATTTATAGAACCGATTATGACCAATTCCATGGGAACGGCGATGATTGCAAAGAATTCCTATGTGAATATGCTTTGTAACCATGTGAGTCTTTTTTATCCGTTGGCGCAGGGAATGTCCTTGCTTGCCTGCGGTATGAGTATTGGCCGCAAATGCACAAAAAAATTCTAATATGCTGAAAAAACCCCTTGGCGATCATCGCCAAGGGGTATCATTATAGCAATAGTAGGGATCGGCGTCTTTGACGGTCCAATGTTATTTTGCCGAAAGATCAACGGCTTTTCGTAAGATGGAAAATGCCGGAACAGCCTGGGGAAGCTGAATGTAGAAGGGCATTTCCGGCTTTCGGGGTTCGTCTAAGGGATTTTGGTCCAGATCCTTCATCTGCGGTACAGTAAATTCAAAGGGCCGCATATCCGGGCCAACAGCCTCCAGAATATCTCCAGCGGCAAACTTGTTCCGCAAGGAACAGAGGGCAAGACCGTTTTCGTCGCAGGACTCCACAATCGCAGCCACCTGGTATTCCCGGATATAGCGGGAATTTTCGGTATATTGACCGGGGTGACCGAAGTAAAAGCCGGTGGAATAAATACGGTGAGAAACCTTATCCACTTCGTCCCGCCATACGGGGTCAACTGGCTCTCCTTGCGCCAAGGCGTCAATGGCGTGGCGGTAGGCTCCGGTGACAATGGCGGCGTAATAGGCGGATTTTGCCCGGCCTTCGATCTTAATGCAGTCGATGCCTGCATCCGTCAGCGCCTGCAAATGGTCGATGGTGCACATATCCCGGGAATTGAGGATGTAAGTACCTTTTTCGTCCTCGAAAACAGGGAAATATTCGCCGGGGCGCTTTTCCTCCATCAATGTGTACTGATAGCGGCAAGGCTGGGCGCAGGCACCCCGATTGGAATCCCGACCGGTCATATAGTTGCTGAGCAGGCATCTGCCGGAATAGCTGACGCACATAGCACCGTGACCAAAGGTTTCGATTTCCAGCTCTTTAGGGGTTTTTTGCCGTATTTCTGCAATCTCTTCCAGATTCAGTTCCCGTGCCAACACAACACGCTGCGCGCCCAGCTCGTACCAGGCTCTGGCACATTCATAGTTGGCGATGGACTGCTGGGTGGAGATGTGCCGCTGACAGTGGGGAGCGTACTTGCCCGCCAAGGTAAAAGCACCCAAATCCGCAACAATCAAAGCATCCACGCCGGCAGAATCCAATTGTTCTAAATAGGCCGGCAGACTGCAAATTTCGTTGTTCCGGGGCATGGTGTTAACCGTCACATGGACCTTTACCCCCCGGCTGTGGGCAAATTCCACAGCCTTGGGCAGCTCCTCCGGGGTGAAATTCCCCGCAAAGGAGCGCATACCAAAGTCTGTGCCTGCCAAATAGACTGCATCTGCGCCGTAGAGAACGGACATTTTTAGCCGTTCCATATCGCCGGCAGGACTTAAAAGTTCAATTTTTTTCATATCAATCCAAAGAATTTACATAGGCTACATTCTTCTCATGTTCTTCCAGGGTAGATGCGAAGATGTGGGAATCGGTTTCGGGGTTGAGAACATAGTAGAAATAGTTGGTGTTTTCCGGGGACAGAGCTGCGTCAATGGAGTTTCGTCCGGGGTTGGCGATGGCTCCGGGAGGCAGGCCTCTGTACAGATAGGTGTTGTAGGGGTGATCCAGCTTCATATCGTTGCTGGTCAGCGGCTTGGTCAGACCGGTTTCGGGGTCAATGTTGCCGTTCAGAGCATAAATGATGGTGGCGTCGATGTTCAGATAGGGGAAGCTGGAACTGTTACGCAGACGGTTGTAGATAACCGAGGAAACGGTATAGCCTTCATCTACATCGGCAGTTTCCTTTTCAATCAGAGATGCGATGATGACAACTTCCCGGATGGAAAGATCCAGGCCGGTGTTTGTTTTGATGGCATCGAGTTTGTTGTGCATCAGATCGGTGAACCGGTAGTCAAAGCCATCCAAGAACTTCTTCACAACATTAGCCGGGTCGTCATTTTCGTAGAACCGGTAGGTATCCGGGAACAGGAAACCCTCCAGCCAGTATTTATCAGCGGCGGGAGAACCCTCCAGGAACCAGTAGCCGGACAGAGCATATTCGCCGTCCAAGCCGTCTTCGCCGATCTGTACCATATAAGCCTCCATATCGGCCACGGAGCAAATGTTATTCTGCTCCAAAAGGGTAAAGATCTGTGCGCAGGTAGAGCCTTCGGGGATCATCAGCTCCACTTCTTTCCGGGAGGAATAGAGGCTGCGCAGATTGTTGGTGATGGCGTTGTAGTCAAAGAGAGTATTCAGGGTGTAAACACCGGGTTCAATGCGCTCGGCCTTGCTGGTGAGGGTGGATGCGAAGAATTTGAAAAGTATGGGATATTCGATCATATCCGCATCCTTCAGCTTCTGGGCAATGGCATCGATATCCACATCCACAGTGCCATCGGGCAGCTTGCGGACTTCTTCTTCGGTAATCTCGATGATGACCTGCTGATCCGGCTTGCCAAAGGCAAACAGATCGGAAAGACAGAGCCATCCGGTTCTGCCTAAAGTCAGACCGACCATCAAGATGACAGCCATCCAAATCATAGCGGAGAGGAAATGGGGGATGCCGAAAAGACCGGAGCCTTTTTTGGGCAGGGGACGCACTTTGCGTACCTTGATGGGCGCATCTTCATTTTCCACCGGGACTTCTTCGGCGGGGGCAGCTTCCTGTTGGGGGATCACCTGGGTGTCCTCGACGGCGGGGAAATACTGGGTAACTTCCTTGGAGATGCTCTCTTCCACCGATTCTTCGGAAAGGGGTTCCAGATCTGCATCTTCCGGAATTTCGGTAAATTCCTCATAAGGCTCCTGGGGAATCTCTTCTTCTGCCTGGGGAGGATTTTGCAGATCATCCAGATCGGGTACACTGTCCCAATCCTCCGATAAAATCTTCTCCAGCTCCAAATCGTCGGGATGGGTCAGACCGGCAGCCTGCACCGCCAATTCATCGGGGCCAAGCTCCTTCATTTGCGGTTCCAAACCAAGGATATCATCCAACCAATTTTCGTTTTCCTGGGGCGTAACGCCCTGTTGTTCTTTGTCCATATTCGTACCTCCTAACGGATTACGATTTGTTTTTCAATCTTTCCGGCGATTTCTTCGCCCTTCAGAGCAGCAATCAATTGCAGGCCAAAGGCCACAGCACAGCCGGCAGAGGTACCGGTGATGACCTTGCCATCCTGGACAGCTGCATCGGCGATCATATTGGCGCTGCCCATCTGGTCTTCACAGCCGGGGTAGCAGGTGGCGTTTTTGCCGTCGGTGATACCAAGCTGTGCCAAAATGGTAGGCCCGGCGCAGATGGCAGCACAGAATTTACCGTTTTCATAGGCAAAACGAACAGCGTCCATAGCCTCGGGGCAGCTGCGGATGGAGGCAACACCGCCCAGACCGCCGGGCAGTACGATCATTTCCATACTGGTCAGATCCATCTGGTCAGCAGTAATATCCGCCTCGATACCAATATTATGCGAGCCGTAAACAGTTTTTCCGTTCAGACCTACAGTCAGAACATCGATACCGGCCCGGCGCATAAGATCCAGAGGGGCAATAGCTTCTGTCTCTTCAAAGCCGGTGCCAAGCAGCATATATACCATTATGATTCCTCCATACATTCCCGGACGAGCTGATAAAGCTCCTGGTGAATATCGTCAATCGAGCGCATCTGATTATCGCGCACACATTGTACCACCTTCCAGCCGTAGAAATTAGCGGCGGCTCTGCCGGTGTCCCGGCAGGTGGCTAAGTATTGCAGATCTTTTTCGTGAATGTCTGCCTTTGTGCCGGTAGCGGATTCCCGGGAGCGCATCATCCGTTCCGTGAAATCCGTGGGGACATCCAGATAGATAATCAGATCAGGGCGGGGAAGCCCCAGCTTTTGGTATTCAAAGTCGTAAAGCCAGCTCCAAAATGCCTGCCGGTTTTCCTCCGGCTCTTTGGAGGCTTGATGAACGGCGTTGGAGGTGGTGTAGCGATCCGAGAGGATCATTCCGCCATTCTCATACCAGTTGCCCCAGTCCATTTTATAGGATGCGTACCGATCCACGGCGTAGAAAGAACTGGCGGCATAGGCGTTGACATCGGTGGGGTTGCTGCCGAAATCGCCCCCCAGGTACATCCGGATCAGAGCAGAGCTTTCTTCGGAATAGCGGGGGAAGACCAGGTGCTTAAATTGTACACCTTCTGCTTCAAGCCGCTCGGAAAGCATTTTGAATTGTGTCGATTTTCCGGATCCGTCCGTGCCTTCAATGACTATTAGTTTACCCATTTTTTGCAACTCCCCTCGGAACATAACATATCAAAGTAAACTATATCATATTTTTTCTGATTTGTCCACTATTGTCATAAAGTATAAAAGGGTGTTTTTATAAGTTGCATATTTGGAAAAAAGCTGATAGAATGAGAGGGAATATGACAATAAAGGATCAAATGTATGGAACAGAACAATTTATCATTTCAAGAGATGGGACTGTCGGAGGCTATGCTGAAGGCCTTGGAAAAGAAAGGCTACGGCTATCCCACAACCATTCAGCAGCTTGCAATTCCTTCCTTTATGCAGTGGAAGGATGTGATCGCAAAAGCACCTACGGGAACGGGCAAGACTTTTGCCTTCGGTATTCCCATGATCGAGCATGTGGATCCCCAATGCCCGGATGTGCAGGGATTGATTTTAGCACCTACCCGGGAACTGGCAATTCAGATCGGGGATGAGCTGCGGGGCCTGCTTACATATTACCAGGGGATTCGGGTGGCGGTTTTGTACGGCGGTGCCGGCATTGTGGGCCAGGCAAAACAGCTGGAAAAGAAACCGCAAATCGTTGTTGCAACGCCCGGACGGCTGATGGATCATTACAACCGAAAAAATATCCGGCTGGATAAGATTCAAACGGTAGTGCTGGACGAAGCAGACCGGATGCTGGATATGGGATTTTTTAAGGATGTTACCAAAATTATCGAAAAGGTGAAAAACCGTAAGAACTTAGGTCTGTTTTCCGCTACCATTTCTCAGGAGGTTATGACGGTATCCTGGATGTACCAGCGGGATGAGGTGGAGATCACAGTAGAACCCCGGCAGGAGGACCGGCCGGATATTGACCAGTTTTCTATTACGGTAACGCCTTTGGAAAAAGCGGAAACCACCTTGCGTCTGATCCGCAGCCAAGGCTACGAGCGGGTTATGATCTTTTGCAATACCAAGCATATGTGCCAGCGGCTGTGCGACGATTTTCAGCGGGCCGGTGCAGATTGCGACTGTATTCACGGTGATATCCGGCAGAGTCAGCGGGAGCGCACCATGCAAAAATACCGGGATGGCAAGTTGGCCATTCTCATTGCTACGGATGTGGCCTCCCGGGGCATTGATGTGGATGATGTGGATTGCGTCGTGAATTTTGATATCCCCGAGGAGAACGAATACTATGTCCACCGCATTGGCAGAACCGGCAGAGCCAAACGCAAGGGCGTTGCCTGGTCTATCATCGGCAACTTCCCGGAGAAGGCAAAGCTGGATGAAATTGCCAAATTCTCCAATTATTCCATTGTCCCTATGGCGTGGGATGCCGACGGTAATTTGACCCGGGAAGAGGTCAAAGCGCCTGTGGTGAAAAAGAGGTTCCGGTGAGAGGGGCAGAGCGGGGATTCCTGCTGCTGACCAGCCATCTGGGCGACCCGGAGAGCAAACCCTTGACCGTTGCCCAGTTTCGCAAGCTGGCTACCTTGGTTCGGGGGATGGAAAAGCCAAAGGAAAACCGGGAGCTGACGCTTTCGGATCTGCAGGCACTGGGTTATGGCCGGGAAATGGCCCAGCGAATTTTGGAGCTGCTGGCACGGCAGGAATTACTGGAATATTATGTAAACTTAGCCGCCAGGACGGACTGCTATCCCATTACCAGGATCGGTCCGCTGTACCCTCAAATTTGGTTGCAGAAGCTGGGATTGGACAGTCCCGGCTGCCTGTGGGCCAAGGGGGACAGTACACTGCTCAGCCGCCCGGCGATTGCCTTGGTGGGCAGCAGGGATCTGGAGGACGAGAACGCCGCTTTTGCTGCAGAAGTGGGCAGGCAGGCGGCTTTGCAGGGGTTTGTTCTGATCTCCGGCAATGCCCGAGGCGCAGACCGTTTGGCCCAGGAAAGCTGCCTTGCATCCGGTGGGCAGGTGGTGAGTATCGTGGCGGACAGTTTGGAGAAATGCCCGGATACGCCGGGGGTTCTGTATTTAAGCGAGGATGGCTTCAATATGCCTTTTTCCGCAGCCCGCGCACTGAGCCGCAACCGGCTGGTTCACAGTATGGCAGTGGCAACGCTGGTTGCGCAATCCGGCAATGGTACAGGAGGAACCTGGAACGGCAGCATTTTGAATCTTCGCCATCATTGGTCGCCCCTTTATTGCTTCCGGGATGGCAGCGAAGGGACTGTTGCCCTCGTACAAATGGGCGCCGGGGAGATCGGGGTAGAGGAACTGACGGATCTTTCCGGATTGGCACAGCAGGAAATTTCCCTATTTGATCAATAACAGGAGGTACATCCTATGGAATATCGTGTATTGGGGAAAACGGGATTGAAAATCTCCCGCATCGGTTTTGGTGGTATCCCCATCCAAAAGATCACCAAAGAAGAAACCAAGCCGCTGATCCATTATCTGATGGAGCAGGGCGTGAATTATATCGATACTGCCCGAGGCTATACGGTGAGCGAGGAATATCTCGGCTATGCACTGGAGGGAATTCGGGATAAATTTGTGCTGGCGACTAAGAGTATGGCTCGGACGGCGCAGGCGATGGAGCAGGATATTGAAATCAGCCGGAAAAACCTTAAAACGGACTATATTGACCTGTACCAGATCCATAATCCCACAGAAGAAGAGCTGGAGAAAGTGATTGCTCCCGGTGGTGCGCTGGAAGCGCTGAAGGAGGCAAAGAAAGCCGGCAAGATCGGTCATATTGGTGTTACCCTGCACAGTGCGGATTTGTTCCAAAAAGTGCTGCAAATGGACTGGGTAGAAACCGTGATGTTCCCCTACAATATCGTGGAGACCCAGGCGGAAAGCCTCATCGATCAATGCGCCCAGAAGAATATCGGCTTTATCGATATGAAACCTCTGGCCGGCGGTGCAATTGACGATCCCCACCTTGCTATTCGGTTTTTGATGAATAATCCCAATGTGACCGTAGCCATTCCGGGAATGGCCACGGTAGAAGAAGCAGAGCAGAATATCCGCTCTGCGGCAGATAACGCACCCTTGACCCAGCAGGAGCTGGAGAAAATCGAGAAAATTCGTCGGGAGCTGGGAACCAATTTCTGCCGCCGGTGTCGGTACTGCGAGCCTTGCACTGCTGGGATTTCCATCTATAGTGTCTTCTTGATGGAAGGCTATTACCGCCGATACGGCTTGCAGGAATGGGCGAAGGCCCGCTACGATGCGATGGCGAAGAAAGCTTCGGATTGTGTGGGGTGCGGCGTATGTGAAACCCGCTGCCCCTATAAGCTCCCCATCCGCCAGATGATGCAAAATGCCGTAGATCTCTTCGGAAAATAAAATCATCCCCCCTGTATCATTGCAACCGCAGTACGGTTCGGCAATCTACAGGGGGGATATTTGTTAAGAATTAAAACGCAAGGTCCAATTCGCTGACAACTGCGGCGCAGCGGGGGCAAAGACCCTCGGCATTTGCCTGCAGGCTGTGCATCCAGCAGCGGGGACACTTCTCACCCTTGGCTTCGGTGACACCCACGGTCAGACCGGGGAAGTTCGTACCCTTGCCGGAGGTAGCGCCCTCAGGAATTGCATCATAGTCGCAGGAGGAAACAATGAAGATCTCTGCCAGGTTCAGCCCCTCACAGGCGGCCTTCAAATTCTCATCGCCCTGCAAGCTTACATGGGCTTCCAAAGCCTTGCCAATGCGCTTTTCGGCACGGGCCAGTTCCAGAACGCCGTTGACATCCTGGCGCAGCTTCATAACGGTTTCCCATTTTTCCATAGTCTGCTGATCCAGCATATAGCCATCGCAGTTTTCGGGCATCTGGTTCAGCAGAATATTTCTGCCGTCATCGGAGTCCCGGTGGGGCATGGACTGCCAGATTTCGTCACAAGTGAAGGCCAAAATAGGAGCAAACAGCTTTGCCATGGCATCCAGGATGAGGAACAGAGCGCTCTGCGCACTGCGGCGGCGCAGGCCATCCTTGGCTTCACAGTACAGACGGTCCTTGAGAATATCCAGGTAGAAGCTGGACAGTTCCACAACGCAGAAATCGTTGATAGCGTGGGCAACCACATGGAATTCGTAGTTAAAGTAGGCCTTGCGGCAGGTTTTGATAAGGCTGTCCAGCTTGGTCAACGCCCACTTGTCCAGCTCTTCCATATCGGCAGCGGGTACCAAGTTGTTGGGATCGAAGCCGTCCAGATTACCCAGGCAGTACCGGGCGGTATTGCGGAACTTCAGATAGTTCTGAGCCACCTGCTTGATAATATCCTTGGAGCAGCGCACATCTGCGTGGTAGTCGGAAGAACCGGCCCACAGGCGGATGATATCTGCACCGAAGTCCTTGATCAGTTCAGCCGGATCCACGCCGTTGCCCAGGCTCTTGTGCATAGCCTTGCCCTGTCCGTCAACGACCCAACCGTGGGTCAGAACCTGGCGGAAGGGAGCGCCGTTGCCCAGTGCGCCCACGGAGGTGAGCAGGCTGGACTGGAACCAGCCGCGGTACTGGTCAGCGCCTTCGATATAAACATCGGCAGGCCACAGCTCGGGAGTGCGTGTCATCAAAGAGGCATAGTGGGTAGAGCCGGAGTCAAACCAGCCGTCCAGCGTGTCAGTTTCCTTGTCGAAGGCTGTGCCGCCGCAATGGGGGCAGGTGAAGCCTTCGGGAGTCAGATCGGCAGCTTCCTTCTCAAACCAAATGTTGGAGCCGTTTTCTGCAAACAGATTGGCAATGTGGTCAATGGATTCGGGAGTAGAAACCGGCTTGCCGCAGTCTTTGCAGTAGAATACGGGAATGGGCAGACCCCAGCGGCGCTGACGGGAGATACACCAGTCGGCCCGCTCCCGGATCATGCTGACCATTCTCTCGCCGCCCCAGGCGGGGAACCACTGTACATCCTCAATGGCCTTGACGGCGTCTTCCTTGAAGGAATCCACAGAGCAGAACCACTGGGGCGTTGCCCGGAAGATGATGGGCTTCTTGCAGCGATCGTGGTGGGGGTAAGAGTGGACGATATCTTCGGAGGCGAAGAGCATACCACTCTGCTTCATATCTTCCAGAATGATGGGATTGGATTCGTCGGTCTTCAAACCGGCGTACTTGCCGGCATAATCGGTGTGGCGGCCGTAATCATCCACAGGAACGACCAGATCCATACCGTAGCGCATGCAGGTCTGATAGTCGTCTGCGCCGAAGCCGGGGGCGGTGTGGACACAGCCTGTACCGGAGTCCATAGTAACATATTCGGCGTTGACCAGGCGGGAGGTCTTGTCCAGGAAGGGGTGACGGGCCAGCATATTCTCAAAGAAATTGCCGGGGTAGGTGGCCAGTACTTCGTAGTTCTCAAAGCCGCCGATCTTCATGACCTTTTCCATCAAAGCCTCGGCCATAATATAGGTTTCACCGTTGTCTGCCTTCACCAGAACATAGCTGTCCCGGGGGTGCAGGCACACGCCCATATTGCCGGGCAGCGTCCAAATGGTGGTGGTCCAGATAACAAAATAGGTGTTAGCCAGGTCAAATCCAGCCAGCTTACCCAGATCGTCGGCCATGGGGAACTTTACGAATACAGAGGTACAGGGATCGTCCTTGTATTCAATTTCAGCCTCTGCCACAGCGGTGGCACACACGGGGCACCAGTAAACAGGCTTTAGACCTTTGTAGATGTATCCCTTATCGAACATCCGGCCAAAAACTTTAACTTCCTGGGCCTCGAATTTCCGATCCATGGTACGGTAGGGATTCTCCCAGTCGCCTACCACGCCCAGCCGCTGGAAGCCTTTCATCTGCCGCTGAATATAGTCCTCGGCAAATTCCTCACAGGCGCTGCGGAATTCAGCCACAGGCATAGCCTTGTGGTTGAGCTTGCTCTTTTTGATGATGGCAGTTTCAATAGGCAGGCCGTGGTTGTCCCAGCCGGGGACATAGGGGGTGCAGTAACCCATCATGGCATGGCTGCGGACGATGAAATCCTTCAGTGCCTTGTTCAGGGCGTGACCCATATGGATGTCGCCGTTGGAGAAGGGAGGGCCATCGTGAAGAACGAAGGTGGGAAGATCCTGATTCTTTTCCATCAGCAGCTTGTAAAGGTCCTGCTCCTGCCAGCGCTGGAGCATACCCGGTTCACGGGCAGGCAGACCGGCTTTCATGGGGAAGTCGGTTTTCGGGGTGATGATCGTGTTTTTATATTCCATGGGAATAACCTCCATTTTAATATGAAAAAATACACCTTTGCCTCTTGTTTCAAGAGACAAAGGTGTAGATTACCTCTGCGGTACCACTCTTGTTCCGTAATAAAACGGCACTCGTGATCGCGGTATCGGGCGAACCCGGCGCAGCCTACTACCATTCGGGTTCGGTGCGCTGCTCCGAGGGGATATATGCCGGTTCCGTCACTGCCTTGCACCAAACGGCAGCTCTCTGCATCGGGAGTGGGGGCATACTTGTCCTCATCAATCGCATAGCATTATTGATTATCCAGATCGTAATTCCGGCCAAACTGCAGATTTGCAAATTTGGTGGTGGTGTCGGAAACGGGATGGCGGGCTTCCGGCTTGGGGGAGACTTCCTCAGTAGTGCCTACAAGAGCCTCCAAATTGGCGGAGATCTCGTCAGCCACAGCGTCAGCACGGGCATTTTGATTCTCAATGCGTTCATAATCAAAAGCGCCGGAAGGCTTATGGATGGGCATATTGGCCTCTTTAATCCGGGTCAGCGCCTGCAGGCAGGCACCAAGCTGATTCTCGATCTCGCCGATCTTCATATAGGCGGCCTGACGGGCTTCTTCTACCCGGTCATTTTCCGCGGCAATAAGAGAGTCGGCATTTTTTGCATTCTCTAAAGCGGCGTTGTTGGCGTCGTTAAGCATCTGGGCGCACTTGGATTCCGCTTCCTTGACCATCATATCGCAGGTCTTTTGGGCATTGACGATGGCGTCCTTCATGCTTGATTCGTTGTTTCGGTACTCTTCCAGCTTGCTGACCAAAACCTTCATTTTGCTCTTGAGCAGGGCATTTTCCTTGTAAAGGGTGATGTAATCCTCGGTAAGCGGCTCCAGAAATTCATCCACAGCCTGCATATCGTAACCGCCGAAGGTGGCACGGCCAAAGGATATCTGTTCAATTTCCTGAGGTGTAATCATAATATAAGTCCTCTTTCTGTATTAAACAAGGGCTTCAATACCGGCCTGCGCTTCCAAGTCACCCACGATATCCATATTGTGGGGGCAGAACAGGTAGGTAGATTGTGCGATCTTCTTCACAGTGCCGTCCAGGGCATAGACGCTACCGGAGAGGAAATCTACCACACGACGGGTCAAAGCCTTGTCAACATTTTCCATATTCAAAATGACAGCTTTCTTTCTGCGCAGCTCATCGGCGGCCTTAGCGGCATCGTCGAAGGTCTTGGCATGGAACAGGACAACCTCCTGCTTTCCGGAGTTCATATTCAGAACCTGGCCGTTAAAGCCGGAGCCGGAAGGGGTGCTGCTCTGGAAGCTGCTGTCGGCGGAGCCGGTAGCGAAGGGGGAGGGACGGCGGCCGGCAGGGGCAGCCTTTTCCTCGGGTTCATTGTCCAGAGAGTCCAGCTCATCGGCGTAATCATCGTAATCTTCATCATTGGAATAGGGTTGGGCAAATTTCTTGATATTGTCCCAAATGCTCATTTTTTCTTTCCTCCTATGTTCATCCCAAAGGGATCATTGGTAATTTCTCTGTCCGAAGATGGCGGTACCCAAACGGATCATAGTGCATCCACAGGCGATAGCATCTTCAAAATCTCCGGACATACCCATAGACAATACATCTACCCGTACATTATCGTATTTTTTTGCCGTTATGTCAACAGAAAGGTTGTACATTTCTTGAAAAAATTTGTGATTATCTGTCTTTTTCTGGCAAATTGGGGGAATTGCCATTAGTCCGCGGACGAAAACTCCGGGGAATTGCGCCAAATTTTCCAAAACCTCCGTCAGCTCCCGGGGGGTGAAGCCGGATTTGCTCTCTTCGGCGGCAATGTTGACTTCCAGAAGAATGTCCTGGCGGATGCCCTGGCGCTCTGCTTCCTTGCTGATGGCCTGCAGAAGCCGCACCGAATCCACCGATTGGATCAGATCTACCTTTCCTACAACTTGCCGAACTTTGTTAGTTTGCAGATGGCCAATAAAATGCACCGGCTTGCCGGTATAGGCATTTTCTGCCAGCTTGGCAGTCAGCTCCTGCACACGGTTTTCTCCGCAGCAATCCACCCCGGCTGCAATGGCCTGCCGGACGGCTTCGGCATCGTTCATTTTGGTGGCGGCGCACAACAGAATATCTTTAGGATCCCGGCCTGCGGCAAGGGCGGCCTGTTCCATCTGTGTGCGAATATGGGCGATATTGTTTGCAATATTCATAATGGAATCTCTCTTTCCTGGTTGTAACAAAAAGCGACGAAGCAATGCTCCGTCGCCCGTTTGCTATGCAGTCGTTGCTGCGGCTTTCAAAGGCCGAATGGGGGCTAATGTGGAGATGGCATGCTTGTAGATCATCTGCTGCTTGCCGTCTGTCACAAGCACGACCACAAAACTGTCGTAGCCGGTGACGGTGCCCCGGAGCTGGAAGCCGTTCATCAGAAACATAGTAACCGGTATTTTGTCCCGGCAGACCTCTGATAAAATAGCATCCTGTAAATTCAATGTTTGTGTCATATGTAATCCTTCCTTTTTCTTTGAGTTTGGATGTACATATGCTATCATAATTCAATTGTCGGAATCACGCAGATATTGTCGGGCGCGGCAAAGAATTTCCCCGGTGCCTTCCCCGTGAGATCGGGTCAGCCAATGGACGGCGGGGTTTCGTCTGAACCAGGTAAGCTGCCGTTTGGCATAGCGGCGGGAGGCCTGCTGCACCTGAGCAGTGGCTTCTTCTATGGAACAGCGGCCCTGGAGGGCATCTACAAATTCCTTGTAGCCGATGGCCTGCATAGAGGTGGCTTTTTCTGATACACCGCTGTCTAAAAGGCCCTGGATCTCCGGGAGCAATCCCTGCTCCAGCATGGTAAGAACACGCCGGTCGATGCGATCATACAAAGTTTGCCGATCTTCGTCCTCCAGAGCAAACCAAACAGGGGAGAACCGGGGCGGAATGGCCTGAGTCAGTCGATTGTGTTCGGTAATGGTCCGCCCGGTCTCTAAATAGACCTCCATAGCCCGGATGATCCGCTTTTGGTCGGAAGGATGCAGCCGCTGGGCAGACGCGGGATCAACCTCTCTTAGTTGACATAACACGGCTTCGATACCTTGCTCCCGGGCCAGCTGCTCCAGCTCCTGCCGTCTTCCGGTGGAGGGATAGGGGGCAAAATCATTACCCCGGATCAGCGCATCCATATAAAGACCTGTGCCGCCGGCAATGATAGCGGTTTTTCCCCGACTGAGAATATCCTCCACAATGGGGGTAGCCATTTTGCAGTACCGGCTGACGGAAAAATCCTCCTCCGGCTCTGCTACGGAGAGCATATGGTGGGGGATACCGGCCATCTCTTCAATTGTAGGCTTTGCCGTGCCGATGTCCATTTTTTTGTATATCTGCATAGAGTCGCAGGAGACGACCTCGCCGCCCAATTCCTGGGCAAGTGCCACCGCCAGGGCGGTTTTGCCGGAGGCGGTAGGTCCTGCGATACAGATCAAATTGTTCATAAATTACCTCTTAAATTGCTTTTCCAGCTGCTTTTTGCTCAGCGTAATGCAAATGGGTCTGCCATGGGGGCAGTATTTCAGATCCTCACGAGCCATAACCTGCTCGATTAGCACCAGAAGCTCTTTTTCGTCGGTGTGCCAGCCGGCCTTGATGGCGGCTTTGCAGGCAACGGTGTGCAGCAGAGTATCGCGAACAGAAGCCGGATTTTCCCGTTTGCCTGCCAGAAGATCAGATGCCAGCGATTCTATGGCGTCAGCCGCATCTGCTTCCTCCAGATCCATGGGAATCTGCCGCAGAACCACGGTGTTTTCGCCCAGCGTATCGATCTCAAATCCCAGCTGATCCAAAAGCTTCCGGTTGGCAAGCAGCGCGCCGCAGGCGGCGGGGTCTAAGTGGCAGGGGATAGGGGTCAGCAGGGCTTGGGATGTGATGGCCTCGGGATTTTCCTTGAGCTTATCAAAGAGAATCCGCTCGTGGGCGGCGTGCTTATCGATGAGGAAAGCATCATCCCCTTGCTCTACGATCACATAACTGCGATACAATTCCCCCACATACCGCCAGGAGGCAGCCACCGGCATATCCAGCATCTGCTGCTGGGGTTCTTCGGTGGCAACAGGCTCCGGCTGAGGAGCGGTGAAAACAGGGGGCAGGGTGACCGGCTCGTGAAGAACAGCCGGTGCGCTTTGCTCCACAGCGGCATAGGTAGCCGCGGCAGCAGCCAGGCTGGGTTTGGGAGCGTTCTGGATTGCTCCTGTGAAGGCCTGATACTCAGCAGAGGTCATAGTTCTGAAAAAGCTCTGCTGATTGCTGCTTTGCTTATGGGCAGGCGGAGCGGGGGGCGCCGAATGGGCAGGCGCAGAAGATAGCGGCTGCACAGGCGATTTAAATTGCACCTCAGGACGGTCCGGGGTCTTATTCAAAGCACCCAAAACACCATAGTGGATGCAGTCGAAAACAGCTTTTTCGTTCAAAAACTTTACTTCAGTTTTTGCCGGATGGACATTCACATCCACGGCGGTGGCAGGCAGCTGCAGCTGCAGAACGCAGGCGGGGAATTTTCCCACCATAATTCGGTTGCGGTAAGCTTCCTCCAATGCAGCCATCATCAGTCGGGATTTAACCGGACGGCCGTTGACAAAGAAGGTCTGCATATTTCGGCTGGGCCGGGCGTCAGTGGGGCGGGATACAAAACCGGTCAAGCTGTAGCCTTCCCAATGGCTCTCTACTTGTGCCATTTTTCCGCTTTCCTTGCCATAAATGGAGTAAACAGCATCCAAAAGTTTTCCCGTACCGGGGGTGGAGAGGACTTCTTTGCCGTCCCGCAAAAAGCGGAAAGCAACCTGTGGATGGGCGATGGCCTGCAGCTGCACCGCAGCGGCAACACGGCTGCCCTCTACCACATCGGATTTCATAAATTTCATTCTGGCGGGGGTATTGTAGAAAAGATCCCGCACAATAATGGTGGTGCCCTCCGGACATCCTGCCTCCGATTCTTCTGTGACTGTACCGGCTTCCAGGCAGATACTGGTACCGGACAGCGCGCCGGTGGGTTTTGTCAGTAGATCAATGCGGCTGACGGATGCGATAGCGGCCAATGCCTCGCCCCGGAAACCCATTGTAAAAATGGCGGCAAGATCCTCGGCGGTGCGCAGCTTGGAGGTGGCGTGGCGCAAGAAAGCATTTTTTGCATCTTCCGGCAGCATACCGCAGCCGTTGTCCGTCACTCGCAGGAAGGTCATTCCCCCGTCGCGGATCTCTGCAGTCACAGCGGTTGCACCGGCATCCACGGCGTTTTCCAGCAGTTCTTTCATAACGCTGGCAGGCCGCTCCACAACCTCACCGGCAGCGATCAGGTTGGCAACATGGGGGGATAGCTGAATGATTTTTGCCATAGAAATTACCTCTTACCGTACATCCATTTTAAAACATTTTGAATTTGCGCGTCCCAGTATTCCCAGTTGTGTCCGGCGGCGGCTTCGGTGTATGTGAAATCGTAGCCGTTTTCGGTGAACTTTTGCCGCAAGGGTTGGGCATTATCGTAAAGGAAATCCTGAGTTCCGGTGGCCATGTAGATCCGGGGCTTGTGGGGGTTGTCCTTTTCCCGGTCGGCCAGGAACAGGAGGGAATCCTCGTCGGGAGTCTCAAGCTGACCAAACAGATTGATCATCAGCGAAGGATCGCCCGCATGACGCATAGTATCCATATCGCAAAGCGGGGAGAGGGCTGCGCAGGCGCAGAATTTATCATTTTCCCGCAAAGCGATTTTCATAGCGCCGTAGCCACCCATGGAAAGACCGGCAACGCAGTTGTCCTCCCGCTTGGAGGAAACCCGGAAGAATTCCGAAATACGCTGGGGCAGCTCCTTGGCGATAAAGGTGTAGTACTTTTCACCGTGGGCCATATCGCAGTAAAAGCTTCTGGCTGCAAAGGGCATAACAACACAAATGCCGTATTGGGCGGCGTAGCGCTCAATGGAAGTGCGCCGCATCCAAATTGTTTGGTCGTCGGACAGACCGTGGAGCAGATACAGGCACTTGTATTTTTTCTGTTTTGCAGAGCTTGCAATGCCAATTTCCCCTTGGGCAGAGCTTTGGGGAAGGATGACCATAACCTCCGTCTGCATGCCTAAAGCTTCGCTGAAGAAATTTAAAGTAACCAGTGCCATATAAATCGCTCCTTTTTATAATAGAATCAGTACGCCGATCAAATTGATGATGGTGTGCATCGCGATAGGCGCGAATATCGTGCCGGATGCCCGGTATGCCCAGGCAAGACAAAGGCCGGCGGGCAGATATTGCACAAATGCCAGGCAAAAAGAAATAAAATCGTAAGAGCCTATATATCCGAGGATATGTACGGCAGAAAAGGCAGCTGCGGACAAAAGCCAGCCTATGATGGGCTTTTTGTGCCGGACGGCTTCAAAGAGCAGTCCCCGGAAGAGAAGCTCCTCTGCTGTGGGCACAAGTACCACAGTGCCGGCGGCGATCCAAATGCCACCGTCTCGGGCAAGGTTGATGATGCGTTGGTCGTTGAGATTGATGTATTCCGGCCGTATCAGGAAGATCCCATATCTCACGATCAAATTGGCGGTATAGTAGAAAACCAGTCCAAGAACAGTGAACTGAAGGATTTTTCCCGGTTTGGACAGTGCAAGTTTTCCGTCTTGCAGCAGAAAACGGTGGAATATGCCAACAGAAAACAGGAAATTGGAAAGAAACAGACCAAACTGGCAGCACCACAGGGGGATGGAAAAAGTATCGCTTGCCAGAGAAACCACAGAAGGGAAAAGGAAGTAGGAAAGGGTGTAGTAAATGCACCCGAACATCATTTCCGATTTGCGCATGGTAGTAGGCATACGGCAGTTACTCCAACAGCTTTTTCAGTTTGTAAAGCTCGTTCATCGCTTCGATGGGCGTCAGTGTTTCTACCTGGATGGCCCGCAGCGCATCGGCAATTTGCTGGTGGCTCAGATCCATCATACTGATCTGATCTTCCGGCTGTGCATTTGTCCGAAGGACCACCGGCTGGGGATTGCCCTCCTCCAGTTCCCGGAGGATCTGTCTTGCCCGGGTGATGACGCCGGCGGGCAGACCTGCCAAATTGGCAACATCAATACCGTAGCTGTCGTCGGTGGCACCGGGAATGATCTTGCGCAGGAAGATCATCTTGTCGCCCCGTTTCTTGACGGCGATGTTGTAATTTTTCACATTGGGCAGTTCGTGCTCAATGGCGCTCAGTTCGTGATAATGGGTGGCAAACAGGGTCTTTGCGCCCAGATGCCGGGGGCTGGCGGCGTATTCCAAAACGGCCCGGGCAATGGCCATACCGTCGTAGGTGGATGTACCTCTGCCGATCTCATCGAGAATCAGCAGACTTTTCGCGGTGGCATATTTCAAAATAGATGCCACTTCCGTCATCTCCACCATAAAGGTGGATTGTCCGGATGCTAAGTCGTCGCTGGCACCGATGCGGGTAAATACCCGATCTACAATTCCCAGCCGGGCAGAACGGGCAGGTACAAAACTGCCCATCTGGGCCATAATGACGATCAGCGCCACTTGCCGCATATATGTGGATTTACCTGCCATATTCGGGCCGGTAATGATGGATACCTGGTTGCCGTCTGTGCCCAAAGCGGTGTCGTTGGGGACGAACAGAGAATCCCGCAAAACCCGCTCCACCACGGGATGACGGCCATCAGTGATGGAAAGTTCGCCGCCTAATACGATCTCCGGCTTGCAATAGCTGTGTTTGACAGCAACGGTGGTCAAAGAACAAATGGCATCGGCGGTGGCCACCGCGGTGGCAGAGGTCTGCACCCGGGCAGCCTGCAGAGCAAGGTGATCCCGCAGCTGGCAGAACAGCTGATATTCCAGCGCAGTCAGCCGATCCTTTGCGCCCAGGACCTGATCTTCCAGCTCCTTGAGCTCCGGGGTGATGTAGCGCTCGCAGTTTGTCAGCGTTTGCTTGCGGATATAGTGCATCGGCACTTGATCCACAAAGGACTTGGAAACTTCAATATAGTAACCGAATACCCGGTTGTAGCTGACTTTCAGTGTGCGGATGCCGGTTTTTTCTTTTTCGGCCGTTTCTATGGCCAAAATCGTACCGGTTCCGCCGTTCATAATGTCCCGCAGACGGTCGGCTTCCGCATCGGCGCCGGGACGGATGAGACCGCCTTCCCGGATGGTGATGGGCGGCTCATCGACAATCATCCGGTCGATGAGCTTGGCGCAGTCAGTCAGCGGATCAATGGTTTGTCCCATTTTCTTCAAAAGGGGACTGGAGCAGTTTTCCAAAAAAGCCTTGATCCCGGGCAGTGCTTTCAGACCCTGGGCAAGACTGAGCATATCCCGGCCATTCACGCTGCCGGTGACAATGCGGGTCATCACCCGCTCCAGATCGGTCACATCCCGCAGCATTTCTTCCAGTTCACCCCGCTGCATCGTCGCGTTGACCAGTTCTTCCACGGCATTCTGCCGATTGGTGATCTGGACAGGATCCATCAGTGGCTGCTCCAGCCAGGTGCGCAGCATTCTGCCGCCCATAGCGGTGCGGGTGTGATCCAGCACCCAAAGCAAGGAGCCCTTCTTTTCCTTGGAGCGCATGGTCTCCGTCAGTTCCAAATTCCGGCGGGCATCCATATCCAGCTCCATAAAACGGCCGGTGGTGTAGTATTGCAGCTGGCGGATGTGCTTCAGGTCATTTTTTTGCAGGGTCAGCAATAGATCCAGCAGAGTGCCGCTGGCCAGAATGGCGCAGGGCAGGCCGGTCAAACCAAGCTGGGCCAAAGGCTGCCCAAAATGATTTTGCAGCAGCTCTTCGCTGGCGGTCAGATCGAATTGACCATCTACAGCTTCGTCAATGCAGCAGTTCAAGCGATTTTTCAGCGCATCTTCCAAAATAGGATCGGTGCAGTTTTCGCCGCCACGCAGAACTTCGGTAGGGGCAAAGCGGCCCAGCTCGGAGGCAGCCGACGGAGCATCGGCGCAGACAGTTGCAAAAAATGCGCCGGTGGAAAGATCGCAGAAGGCAAGACCGTATTGACCGCCCATTCCGTACAGGCAGCCGATATAGTTGTTTTTCCGCTCCTCCAGCATACAGCTTTCCGTAACGGTGCCGGGGGTGACGATCCGGGTAATATCCCGCTCCACAATGCCCTTAGCCTGAGCGGGATCTTCCATCTGCTCGCAAATGGCCACCTTGTAGCCCTTTGCCACCAGACGGGCGATATAGGCATCAACGGAGTGGTACGGCACGCCGCACATAGGCGTCTGCTCTTCTTTGGGTTTGTTCCGGTCCCGGGTGGTCAGCGTCAGATCCAGCTCCCGGGCGGCGACGCGGGCGTCATCATCAAACATCTCATAAAAGTCGCCCAAACGGAAAAACAGGATGCAGTCCTGGTTGCGCTCTTTAATTTCGAAATACTGACGCCGCATAGGGGTCATTTCGGAAGGCTTGGAAGCCATAGAATCATTCCTTTTCTGTCAGATTGCCGCTTAAGCTCCAGGTGGTGGAGCCGGTGATAAGAATATTTTGGAAGGAGCCGATCAAGGCAGGATCTCCGGCAAAGCGAACCAGCCGACCGCCTTCTGTCCGGGCGGTGAGAAGCTCCTTGTCAGTGCCGTCCACCAGGCAACGGAAGACCTTTCCGATATAACTGCTGTGGATCTCCTCGGAAATGGTGTTTTGCACATTGCACAGCCGGTCGAACCGGCGGTTTTTTTCTTCCTTGGGAGTCAGATCCTCCATTTTTGCGGCAGGTGTGCCGGGACGGGGGGAGAAGATAAAGGTAAACAGAGAATCGTAACGCACCTGCTGAATCAGGCTGATGGTTTCTTCAAATTCCTCCGCCGTCTCACCGGGGAAACCGACAATCACATCGGAGGTCAGCACCAGCTCGGGCATAACGGATTTTGCGTAGAGCACCTTCTGCAAATAAGTTTCCCGGTCGTAATGGCGGTTCATAGCCTTCAAGACCCGGCTGGAACCGGACTGGAAGGGGAGGTGCAGCTGCTTGGCGATTTTCGGGGAGGATGCCATGGTGTCAAAAAGTTTTTCGGAGGCATCCCGGGGATGGCTGGTCATAAACCGAATTAAAAATTCGCCGGGGATTTCCGCAATTTTCAAAAGCAAATCGGAAAAATCGATGTTTTCTTCCAGATCCTTGCCGTAGGAATTGACATTCTGTCCTAAAAGGGTGATCTCTTTTGTGCCGTTTGCAATCAGGTCCCGGCATTCAGAAAGAATGTCCTCACTTTTGCGGCTGCGTTCTCTGCCCCGTACATAGGGGACAATGCAGTAGGTGCAGAAATTGTTGCAGCCGTACATAATGGATACCCAGGCTTTCAAAGTATGCTCCCGGTGCTGGGGCAGACCTTCGGCAATGGAGCCGGGTTCGTCCTCAATGAAATAGACCCGTTTTCCTGTGGTCAGAACCCGGTAGAGAATCTCACCGAACTGCCATAAATGGTGGGTAGAGAAAACGCCATCCACATGGGGATAGCTCTTTTTCAGCCGGTCGGTAACAACACTTTGTCCGGCCATACAGCCGCACAGAAAAATCTTCTGACCGGGATGGCGGCGCTTGGTGTGGGTCAGAGCGCCCAAATTGCCCCAAACCCGTTGCTCGGCGTGTTCCCGAATGGCGCAGGTGTTCATAACGACCACATCTGCACCCTCAGCAGAATCGGTCATATTGTAGCCGCTTTGGAGCAAAATTCCCCGAATCTTTTCGGAGTCGGCTTCATTTTGCTGGCAGCCGTAGGTTTCCACATAGGCGGTGGGGGTAATGCCCCGGCTGTGCCAAAGGGCAGAAATTTTATCCGGATAGGCCAGCTGTTGCTCCAGCTCGGCCTGGGAAATCGTTCTTGTTCCTGTGTTCATACAAACACTCCTCAACATACTTCTTCAATTTATTATCTTACCATTTTTTCGACTCTTTTGCAAGGGTTAAAGAACTGGAATTGTTAACAATTTAAGATGTATGTTGCAATTTTTGGTAAGCCGTGGTAAACTAACCCTACGATACGCGTGCTCCGGCACGGAAAGAGGTAATTTATGGAAAATGAAATGGAAAACATTGAGGTAGCGGACCAGGAAACGGTCTGCCAGCCTGAAGAAACAATTTGCCCAACTGAGGAAACCGCCGAGCTTGTGCAGCCTGCGGTTGAGGAAACACCCGCCCCCAAGAAGAAAAGCACCCTTACCATCGTTGCCGTATCTGTGGCGGCTACCCTTTTGGTAGTGGCACTGGCATTGGGTCTGACCGTGGGTGTTTTGGCGGGCGCGGAGCTGATCGATCCGGAAAAGTGGTTCCAAAAGGAGCCTGAAGTCACCGAGCCTGCAGATGTGAGCAGTGCGGTGGTCGGCTCTGTGGGCGAATATACGCTGACAAACGGCGAGCTGCAGGTGTATTATGCAATCAATCTGCTGAATCTCCAGCGGTCGGAATACGCTTATTATCTGTACTATTATTATGGTGTTGATCTCAGCCAACCTCTGGATGAGTTGGTGTATGATGAAACCACCGGACAGACCTGGAAAGATTTGATTACAGACAATGCGCTCAGTTCCTGGCACGAGATCACCGCCATGAATCTGAAGGCACAGGCAGAAGGCTTCCAGCTTAGCGCTGAGCAGCAGGAGTACCTGGACACTCTGGATGCCCATCTGGAAGAAATGGCAGTAAGCGCCGGCTATGACTCCGTACAAGCTATGGTGGAGGGGGATATCGGGGCCACCGCAACAGTCGAAGGCTTGAAGAGCTTTATGGCCAATGAGTATTATTACTCCTGCTATTTTGCCTCTCTGCAGGAAAAGCACACACCGACCCAGGAGCAGCTCGATACCTATTTTGCGGAAAACGAAGCGCTGCTGGCACAAGAGGGTGTGACCAAGGAAACCTACAATGTAGATATTCGGCATATTCTCATTGAGCCCGAGGGCGGTACGCTCAGCGAGGACGGACAAACTACGGTTTATTCCGATGAGGAATGGGAGGCCTGCCGCCAGAAGGCCCAGGAAGTCCTGGATACCTGGAAGGCAGGGGAGGCCACAGAGGATAGCTTTGCAGCTTTGGCAAAGGAACATTCTGCTGACGGCAATGCCAGCCAGGGCGGCATCTATACAAATGTAGCACCTGGCGATATGGTAGAGACTTTCAATAACTGGATCTTTGATGAGAGCCGTGAATTTGGCAATACCGATCTGGTCAAGACCCAGTTTGGCTACCATGTGATGTTCTTTGTGGGAAAAACATATACTTGGAGCGGCCATTGCACCACGAAGATGCTGCAGGATGCTATGCAGTATGAAGTCGATACAGCCAAGGAACAGTATCCCATTGAGGTTGACCGTACGCTGATCGTGTTGAGCTAACTAAAAATGTACGGCGGGCGGCAATTTTGCCGCCCGCTGATTTTGTAGAGAGATTATAGTAACTCGCTTTGAGATTCGTTTAATCGAGGTTCGCCTCCGTCAAGCCGTCGGCGGCGGTGCTCGTCCGTACCGCATTTAATTCTTCGAATCTCCAGCAGGAAAAATAGAGGATACCAAATGGTATGTATTTATATGGTGACTCGCTTTGAGATTCGTTTAATCGAGGTTCGCCTCCGTCAAGCCGTCGGCGGCGGTGCTCATCCGCACCGCATTTAATTCTTCGAATCTCCAGCAACCAAAAAAGCAGACACCCTTATAGGTGTCTGCTTTTTTGGTGACTCGCTGGAGATTCGAACTCCAGACCCATTGCTTAAAAGGCAATTGCTCTGCCAACTGAGCTAGCGAGTCTTATGGCTGGGATGGCAGGATTTGAACCTACGAATGCCAGAGTCAAAGTCTGGTGCCTTACCGCTTGGCGACATCCCAATAAAATGTTGCCCGGATTTGGACACTTGAGCATTATATCACGGCTTTTTCACTTTTGCAATACCTTTTTGCATCTATTTTTCCATAATTTTATTGGTTTGCCTCTTGTAAAATGATTTCAATTGGCGTATAATTTCAATAATTGCCATTTATGAGAGAGGAAATGCATTATGGATTTGATTACAGTTCGGGAATTGTTCAAAAACACCGATTCTTTTGCCGGTAAAGAAATCGAGGTCGGCGGCTGGGTGCGTTCTGTCCGTGCCAGCAAGCAGTTTGGCTTCATCGTGCTCAACGACGGCACTTATTTTACCCCGGTTCAGGTGGTTTATCACGATACCATGGAAAATTTCCAGGAGATCTCCAAGACCAATGTGGGCGCTGCGCTGATTGTTAAGGGTACGCTGGTGCTGACCCCCGACGCCAAGCAGCCTTTTGAGATCCAGGCCACCGAAGTGACCGTGGAGGGTGCATCCACTTCCGATTACCCCTTGCAGAAGAAACGCCATACTCTGGAATTTTTGCGTACCATGACCCATCTGCGCCCCCGCACCAACACCTTCCAGGCCGTGTTCCGTGTGCGCAGCCTGGTGGCCTTTGCGATCCATCAGTTCTTCCGTGAGCGGGACTTTGTGTATGTCCACACACCGCTGATCACCGCTTCCGACTGCGAAGGCGCCGGTGAAATGTTCCAGGTCACCACTATGGATCTGGCCAATGTGCCCATGACCGAGGATGGCGCAGTGGATTATTCCAAGGATTTCTACGGCAAACCCACCAGTTTGACTGTTTCCGGTCAGCTTAACGGTGAGACTTTTGCTATGGCCTTCAAGAATATCTACACCTTCGGCCCCACCTTCCGGGCAGAAAACTCCAATACCACCCGGCACGCTGCGGAATTCTGGATGATCGAGCCGGAAATTGCCTTTGCAGACCTTTCCGACGATATGCGCCTTGCGGAGGATATGATCAAGTATATCATCTCCTATGTTCTGGAAAATGCCCCCGAGGAGATGGCTTTCTTCAATCAGTTTATGGATAACGGCCTGCTGGAGCGGCTGCAAAATGTGGTCAACTCCGATTTCGGTCACATCACCTATACCGATGCCATTAAGCTGCTGGAGGAGCATAACGACAGCTTCGAATTCCCTGTGCATTGGGGCAGCGACCTGCAGACCGAGCACGAGCGGTATCTGACCGAGGTCATCTTCAAAAAGCCTGTGTTTGTCACCGATTATCCCAAGGATATCAAGGCTTTCTATATGAAGCTCAATCCCGACGGAAAGACTGTGGCAGCTATGGACTGCCTGGTTCCCGGCATCGGCGAGATCATCGGCGGTTCTCAGCGTGAGGACAACTACGATATTCTCAAGAACCGCATCGAAGAGCTGGGTATGAATCCGGAGGACTACGGTTTCTATATGGATCTGCGCAAGTACGGCTCTGCCCGCCACGCCGGCTTCGGCTTGGGCTTTGAGCGCTGCGTGATGTACCTGACCGGTATGGCTAACATCCGGGATGTGCTGCCGTTCCCCAGAACCGTTGGCAACTGCGAACTTTAATAGTCTTGGCCCCCTCGTTTTGAGGGGGCTGTCTTATTGCCAATTTCAGGCAATAAGACTGGGGGAGTTTACTTCAGAAAATCATATATATTTTCTCAAAAAATAAGAAATATTCTGGAATTTTGCTTGACTTTCCAATTGTTTCCCGCTATAATACTGTGGTCTGCGTATGCGGACAATCCTTGCTCCCGGCGAGACCGGGGGCCAAAAGTCCAAAAGGAGGTGCAAACAACATGGCTAAGATCACCGGTAAGTACGAGGTGCTGTATATCATCGACCCTGCTCAGGGCGAAGAAGGCATCGCCGCACTTGTGGAAAAGTTCAAGGCAATGGTGGAAGCGGAGGGTACTCTGTCCAATGTTGATGAGTGGGGCAAGCGTCGTCTGGCATACCCCATCAACGATCTGAACGAGGGTTACTACGTTCTGATGAACTTCGACGCAAAGCCTGCATTCCCCGCAGAGCTGGAGCGTGTGATGAAGATCACCGAAGGCGTCCTGCGCTGCCTGACCACCGTCGTGGAAGAGTAAGGAGGAAACAACATGCTCAACCACATCACAATTATGGGCCGCCTTGTGCGTGACCCTGAACTGCGTCGCACCGGTTCCGGTGTTGCAGTCGCATCCTTCAGCCTGGCTGTAGATCGCGACTTCTCTCCCCGGGATGGCGGCGAACGGGAAACGGATTTCATTGACTGCGTTGCTTGGCGTCAGACCGGAGAATTTGTCTCCAAGTATTTCACCAAGGGCCGTATGGCAGTGGTTTCCGGCCGTCTGCAGATCCGCAGCTGGACTGACAAAGACGGCAATAAGCGTCGTACTGCTGAAGTCGTGGCAGACAATGTCTATTTCGGCGACAGCAAGCGTGAAAGCGACGGCGGCAGCTACAATGCTGCGCCCAGCTACGGCAGCTACGCTGCTCCTGCTCCTGTAGCATCGGATTTTGCGATGCTGGAGGATGACGACGCCCAGCTCCCTTTCTAAAAAACTGAACTTTTCTACAATGTTACGAAGGAGGTAATCCCCATGGCTAACGAGCAGCATGTTCGTCCCCGCAAGCGCAAGAAGGTTTGCGCATTTTGCGTTGACAAGATGACCAGCATCGATTACAAGGACACTGCCAAGATCCGCCGTTACCTGTCCGAGCGCGGCAAGATTCTGCCCCGCCGTACCACCGGCACTTGCGCAGCCCATCAGCGTGACCTGACCACCGCTATTAAGCGCGCCCGTCAGATCGCTCTGCTGCCCTATGTTGCTGAATAATTCCGAAATAAAACCGGGTGTGCATTCCGCACACCCGGTTTTTTATGTGTTTTTATGGTACAAAGTGCTTGAAATAAGGCCAAATGAAGTAATCGTCGGCGCTGCCCTGGGATGACCAGAGAGCTAAGGTTTCATCGTATTTCCATTGACCGTCTTTTTCCACAAAGGAAATTTTCTCCCCGCTGTCTTTGCTGAAGTAGTAAACAACAGCCTCCGAATCGGAATACCGCAACACACGCAGATCGGACGCAGAATCCCATGCGCCCATATGCTGAAGCTCCAGCTTTGCGTGGTCGGTAAATTCATCGCCGTGCTTGTGGGTCAGATATTGATTTTTCAGTGCTGTGCCTCCCCATACGGCCGCGAAAATTACGCAAATACCAATCACAATCCACAGAAATTTTTTCATAAAATAATCACCTTTATGTCTTTTAACGCAGGTCGATACAGCTTATGGTAAGGGAAGTATCTTCTTTGGTAATTTCATAACGCAATTTGGGTCCATTGTAGTCAATTCCCAAAGAAACAGGATCTACTTCATTCAGAAAGAACCCGTCCTGATCGTGGTAGTATTCATACAAACAGTTATAGGCCTGCCCGGCAATGGCCTCCGGGTTGGAATCCCATCGGAAATAGATATCCGATAGTTTTCTACCTTTCCAGAAAAAGCATGTGATTTGCGCTTCTTCTCCAAATACAACAGCTTTGTAGCGATACTCTGTTTTATCGGTTTCAGTTAAGTCCTCGGTTTCGTAGCTGTCTCCCATAACTTTGGCTGCCTGTGCGGGGGACATACCCCAGTAAAGACCCTCGACAATGGGAATCTCTCTGCGGGGCGATATAAATACTACAGTGACCCAAATCCCAATCGCAACAAGAAAGAAAAGAATGGATACAAGATGTTTCTTCTTCATAATAACCTCCAGTCTAAACAAAACGAAAAATCAAACAGGATGTCTATGCAACATAGTATCATATTACGCGTTTTTTGTCAATAGTACCATTCATAGAAAGATCCCCCCGGGAGGTTCTGCCGAACCTTTCGGGGGGATCGATAATACTGCGATTAATTCTCGGGATCGGGGGATTGGGCAGCGGTGGTTTCGGGATCTGTAGTTTCCGGCTCGGTCTGTTCCGGTTCGGTTTGTTCCGGCTCGGTCTGCTCCGGTTCAGTTTCCTCGGGATCTGTTTCCTCCGGCTCGGTTTCCTCCGGATCGGTCTCGATGGGATCGCCGGTTACCACAATAGAAATGGTATAGGTGCCTTCCAGCACAGAGCCGATGGCGTGAGAGGTGACGGTGATGGTTGCTTCACCGGGGCCGACGATGGTGACATTGCCCTCGTTATCAACGGTAACAACTTGGTCGTTGCTGGATTGGTAGGTGAGCTTCGGCTCGGTAAACTTGGTTTTGACATTCAGCTTAAAGGTGCTGTCAGCGGTGGTAAGCTCATAGGAAGAAGTGCCGGAGAACTCCTGCTCAACAGGATCCAGGCTTCTTGCGCCGCCGTAAATGATCACCTTAGTACCGACGGAAATGTTGTTGAAAATGATCTCCGCCTGGGCGAAGGGCAGGTTTACGCAGCCGTGAGAGCCGTCGTTGAGATATGTACTGCCGCCGAAGTTGGTGCGCCAGGTGGCATCGTGCAGGCCGTAGGGGCCGGAGAAGGGCATCCAGTAGGTTACATAGCTTGCCCAGGTGGGGCCGGTTAGGGTAACACAGGTGGATTTTTTCTGAATGGAATATACACCGGTGGGGGTGAAGTATCCATATCGGACTGTACCGGAGGTGACAGGGGTGGAGGTGATGAGGTTTCCATCTTTGTATAGCCACAGGCACTGGTTGTTCAGATCGATCTCAATGTAGTTGCCGCCGTAAGCCATACTGCTGTCTTCTGCAGTCTGGAAGACAGCGGTGCCATTGAAGGGCGTCACTTTATTTTTCAGACAATTGAGGATCTCCTCGTACATGGTCTTCTGATCCAGAACATTGTCGTAGTACTCCACATTCAAATTGATCACAGTGCCGTGGGAGGTGGTGAAGCCACGCTTGACGCTGCCGCTGAAATCCTCGCTTTTGGTGGCGATATAGGCCTGAATGGCGTCGGTATTAAAGGAAATCTCCAGGTGCTTGCTTACGGAGATGAAGGTAGCCAGGGTTTCCCGGGAAATGGTTTCGGTGTAGGCGGGGATGTTTTTGGGATTGTAGGAATAGGTGATGCGCAGATTCAGATATTCGTTGGCATCGCTGACCACATCGTTAAGCTGGGCATCGTCTGCCTGAATGGCAGCTTCGACTGTTTCCGTGGGAACGGTTACGGAGTGGGAGGGAGAGAGGGTGCTGATGGCGCTGATCAAAGCGTTTTGGGCTGGGGCAAGTTCTGCTTCAATGCCGTCTTCATCGGGTTTGACGGAAAAGCTCTGGCTGGCTGTATTGTACATAATTGTGGCATCCACGGGATCTTCTGTCACGAGAGCATCGATGGCAGAAAGGGCAGCTGTGATGTCATATTCGATCAGACCGACAGTATCGGGATTGTTGCCGGCCAGAGCCTCATCAAACCACTCCTGGAAGCGGTCTGCAGAAAGAGCCATACCCAAATCCTCAGCAGAGAAATTGATGAATTCACCGTTGACCCGAAGGCTGAGCTGGTAGGCAGCAATGCGCTCAATGATAGTGGCCCGGGCTTCGTCCGCGGTCATATTGGTTACATCAATGTCGTAAAGCTTGGTGGTATCGAGAACCGGATCCGGCTCGGTGGGAGGCTCGGTGACCACAGGCTCCGGATCTGTTACCACGGGTGGGACAACAGGATCCGGCTCGGTGACCGGTGCAGGCTCCGGCTTGCAGCCAAACAGGCACAGCACGGTGGCCAAAGCTATGAGTATAGCGATATATTTACGCATAAAAGTACACTCCATAAATAATATTTACAATAAAATATCACAAACAGTATGGTTTTGCAAGCAAATAATCGTGCGCATTTTTCCGAAATCGGAGAGATCTTGGAAAAAGGTGACGAAGAAGAAAAAACTGTCGGGTATGGACCTGAAAAATATGTTGGCGCAAAGATACCACCTTGTGCATACTGCACAAGAAATGGAGGTGAACTTTGGTGCTAAAGCGACTGAATTTACAAAAAGTTTTTATACTTTTCCTGCCAATTTATGCTATAATAATAATGACCCGTGGAAGGTCAAGTATTTCCGTAAAAGGAGCTTTTATGAATAACATACTCTTTTTTCTCACTCCGAAGGCCATGTGTTCCTTCGTTTATGATGATTATACCATCCGGCAGGCATTGGAAAAAATGGAAACTGCCGGTTACGCGGCCCTTCCCATTCTCAACCGCCGGGGAGAGTACCGGGGAACCTTAACAGAAGGTGACCTGCTGTGGGCGCTGAAAAATATGTGTTATATGGATATGCGCCAGGCAGAGGCTCGCCGTATTATGGAGATCACCCGCCGCCGGGATAATATTCCCGTCCGCGTGACCACCAGTATGCAGGATCTGATCCAGCGGGCCAGCTCCCAGAACTTTGTCCCCGTGGTGGATGATTATGATACCTTCATCGGCATTGTTCGCAGAGGTGCCATCATTAAATACTGTTCGGAGAACCTGTTTTCTCAAGAATAAAATTTTTACCGGGTGTTCCTATCACCCGGTAATTTTTTGGCTATAATGATGAAAACGGCGGGCAATTTTTACTCCGGCGGTTGCATTTGCGGCTGATTTCTGTTAGAATATTCAAAATTTCAATGGAGGCAACCTATGAACGACGAGAAGCTGAAAAATCAACTCGGCTCGAATATTGCAACTTTTCGCAAGCGCAGCGGTATGACCCAGGCTGCCTTGGCAGAGAAGATCAACTTTTCCGATAAGGCGGTGTCCAAGTGGGAGCGGGGAGAGTCTGTTCCCGATATTCTCACGGTGATGGAGCTGGCGCAGCTTTTCGATGTTACGGTGGATGAGCTGCTCAAGGATCACAATGCTCTGCCGGACAATGTGGGCAAGGTGGAGCAGGTAATGGGTAAGGCCGTGGAAAAGACATTGAAGCGGAAGGCGAATAAGCGGATCATTGCCCAGCTCTCTTCTATCCTGGTGTGGTTTGTTGCGCTGCTGGTTTTCGTAATCCTGTCATCTGTCGGACTAAAAAACTCCTGGCTGGCATTTATTTTTGCCTTTCCTGTTAATTGCATCGTGCTGCTGAGTCTGCGCTCGGCGTGGCGGGATTTCCGCAGTAACCGCTGGCTGATTACCGGCATTATGTGGGGCAGCCTTTTGAGCATATATGCCTGCCTGTGGATCTTTGGCGGCTGGAATGTATGGAAGCTTTTCCTGCTGGGAATCCCCGGTCAGGCGGCCATCGTTCTTTCCTTCCGTATGTTCCGCAAGACCGGCAGCAAGGAGGAGCAAAACGATGGATAAGCAAGCGCTCCGCAAAGCCATCCGGGAGCAAAAACGGGCGATGACCCCGGAGCAGATCCAAACTGCCAGTGCAGAACTGGCCTGCAAGTTTTATGCTACCGACCTGTATCAAAAGGCCAAAACCATCTACGGTTACTTGCCCTATAATCAAGAGGTTCGCACCGTCCCTATTCTGGAGCAGGCGCTGAAAGACGGCAAGCAGGTTGCAGTTCCCAAGGTCTATGGCGATACTATGCGCTTCATTTTGCTGGAGGATCTTTCCCGGGTAGCGCCCAGCGATATGGGGATTCCCGAGCCGGTGGCCGATGAACCTGTCGCCGACGATCCCACCGCCCTGGTGCTGATGCCCGGCTTGGCTTTTGATGAGAAAGGCAACCGTATGGGCTATGGCGGCGGCTATTACGACAAATTTCTATCTGCAGAGCCGGCCCATCCTACCGTGGCGCTGTGCTATGATTTTCAGATGGTGCAGTCCATCCCCACGGAGGAATATGATGTTCCCGTGGATCTGGTGCTGCACGCATAAAGGAGTAGGCAAATGAAAGAGTATATTGCCATTGCCATCGTGGCGGGCGCTGTTTTTGGCATCTGCGCGCTGGTTGACTGGGCGTTTAAAAAAATATTCCGCTCCCAGAGCCAGCACCGCAGCGGAACGGCCGTCCGGCTGAGTAAGCGCTACGGCTCGGTGGGACTGATTCTTGCGGTGTTTGGCGTTTCTGTGGTACTGGTAGGCATTCCGGATAACTGGCTGTTTCTTGCGGCAGGCGTACTGTTTGTTCTGATCGGCATCGGGCTTGTGGCCTATTATCTTTCTTTCGGCGTGTTTTACGATGATGACGGCTTTGTGCTGACCACCATAGGTAAGAAAAGCAAAACCTACGGCTACGGGGATATCCAGGGTCAGCAGTTGTATGTGACCACCGGCGGTGGCGTGATCGTGGAGATATACCTATGCGACGGCAGGACATTTCAGATCCAGTCTGCTATGGACGGCGGCTTTGCATTTATGGACCACGCCTTCCAAAAATGGCTGGAGCAGACAGGGAAACAACAGGATCAGTGTGATTTTTATGACCCGCAGCAATGCTGCTGGTTTCCCAAGGCGGGGGTGTAAATATGCACATCCCAAATGGAACGACGGCACAGCTTGAGCTTGTGAGCTTTGCCGATGCGCTGCAGGCGGCCAATACGCCCAATGACGATTATGATGTAGAGAAATGGATCTATGTCCCGAATTTCTATTCGGAGTACCGCTACATATTGGGTACCCGGGGCAAAAACCCCTTGATCTGCATTGGCATCAACCCCTCAACGGCGCAGCCCGGAGATTTGGACAATACCCTCAAATCCGTGGAGCGGATCGCGCTGGGCAACGGCTTTGACAGCTTTATTATGTTTAATGTATATGCCCAGCGGGCAACCAACCCGGATGCCATGGAAAAGCAGTGCAATGCTCTGCTGCATCGGGAGAATATGCAGGCATTTTCCTATGTGCTGTCCATTGCGGAGAACCCCGTTGTGTGGGCGGCCTGGGGCACGATCATTGAAAAACGGGCGTATTTGCCCCAATGCCTGAAGGATATGGTCCAAATCGGCCAGTCCTACGGGGCAAAATGGGTCTGCGCAGGCAAATGCAGCAAGATGGGCCATCCCCATCACCCTTTATACCTGCGCAAGGACGAAAAGGTCTATCCCTTCGAGGTGGAAAAGTACCTCAATGGGATGCCGTAGGGGAGAGGTGCATTATGGACAATCTGTGCGAAACTTGCTGGAATTACGATTACGACGAGGAATTTGACGAATACTACTGTATGATGGATTTGGATGAGGATGAGGTCTATCGGTATCTGGCCTCCCGCCAGACCCGCTGCCCTTACTACCGCCAGGGCGATGACTATACCCTTGCCCGCAGGCAGTAGAGCGTGTAGCTCAACCATATCGTTTTTAAAAATATACAATCTATCATGGGCGTGTTGCAAATAATAGGCAACACGCCCGATTTTTTTGGTCAAACACAAGAGAAAATCGGCTTGTATTTCTGAAAAATTGCAAAATTTATAATATAAAAAATCCGAAAATTTTCAAAAAACCAAAATTTTTCACCATGGCAAAGGTCGCTAATGCAGCAAATACAAGCAGCGCCGAAATTGAAAAACACCTACTGCCCCAACGGGTTTGGGGATTTTACGATCCGGTTTAAGAGGCATCAATTTTCCGGGCAGAATTTGACCAACGGCAAACATTGTTTTCTAATATCGTGAACAAATTGCCTGCACTAGATATAGAAAGAGAAAAAGATATAGATATATGTATAGATATAGGGAAGCCGGAGCAAAATGCACCTTTTTCAATCTTGGGCATAATGATAGATAGGGATCTGTTTAGGCGGGCATCTAAAAATGGGAAAATAAATAGTTGTCAACTGCGGCGATATCGTGTATAATATAACGGATTATAGAAAATTATATTCGGAGGGAATAACCGAATGGAACATAACAACAGTGAACTGCTGCAGTACATCGCCCCGGGAAAGACCGTGCATCTGATCGGTATCGGCGGTGTTTCCATGCGTTCTTTAGGACCCGTTCTGACGGGAATGGGCGTAAAAGTCACCGGCTCTGACCGGGATGCATCCAAATCCACCAAGGAGCTGGAAGAACAGGGAATCAAAATCATCATTGGACACTATGCCGAAAATGTGATCGGCGCAGACTGCGTGATCCGCACCTCTGCTGTCCATGACGACAACCCGGAGATCATCAGCGCCCATCGTCTTGGCATTCCCGTTTTTGAACGGGCGCAGGCCTGGGGCGTGATTATGAAGAGCTATCAAAATGCCATCTGTGTTTCCGGTACTCACGGCAAAACCACAGTCACCTCCATGATCACCCATATTATGATGGAGGCAGACAAAGACCCCACCGTTATGATCGGCGGCTATCTGCCTTTGATCCAGTCCTGCCACCGGGTAGGCAAGGGGGATACCATTATTTTGGAAGCCTGTGAGTACTGCGATTCCTTCCTGAGCTTCTATCCCAGCCTGTCTGTGATCCTGAACATCGAGGAGGATCACCTGGATTACTTTAAAGACCTGGCGGATATCCAAAAATCCTTCCGCAAATTTGCCCAGCTGGCATCCGACCGGGTGCTGGTCAACGGTGACGATCCCCACTGCCTGCAGGCGGTAGAGGGTCTGACCTATACCACCTTCGGCTTCGGCGGGGAAAATACGGTTCACCCGGATAATCTTTGCCCCGATTGGCAGCATATGGATGTGGTGTGCGATGGACAGTTCTATTGCCACCTGGATCTGAAGGTTATGGGCAAGCACAATGCCCTCAATGCTTTGGCATCGGCCGCTGCAGCATGGATGCTGGGCGTTCCCGGCGAGGTTGCGGCTAAGGGACTGGCTACCTTTGTCGGTGCCCACCGCCGGATGCAGTTCAAGGGCAAGTACAACGGCGCAGACCTGTACGACGATTTTGCCCACCATCCCGATGAACTGCGGGCTGTGATCGATGTGGTCAAGACTATGGGTTACAAGCGTTTTGTGTTGGTGTTCCAGCCTTATACCTACACCCGCACCGTTTCCTTCTTTGATGATTTTGTCCGGGAGCTGGAGAAGGCGGACCATTTGGTGCTGCCGGAGATCTGTGCAGCAAGAGAGACGGATACTTTGGGCATCTCGTCCCGGCATTTGCAGGAGAAAATCCCCGGCAGTGTGTATTTTGAAACCTTGCCTGAGGTGACAGAGTATCTTTGCTCCATCGCCCGGGAGGGTGATATGATCCTGTCCTCCGGCTGCGGCGATGTGTATAAAGCCATCGATGCCATGCTGGAGTAAAATAAGAGGTATGATTATGGATAAGCTGAATGTTTGCATACTGTTTGGCGGCATTAGTCCGGAGCATGATGTGTCCTTGCGGTCTGCCGAATCGGTTTTGCAGAATCTGAATCCCGAAAAGTACAATATTCTGCCTGTGGGCATTACCAAAGAGGGGCAGTGGTTCCTGTACGGCGGCTGCGACTATTCCCAGCTGCCCGGGGATAAATGGCTGGATCACCCGGATAACTGCAAGGCTATGATCTCTCCCGTCCGGGGCCAGGGACTTCTGTGCTTCCAGGCTGAGGGCGTGGCGTTTCAGCCGGTAGATGTAGTTTTTCCCGTGCTTCACGGCGAAAATGGCGAAGACGGCGCTATGCAGGGACTTCTGCAGATGGCGGGCATCCCCTATGTTGGCCCCCATGTTGCCGAATCCGCGGTGTCTATGGATAAGACGCTGACAAAATTGGTGGCCGACCAGGCCGGAGTTCCCCAGGCTGCCTGGGAGCTGATCCGTGCTTCTGAACTGAAAAACCGTATGGAGCAGATTTTGGATAAGATCGAAGACCGCTTTGCTTACCCTGTGTTTGTTAAGCCTGCCGGTACCGGGTCATCTGTGGGTGTCTCTAAGGCTATGGACCGTATTCAGCTGAAAAATGCGCTGGAAGTAGCCGGCGAATTTGACGAGAAGATTCTTGTGGAAGAGTTCATTCATGGCAGGGAAGTGGAGGTAGCTGTTTTGGGCAACGATAGCCCCGTGGCCTCCATCTGCGGTGAGATCGATTCCGGCGCGGAGTTTTACGACTACGACGCCAAATATATCACCGATACCTCGATAGCCTATATTCCTGCCCGGATCCCCGAGACCGTGGAGGAGCAGGTCCGGGAGCAGGCGATAAAGGTCTATACCGCCATTGGCTGCAAGGGTCTGAGCCGTGTGGATTTCTTCGTGACATACGAAGACAACCGGGTGGTATTCAACGAGATCAATACCTTGCCCGGATTTACTTCCATTTCCATGTACCCTAAGCTGTTTGCCGCCAGCGGCATTGCCTATGACGAATTGCTGGATCAGCTGCTGAAGCTGGCTATGGAGGCGTTTGGATGAAACGGGAAATGGTGCTGTCGCTGAAGGCGATACAAAGCTATATGGGGCAGGACCCGGATGTGGTGGAGCTTGTGACCGACGGCATTCTGGAAACGACGGAAAATGGCTTTGCTATCAGCTACGACGAAAGTGCGCTGACGGGTCTGGAGGGCGTCAGAACGAGCTTCCTGCTTGAAAACGACAGCGTTACCCTCAAGCGTACCGGAAAGCTGAATTCCCAAATGTATTTCTGCCAGGGTGTCAGCCATGATTCGCTGTATGAAACGGAGTTTGGTGCGCTGCTGTTGACGGTGTGCGCCACACGGATCCATTGGGACCTTTCCGCCGAGGGCGGCACGGTAGAGCTGGCATACCGCATCGAGATCGAGCACGATGCCTCCGGCACCGTGGACTACCATTTGGAGTTGAAAGCAAAATAAATATGCGCTGCTGCAAGACCAAGGTTTTGCAGCAGCTTTTTTGTACATAGAGGCTAAAAAAACGGCACGGTACCATGGATTGTGCAATCTGCACGAAAAACGGCACTATATCTTGAGGAAAAAACAAAAAAACTTTTACAACAAAATCAAGATATTGTGGTTGACAGGAAAATGGAAAAATTGTAAAATTATAGTGTTTCTGTATAACCCAGAATAATCAATGAAAGAAGCATTACAAGGAGGATACCCAGCTATGAAAAAAACCATCGTTCGTGTTATTTCCTTGTGCTTGCTGGTAGTAATGTGCCTGCAGTTCGCCCCCATGGAGGCGAAGGCACTGAGCTACAGCGGATCGTCTTCTTATCGGTCCGGCAAGTACTATACTGCCCTTACTAAGGTCAAACTTACGGGCAATCAGCGTACTGACATTGTAAATGTTGCAAAATCCCAGATCGGCTACCAGGAAGGCAGCTCTTCCTCCAAATTGTCCGGCACAACTTACGGCGGCAGCAACTACACCGAGTATGGCCGTTGGTACGGCATGCAGGATATGTGGTGCGCAATGTTCGTGTCTTGGTGCGCCCATGTGGCAGGTATTCCTACCTCCATTGTGCCTTCCCACTCCTATACACCCACCGGCCTCTCCTGGTTTAAGAACAAAGGACAGGCTTATTCCAGAGCTACGGTTGCCGCAGGTAAATATACACCTCAGCCCGGTGATATTATTTATTTCAAATCCTCCCGCAACTCCAACTCCACCAACCACATTGGTATCGTCACCGGTTATTCCGGCGGTACTGTTTATACCATCGAGGGCAACACCAGCTCTGCTACCATTTCCACCAACGGCGGCGCAGTGTGCTCCAAGTCCTATTCCATCAGCAATACATATATCGTTTATATCTGTAAGCCCAGCTATAAGAATACCAGCACTACCTCCTCCAGCACCACTTCCTCCAGCACTACTACCTCCAGCAGCGGCCTGTACACCGGCACCAACAACTGGATTCCCGACAGCGTACAGCCCATCGTGTTTAACGCTTCTTACTATTCCGCCAAGTACGCCGACCTGAAGAAGGCATTTGGCACCGACGGTAAGAAGCTGTACCAGCACTTCCTGGACTGCGGCGCAAAGGAAGGCCGCCAGGCCAGCGCTGTCTTCAGCGTGAGTACCTATCTGAATTCCAACGCTGACTTGAAGAAGGCTTTTGGCAGTGACTACAAGGCAGCTATCAAGCACTTTGCTTCCAACGGTATCAAGGAAACCCGTGTGACCGCTCCCTGTGTCAACCTGGGTACAGGCTTCAAGGCCCGGATCAATGTTTCTACCGCCACATTGAACCTCTCTCTGAACGGAACAGATGTTATTACCTATAAGCCCAGCGATGCCGCTGCGCAGATCTGGAAGTTCGACCGTCAGAGTGACGGCACCTACAAGATCACCAATACCAAGACCGGTCAGGTCCTGGCTCTGAACGGCGCTTCGAAGTCTGCAGGTGCCAAGGTTATCATTCAAAACAGTAACAACTCCGCAGCTCAGAGATGGTATATCTATGAAAGCGGTACGTCCGGCAAGTATATCTTCCGGCCTAAGTGTGCCCCCGGTGTTATTATTGGTGTTAAGGGTAATTCTGCATCCGCTGAGGCAGCAATCCAGTCCGTGAAATACAGCAACTCCAAGGGCCAAAGATTTGGTATTACCAAAATCACTTCCAACACCACAAGCTCCACAACCACAACCACCACTACTACTACCGAGACGGTTGCAAACCTGGGTGATAAGTTCCATGCAAAGATTGGCTCTGTCAGTGCATCCGGTAAGAACCTGTCTCTGAACAATAGCAATGTCATTGTGTACACCAGCAGCAAGGCCCCCGCTCAGACCTGGCGCTTCTCCCGTCAGAGCGATGGCAGCTATATTATCATCAACCAGAAGACTGGCGATGCGCTCACAGTTGCCGGCAACGGCACCGCTTCCGGTACCAATGTGCAGCTTGGGAAGAACACCGGTGCAAAGGGTCAAAAATGGTTTATCTACGAAAAGAACGGTAAGTATTCGCTCCGTCCCGCTTGCGCAACCGGCTGTGCACTGAATGTAACTACTGGCGCAACAGCAGATATGCCCAATATTCAGATCGCCACCAAAAACAGCGCAAATACTCAGCAGTTTACCATCACCAAAGGAGCATTCGTTGATTTGGTTGCGCCCGCTGATGTAGGCACCGATTTCATCGCCAACATCAAAAATGTGAATGCCGGCCTGAATCTGTCTCTGAATGGCAACAACGTTGTCATCGATACCGCCTCCAATGCAGCCGCACAGAAGTTTAAGTTCGAGCGTCAGAGCGATGGCAGCTACAAGATCATCAACCAGAAGAACAGCTACGTTCTGGAAGTTGCAAGCAACGCCCAGGGCGCAAATGTGCAGATTGCCAAGAGCGACAACAGCAAAGAGCAGAGATGGTTCATCTATGTGAGAGAAGGCCACTATATCTTCCGTCCCGTTTCTTCGGGCTATGTGCTGAAAACCTTAGACGGTGGTACTGCGCTGAAAACCAGACTGGATATTAACACTCTCAGCACAACAAAGGTACCGCTCTTCGACATCACCAACATCACCAGCACAAAAGTTACTTACAGTGTTGCTTCTCCTTATAACACAAACAGTGTTGGTACATATGCCACCTTGAATGAAGCAAAGTCCGTTGCAAATTCCAAGGTTCATTATGGTTACGTTGTATTTGATTCCAACGGAAAGTTCGTATATACCCCCGCAACTTCTCTGACTGCTTCCAAGATCATTTGGAAGGCAAAGGAAGATGCCGACTATATGCGCACCAAGGGTTGGAAATACGGCGATGCCAGCAAGAATCCCTATCTGGATAAGACTGAAAAAGTTGTATCCTGCGACAGATTTGTTGGATGGGTATTGGGCGATGTTGGCTTCACTAGTGGTCAGCCTGCAACCAAGGGCCTGCCTCTGGTTGCTCTGGAGCAGTTCATGATCAAGAACGGCTTCACCAAGATAACAGATGTGACCAAGATCGAAGCTGGTGACATCGTGTATGTCGGTCACTTCTCCGCTCCCGGTACTGCAAACTATAACATTCCTCGCCATGTATTCATCAGCGCCAGCAGCTATAAGTCGGGCAACGGAACCACCTATCGCTACGACGCAGGCAGCAACTCCAGAATCCAGTCTACGCAGCCCTCTCGCGAACCTCTGGTTCATGAAGGTGACGTTTTCCGCTATGCTTACAGAGCGCCTGCTGGCAGCACTCCCTCCGGCGGCACCACCACTACCAACAAGCTGGTAATTCCCGATGCTATCAAGAGCAAGGTGTTCAATGCAACATATTACAGCAATAACCACGCTGATCTCAAGAGTGCCTTCGGCACAGACGAAGCAAAGCTTTATCAGCATTTCCTCGATTACGGTATCAAGGAAGGCAGACGCGCACATGCCACCTTCGATATCAAGGTTTATCTGAGCGAAAATGCAGACCTGAAGGCTGCTTTCGGAACAAATTACATTAAGGGCATGGAGCATTACATTGCCTTTGGTTTTAATGAGAATCGAATTACCGCACTGAATTTGGACCTGGGTCATAACTTCTATTCGAAGATCGGCTCTGTCAATGCCTCCGGCAAGAATCTGTCCCTTTCCGATAACAATGTTATTCTGTACACCAGCAGTATGTCCCCGGCACAGACCTGGCGTTTTTCACGGCAGACCGATGGCAGCTACATTATCGTCAACCAGAAGACCGGCTATGTCCTTTCCGTTGCAGGTAATAGCAGCAGCGCTGGTGCCAATGTACAGCTTACTAAGAATAGCAAGGCTTCCGGTCAGAAGTGGTTCATCCATGCAGCCAATGGCAGCTATATTCTGCAGCCTGCCTGTGCAAGCAACTGTGCGCTGAATGTTCAGAACTCTGGAACAGAGGATCTGACCAACATTGAGATCAGCACCAAGAAGACCACTAACGCACAGCTCTTTAAGCTTTCCATCAAGAGCTATTTTGACCTTGTTGATCCTGCTGATGTGGGTACCGGCTTCATTGCCAATATCAACAATGTTAAGTCCGGACTGAACTTATCTCTGATCGACTATAATGTTATCATCTATACCAAATCTGATGCGGCAGCACAGAAGTATAAGTTTGATCGCCAGAGCGATGGCAGCTACAAGCTGACCAACCAAAAGAACGGCTATGTTCTGGAGGTTGCAGGTGCAAGCAGCGCAAATGGTGCAAACGTTCAGATTGCCCAGGACGGCACTTCCAACGGCCAGAAATGGTTCATCTACATGAAGGAAGGTAACTACATCTTCCGTCCTGCATGCGCAACAAAGGCAGTTCTCAATGTTGTGGATAGCGGCACTGCGGCTAACACCGCAATGAACATCTATGCGATGAACCACACCACCGCGCAGTCTTTCCAAATCAACAAAGTAACCACATCTTCCAGCACTACCAGCAGCTCTACCACCGGTTCTGGCAGCAAGTATGCAACAGCCGAGCAGATGGCAGTTCTGCGTAAGATCATTTACGCCGTTGAAACCGGCGGACAAGTCTATGGCAACGCGAGATACGACGACTTCACCGAGGCTTACACCAACACCCCCGAGGAGCACGCCATCACCATCGGTGCCGGTCAGTGGTTCGGCCCTGAGGCTAAGACCCTGCTCAACACTATCCGTAAGCAGTATCCTTCCACCTTCGCAGCTCTGGATACCGCTGGCATCGCTTCCGATCTGGATAACAAGAACTGGAGCACTTACAAGCTCTCCAAGAGCTCTGCAAAGGCTAAGTGCATCGTCAAGATCATCAACTCCGCAGAGGGCAGAGCCGTTCAGGATCAGCTTATCGATGAGCAGATGGTTAAGTATCTGGAAGAGGCAAGAAGCCTGGGCGTCACCGATCTGAAGGCTATGATGATGTGCGCTAACCTGCGCCACCTGGGTGGTTTGGGCGCTGTGAAGCGTGTTCTGAATAAGACCGCTAAGCCCTACACCCTCAACAACATCTACAATGCTCTTCAGTCCGATACCGGCAACCAGGTCGGCACCTTCCGTTCCAGAAACGACAAGGTCAGAGATTGGCTGAACAAGTACATTGGATGATCGTAGAGACTTGAAATAGCTTTTTCAAACAAATAGAACAAACGGCAGAGTCCCTCCGGGCTCTGCCGTTTTTATAGCAAAAATTATGAATTATTTAGTAAGTATGGTTATGACTTTTTGGGAAATACTATGCCTATCAGTACCGAAAGGAGGATATGGCGATGAACTGTCATGCAAACAAGAGCATTGAATGCACCGTAGCACAATGCGTCCATCACTGCAATGATGCCAACTACTGTTCTTTGGATCGGATTCTGGTAGGCACCCACGAGAGCAATCCCACAGTCGATCAGTGTACCGACTGTAAGTCCTTCCGGAAGAAATAAACCGGCTTTTTGCGGCGGATTTACCGCCGCAATTTTTTTGTATAGTCTATACGATATGTTTTGTATTTATATTCATATGTTAGTTGAAATGACGAGTTGACAAAAACCGGGGCAATCAGTATAATATTATTGATAAGAAAAGAAAGAAATTTCTTGAAGAAGGGGATTTATTATGAGTAAGATAACTGTTATCGGTGCCGGTAGCGTTGGCGCAACGATTGCCAACGATCTGATGATCCAGGGCGTTGCTTCCGAGATCGTTTTGGTGGATGTTAATAAGAAGAAGGCTATTGGTGAAGCGCTGGATATTTACCAGGGTGCGCCTTTCCATTCTCCTGCCATCGTTCGCCCCGGCGAGTATGCAGATGCAGCCGGTTCGGATATCGTCATCATTACCTGCGGTATTGCCAGAAAGCCGGGAATGTCCCGTCTGGATTTGGCTCAGACCAATGTTAATATTCTCAAGGATGTGGCATCCAATGTTGTGCAGCATGCGCCCAACGCGGTGTATGTGATTGTTTCCAACCCCGTTGACGTTCTGACTTATGTGTTCACCAAGATCTCCGGCCTGCCCGAGCATCAGATTATCGGCTCCGGTACCATTTTGGATACCAGCCGTTTGCAGTCTGATCTGGCAAAGCGCTTCCACATCAGTCCCAAGAATGTCCATGCCCATGTCTATGGTGAGCACGGTGACAGCTCTTTTGTGCCTTGGTCTTTGGTTCATATTGCCAATAACCATATTGACGCTTATAAGGACAGCTCTCCCGATAAGGATCTTATCGACTGGAATAAGGACTATGACGAAGTGGAGAACTTTGTGAAGAAGTCCGGCGGCCTGATTATTGAAAATAAGGGCGCAACTTTCTATGCTGTGGCAATGTCCGTTTGCCACATCTGCAAGTGCATTTATTCCGATGCCGGTACCGCACTGACTGTATCTACCATGATGCATGGCGAGTACGGCGTGGAGGATGTGTGCCTTTCTACTTTGAATTTGATTGACCGCGATGGCGTTCGCGGCAAGATCATGAACAAGATGACCGACGAGGAAGTGGCTAAGCTGCAAGCCAGCGCTGAGAAGCTGAAATCCGTCATTGCCCAGATCCAATTCTAAAAAACATCAGCCGGTGGAGAAATCCACCGGCTGTTTCTATATATTCTGCTGACGGATAAAGTCGCATAATGTTTCAGCGTTGTCCAGCTTTGCGAGGGCCTGGCACATAGATTCGCTGCCGAAGGGGCAGTTCTTTAGTGCCCGGGTAATTGCTTGGGGGAGATCGGCATCCATAGCGTCGGTATAGACCTGGAGATCTTCAATTACGCCACCGGTCACTTGCAGCTGAAGTTCCAGATGGCCAAAGGGCAGCCGTCCTTCCATACGACAGGTAAACGGCAGCGCCCGGCCTAAAAGCCATTGCTCCGAAGCATAACGGGTGCGCAGCTGCAAAACCGCCTGTTGTTCGGACTCCGACAAGGTAAGTTCGGCTGCGTTGCCATAAATTTCGGTAAAGGTAATTTCCATAAATTCCTTCATCTTGTCGCAGGTCAGAGCAGGGGACAGCTCCTTCAAATTCACAACCCGGGAGCGGACGGAGGCAATTCCCTTGCTCTCAAGCTTGGCCTTGGGCGGGCTGAGATAGCGCTGCAGCTTTTCCATATCTGCGTCAACGAGCAATGTGCCGTGGTGGTAGGAATTGACTTTGCCTCGATAGAAGGCATTGCCGGAAAACTTCCTGCCGTAGGCAAGCAAATCATTTCTGCCGGAGAACTCGGCCGGAACGCCGGCAAGCTCAGCAGCGCGTTTGATGACGGAAAGCTGCTTGTCCAGATCGTAGTTCTTCTCTTTGCACAAAAATGTAAAATTGAGATTACCTAAATCGTGATAAACTGCACCGCCGCCGGATAAACGCCGTGCCAGATGTCCGCCTTCCTCCTGCAAAAGGGAGAGCCGGCATTCTGCCCAGGGGTTTTGATTTTTGCCGATGACAACGGTGTGCTGATTCTGCCATAGATAGAGGATACAGCCCTTGTCTGGCGCTTGTCCCAGAAGGTACTCCTCCAATGATAAATTATAGTAGGGGTCAAATCCGCCGCTGGAAATGATGAAACTACTGTCCATGATCTGCTCACCTCGATGGATATTATAAATGGAAACAACCTCTGCCGTCAATCCCTACTTGACAATTTGTGATAAAGTGTTATATTTATGTTAGAAACAAAAGAATATAACATTGGAGATGTGGCTATGTACAGTGTCCGTCAGGAGCAGATGAAGCAATATATTGAGCAGCAAAATGTGGTAACCATTCACGCTTTGCAGCAGATGTTTCCCGATGTTTCGCTGATGACCATTCACCGGGACTTAGATGCTTTGGAGGCTCAGGGGATTGTTGTGAAATTCCGGGGCGGCGCCCGTTCTGTGCGGTATTCCTCGGATCCAGAATTTAATGTCCGTATGCGGGAGAATAATATGGGTAAAATTCAAATTGCCCGCAAGGCATTGGAGCTGATCCAACCCCATACCGCCATTTTCCTGGACGCCAGCACCACAAACCTGGCGCTGGCAAAGATCCTTCCGGATATGCATTTGAATATTATCACCACCGGTCCCAGCATTGCCCTGGAGCTATGCCGGCTGCACAACCCGGTCGTGACCTTGTGTTGTGGCACGATAAATCGCAAAAACTTGGCGCTTTCCGGGCAAAATACCTTAGAAATGCTGGAAAAAATTAATATTGATACGGCTTTTATCGGCGTGTCCGGCTGCTCTGCGGAGGCGGGTTTTACCTGCGGAACAGAGAGCGATATGCTGGTCAAGCATAAGATGATCCAGAAGGCCAGAACCAGCGTGGTGATGTGCGGAGCGGATAAATTCAGCTGCTTGATGCCCTATACCTTTGCTACCTTGGATGAGGTGGATATTATGATCACCGATGGCGTTGCGCCGGAGGGATTCCGTGCGGCCGCCGATGCTGCCGGCCTGCATATCCTGTAATACTTTGCGCTGTAGGGACTGGCCTCCCGGACAGTCCCATACAAAACCGCCCACCCGGGCGGTTTTTTGCATGTAAGCAGTAGGCATCTTCTTCCTTTGCGGGGCGGAAGTTTTTTGGCATCTTTTCTACAATGCCTATTGACGAAAATGTTATAAAGTGTTATAATTAACACGCTATAACAAATGTAACTTGGGGACTTATGTTTCCCGGTACAAAAAGGAAAGGATGATTACAACTTGGCAAACGCAGTAATTATGCCCAAGGCGGGTATTACAGTAGAAAGCTGTATCATTGGAACATGGGAGAAGAAGGTCGGCGACGCTGTTAAGATCGGCGATGTTCTTTTTACCTACGAAACAGATAAAGCCAGCTTCGAGTGCGAATCCACCGCAGAAGGCACTCTGCTGGAAATCTTCTTTGAAGAGGGCGACGAAGTGCCTTGCCTGGTGAATGTTTGCGCTGTGGGTAACCCCGGCGAGGATTGCAGCCACCTGCGGGGCGGCTCTTCCGCACCTGCCGAGGCAGCTCCCGCTGCCGCCGCTCCTGCCGCCGCTGCCGCTGCTCCTGCCGCTGTGTGCAATACCCTGGCAAAGGCTGTGATTATGCCCAAGGCCGGTATCACCGTGGAAAGCTGCATCATCGGCAGCTGGGAAAAGAAGGTCGGTGACCAGGTCAAGATCGGCGATATCCTCTTTACATACGAAACCGATAAGGCAAGCTTCGAGTGCGAATCCACCGCCGAAGGCGAACTGCTGGAGATCTTCTATGAAGAGGGCGAAGAAGTTGTTTGCATGCAGAATGTCTGCGCAGTCGGCCCCCACGGTGAGGACTGCAGCTGCCTGCGTCCCGGCGCTGAGGTCGTGGTAGCAGAGGCTGCTCCTGTGGAGCAGGCCGCCGCTGTTGTGGAAGAAACTCCTGCAGCTGCTCCCGTTGCCGGCGCTCCCGTATCCCCCAGAGCTGCCAAGCTGGCAAAGGCTCACGGCATCGATGCCTCTCTGGCTACCGGTACCGGCCCCAACGGCCGTATTATCGAGCGGGATGTTCAGAAGCTGATTGCCCAGGGCGTGCAGCCTAAGGCTGTTGCCGCTCCTGTTGCCGCTGAGGATGAATACGAGGATGTGAAGTTCAGCGGTATCCGCCGTGCTATCAGCAAGTCCATGCACACCTCTCTTTCTACTATGGCTCAGCTGACCCACAATATCTCCTTCGATGCCACCCAGATCCTGGCCTACCGCAAGGCTCTGAAGGCCGCCGGTGACGAGTATGCCGGTATCACCCTGGGTGATATCCTGCTGTATGCCGTATCCCGCACCGTTCTGAACCACAAGGATCTCAACGCCAATATGCTTGACGATAACTCCATCCGCAGATTCAACCATGTCAATCTGGGTGTGGCTGTGGATACTCCCCGCGGCTTGATGGTTCCCACCATCGTCCACGCTGACGAGATGAGCCTGCTGGAGATCTCCAAGGCTGTGAAGGCTCTGGCCGCTGAGTGCCGCGAAGGCAATATCAGCCCCGACAAGCTGTCCGGCGCCAGCTTCACCGTTTCCAACCTGGGTTCTTTCGGTATCGAATCCTTCACCCCCGTTATCAATCCTCCTCAGACCGGCATTCTGGGCGTCTGCGGCACGGTTGACCGCGTTCGCAAGGGAGCTGACGGCAGCATCCAGCTGTACCCGGCTATGGGTCTGAGCCTGACCTATGACCACCGCGCTGTGGATGGTACACCGGCATCCCGGTTCCTGCAGGAGCTGTGCAAGAACCTGGAAAACTTCACCACACTGCTGGCGAAATAAGCTAAGGAGGGAAAAATTATGCCTAAGAGTTTATTTGTAGATCCTTCTGCGGTGCGCGCACCCGGTAAGGTAACATTCAACGATATTCCTGTTAACCAGTACAATAAGACCGTCAAGGAAGAGCTGGACTCCGGCAAATACACCAAGGAAGACTTGATTCGTATTTTCCGGGATATGACCATCCTCCGGGAATTCGAAACCATGCTGAACCTGATCAAAACCCAGGGTTCTTACAACGGCATCGATCATACCTATCCCGGCCCTGCCCACCTGTCCACCGGCCAGGAAGCCGCTTGTGTCGGCCAGGCATATCTGCTGGATGAAAATGACTTCGCTTTCGGATCTCACCGCAGCCACTCCGAGATCCTTGCCAAGGCTCTGTCCACCATCAACAAGATGAGCGACGAGCAGCTGATGCAGGTTATGGAGTCTTTCCTGGACGGCAAGTGCCTGCGTTCCACCCAGAAGCTGGGCGAGACCAAGAATGTAAAGGAACTGGCAATCCGCTTTATCCTCTACGGCACACTGGCTGAGATCTTTGCCCGTGAGACCGGCTTCCATATGGGTATGGGCGGCTCCATGCACGCATTCTTCCTGCCCTTCGGCATCTACCCCAACAATGCCATCGTCGGCGGCTCCGGCACGATCTCTACCGGCGCAGCTCTGTATAAGAAGGTCAATAACAAGAAGGGCATCGTTGTTTGCAACATCGGTGACGCTTCTATGGCCCGTGGCCCTGTTTGGGAAGCTCTGAACTTCTCTGCTATGGACCAGTACAAGACTTTGTGGGAATCTCACAATGACGGCATGCCCATCTTGTACAATATCTTCAATAACTCCTACGGTATGGGTGACCAGACCCGTGGCGAGACTATGGGCCAGGGCGTAATGTCCCGGATCGCCTCCGGTGTCAGCCCCACCCAGTTCCACGCCGAGACCATCGACGGCTACAATCCCTTGGCAGTCATCGACGCCATGGAGCGCAAGCTGCATCTGCTGCGCAACGGCCAGGGTCCTGTGATGCTGGAAACCATTACCTACCGCTTCTCCGGCCACTCTGTCTCCGACCAGAATGCTTACCGCACCAAGGAAGAGATCGATGCCTGGAAGGAAGTTGACCCCATCATCACTTATCCCAACAGCCTGATCGAAGCCGGCGTGCTGACCCAGGAAGAAGTGGATGCCATTCTAGCCGAAACCTCTGCCCGTATGACTATGATCTGCAAGGCAGCTGCCGATCCCGCAATCAGCCCCTACTGCGATTTCGATAAGGATCCCGCTGTTGTGGAGCGGCTGATGTTCTCCAACCAGAAGGTTGAGAAGTTTGACGACCGTGAGCCGGAAGTCACCGTTCCCAAGGAAGAGGCTGAGGGCTATAAGAAGATTAAATCCAAGGAGCGCAGCCCCATCGGCGCAGACGGCAAGCCTGTTTCCAAGATGAAGCTGTATAACCTCCGGGATGCTCTGTCTGAGGTCATCTACGACCGTTTCTACGAAGACCCCACTTTGATCGCTTACGGCGAAGACTGCCGTGACTGGGGCGGAGCTTTTGCAGTCTATCGTGGTATGATGGATGCACTGCCTCACTGCCGCCTGTTCAACTCTCCTCTGGCAGAAGGCGCTATCGTCGGTACTGCCGTTGGTTACGCGCTGTCCGGCGGCCGTGCATTGGTAGAGCTGATGTACGCTGACTTCATCGGCTGCGCCGGTGACGAAATCTTCAACCAGATGTCCAAGTGGCAGGCAATGTCTGCAGGTATTCTGAAGATGCCGCTGGTTCTGCGTGTTTCCGTTGGTTCTAAGTACGGCGCTCAGCACTCCCAGGACTGGACAGCTCTGTGCGCCCATATTCCCGGCTTGAAGGTTTGCTTCCCCGCAACACCTTGGGAAGCTAAGGGCCTGATGGAGACCGCTCTGATGGGTACTGACCCCGTTGTGTTCTTCGAGAGCCAGAGAATTTACGATGTGGGCGAGCAGTTCCACGAAGGCGGCGTTCCCGCAGAGCGCTACGAAATCACCATCGGCGATACCAATAAGGTTCGCGACGGTAAGGATATCACCATTTTGACCATCGGTGCAGCGCTGTACCGCGCAATGGATGCTGCCAAGACACTGTCTGAAAAGTACGGTATGGAAGCCGATGTGATCAACATCCACTCCCTGGTGCCGCTGGACTATACTAAGATTGTGGAATCCGTTCGCAAGACCGGCAAGGTCATCCTGGTGTCCGATGCCTGCGCCCGTGGTTCTTATATGAACGATGTGGCCAGAAATATCACCGAGATGTGCTTTGACGATCTGGATGCACCTCCCATCGTTGTGGGCGCTCGCAACTGGATCACACCTCCTTATGAGTTTGACGAGTACTTCTTCCCCCAGGCCAGCTGGATCCTGGATACCATTCACGAGAAGCTCGTTCCTCTGGCTGGTTACGAACCCAAGAGCAGCTGCGGCGAGGCCGAGCAGATCCGCCGCTCCAAGGACGGCGTATAAGGCCCTATGCAGATACAGCGAACAGCCAACGCCGGTATTCTGCTGGAGCTGGACGGGAAGCGGATGCTGCTTGACGGCGTATGCCAGGGCGTAGGCCCTTATCTGCCAACGCCTGCAAGCATTCAAACAATGCTTTTGCAGCAGAGTCCCGATGCTCTGATCTTTACCCACAGTCACCCGGATCATTATGACGGACTGTTCGTCGCCCATTATATGCAAAATACCGCAGGCCCTGTTTTGGGGCCTGCGGATATTCCTTGGGCGAACCCGGAGGCTTTCCGGCTGGACACCATTCAGATCACACCGATTCCAACCCGTCATATCGGCAAGGCCGACAATTGCGCTCACCATAGCTATGTGGTGCAGGGAAGCCGCTGCTTATGGTTTTTGGGCGATGCGTCTTTGCTGGACTGGCAGAAAAATGCCGATGTTCCCAAACCGGATGTGATCGTCGCGCCCTTTGGTTTTTTGATAGGTCGTGGATGGGCATACTGCAAGAGCTTGGGGGTTAAGACAGTGGTTGTGGTTCATATGCCCCTGCGGGAAAATGATCCCTATTGCCTATGGCAGCAGTTGGAGCAGACCTTGGACGATAGCTCCGGGGTGCAGGTGCTGATTCCGGAAATCGGACAGTCCATAACAGTTTAAAAAAGTTGAAATATATAAATTTATAATTAAATTTGATAAACGGCAACATCTTACAGTTGACAATGTTTTTTTGCGGTGATAGAATATTGCCGTAATCTTTTTTGGAGGCGATCTTATGATCCATACAAAAATTTATGTAGTAAAAAACCCCGATGAAATGGGCGTTAAGGCAGCAGACCTTTTTGAGGATGTTATCCAGAGTAAGCCTGCCTGCGTCATCGGTTTGGCCACCGGTTCTACTCCGCTGCCCCTGTACCGTGAGCTGATTGCCCGGGAAAAGGCCGGAAGAATCGACTTTACCAATGTGCGTTCTGCCAACTTGGATGAGTACAAGGGCCTTGCTCCCGATCATCCCCAGAGCTACCGCAAGTTCATGCAGGATAACCTGTTTGACCACATTGCTATCAAGCCGGAGAACACCATCGTTCCCGACGGTCTGGCTGAGGATGTAGCGTCTATGTGCTGCAATTACGAGGCCCAGATCGAGAAGTGGGGCGGCGTGGATCTGCAGCTGCTGGGCATTGGCCACGACGGACATATCGGCTTCAACGAGCCGGAAGATTATTTCCCCGGAATGACCCACGAGGTTAAGCTGACGGAAATGACCATCGATGCCAACAAGCGCTTCTTCGATTCCATCGACGATGTTCCCAAGTCCGCCATCACCATGGGTATCGGCACCATTATGGCTGCCAAGAAGATCGTTATGGTTGTCACCGGCGCTGACAAGAAGGATATCCTGCATAAGACCTTCTGGGGCCCTGTAACTCCCGAGGTTCCTGCATCCATCCTGCAGTTCCACCCCGATGTGACCCTCATCTGCGACGAGGCTGCTTACCCCCTGTAAGTAAAAAGATATGGCGTGCTACTTCGGTAGCACGCCATTTTTTATGTATTTAGTGACAGCCGCAGTTTCCGCTGCAGGCGCTGCAGTTTCCGGAGCAGGTTTTTGCGTCCGGGCAACCAATGCACTTTGCGCCTTTTTTCTTCTGACGAATGATGTAAAAGGCGGCGCATCCGACGATCAGCGCAACAACTGCGATTACAATGTAATCAGTCATAAATTACTTCCTTCCGGAGAGAGTGTATTCCTTTTTGAGCGACTTTTCTGCCCGGGCGATCAGTACGCCGATAACCACGGCGAAGATCACAACAGCTACCAGTCCGCCGATCACACCGGCGATGTTCAGTTGACCGGGATAGAAGATCAGTGTGCCGATGGTGTTGACCAAATAACCGACGGTGAAGCCAACGCCCATTTGCAGTCCAATTCCGCCAAAGAGCCACTTTTTATCCTTCATCTCCGCGTTCATTGCGCCAATGGCGGCAAAGCAGGGAGGGGAGAACAGATTGAACATCAGATATGCCATGGCAGCGACCTTGGTGATGGCCATAATGTGGGCAACTTCTGCACCGGCACCTTCCAGCATAGCCAGTTCCTCAGTGTCGATGAGGTTTTCCAGACCGACAAAGCAGACTGCCAAAGTGCCGACCACGTTTTCCTTAGCAATAAAGCCGGTAACCGCAGCGGCGGCCAGTTCCCAGCTCAGAACGCCGACCACTGGCACCAGAATGTAAGCAAAAGGACCTGCGATGGAGGCCAGAATGGAATCTCCGGCACTTTCTACGGGCTGCAGATTCCAGCTGAATGTCTGCATGATCTGCACCACGGTGTTACATACCAAAATAATGGTGGCAGCCTTTACGATGTAGGACCAGCCGCGGCTGCACATAGATTTGAAAGCACTGCCAAGGGAGGGAGCTTTGTATTCCGGCAGTTCAATGATGAAGAAGCTTTTTCTTGCCTTGTAGCCGGTAATTTTGTTAATGAGCAGGGCGCACAGGAAGATCAGAACAATGCCGCTGACATACATAGCATAGCTGACCCACCGGGCATCCTGGAAAAATGCGCCGGCAAACAGGGCAATCACAGGAATTTTTGCGCCGCAGGGCATAAAGGGTGTGAGCATAGCCGTTGCTCGGCGTTCCCGCTCGTTGCGAATAGTGCGGCAGGCCATAACGCCGGGGATGGCGCAGCCCACGCCGATGACAAAGGGAATTACAGATCTGCCGGAAAGACCTACTTTTTTGAAGATAGGATCCAGCACCACGGCAACCCGGGACATATAGCCGCAGTCTTCCAGCAGAGCAATGAGGAAGTACATAACCATAACCAGAGGCAGAAAGCCGATCACAGCGCCCACACCGCCGATGATGCCGTCAACCAGCAGGGCGCTCACAAGGGCAGAAGCACCGGCGTTGTCCAGCAGGGTTTGCACCCATGCGCCGAAAACCTCGATCCAAGTGACAAGACCGGGCAGAATGACCGTACCTTCTTCGTCCATAAACAGCTTGGCGTACCAGCCGAACTGACTGAGCCAGCCTGCCAGACCGCCGTCGGCAGCATTGCCCAGCTCCGCGCCCTCGGCAACGAAAGGACCGATCCAAGCCTGGGAGATCTGGAACACCAGGAACATCACCACGGCAAAGATGGGGATTCCCAGCCATTTGTTGGTCAGAATGCTGTCAATCTTGTCGTGGATGTTCCGCTGATTGGTACGAACCTTTCTGGATTCCACCTGCTTGACGATACTTTTGACAAAATCGAACCGCTTCCGGTCAGCAGCCTCAACCACCTTTTTATCAGTCAGATCGATCTCGCCTTGGATAAAGGGCGCAGTCTGCTTTGCGCCGATCACAGAAACAGCGGCCTTGATCAGTTGATCCAAATCGTCGTGATCGCTGTCGGTGCAGATGGTCTCCACAACGGGGCAGCCAAGCTTCCCGGACAGAGCGGCAGTATCGATGCGGGTCTGTTTTTTCTTGTTCACATCGGTCTTGTTCAGCGCCACCACCATAGGAATTCCCAATTCCAAAAGCTGGGTGGTAAAGAACAGGCTGCGGCTTAAATTGGTGGCATCGACGATGTTGATGATAGCATCGGGATGCTCGTTCTTTACATAGGAGCTGGTGATGCTCTCTTCGGAAGTGAAGGGGGACATGGAGTAAGCGCCGGGCAGATCAACGGCGATCAGCTCCTTGCCGCCGCAAAAGACCTTTTTAATGGGGTGTTCTTTTTTATCAACGGTAACGCCTGCCCAGTTGCCGATTTTCTCATTTCGGCCGGTCAGTGCGTTAAACATAGTGGTTTTGCCACTATTGGGGTTGCCGGCTAAGGCAATTCTCATATTGTTTCCTCCTAAAACACCATTGGGTGTAATTTACAAATTTGCGGTTAGCGTAAGCTAACTATTGAACAAAAAACCGGTTAGCGGTATGCCGTCGAAATTAAATTGCAATGGCTTCCGCTAACTGATTGTCGATATTGTACCGAGCGTCCTTGATGGACACGGTGCAGCCGCTTTTACGGCGGGCAACCACGGTGATCGGTTCGCCGGAGTAGCATCCCAGAGAGAAGAGGAAGGCGTTAAGCTCCTCGTCGTCGGTGACAATGCCTTGCACAATGTATTCAGTTCCTTCAATTGCATCCAGCAATGTCATATTTCTCGCCTCGATTCTAATAGGGAGTTAGCCTCGGCTAATTCCTCCTAAGTTTACCACTGCTAACTTCATTTGTCAAGTATTTCCTATAAAAATCTTTCTGCTTTTTTCACCTGCATTTTGCCGAAAACTCTTGACAGTGGCAAGCAAATGTGTTTTAATGAGGGAAACCGAAGATAACGTGTAAGTACCTGTGGCAAGTACTTTTGCAGAGAGTCGCTGGCGGTGGAAATGCGGCAAAGTAGGCGGCAGGGAATGGGCGTTTGAGGGCGAACCCAACGGCAGCGACTTAGTAGGGGAGACGGAGTGGGTACTTCGTTATCAAGACCGGCGTATGTCAGTACGCAAAAAGTGGACGCAATGCGTCAAGCCGGGTGGCACCGCAGGAATGTATGTTTTCCTGTCCCAGCAGAGTATGCTTGGGATGGGATTTTTTTATGACATTACGAAAGGGAGATCGGTTATGAACAAAGAACAAATACCCTACAAGATATATTTGGAAGAGGATGAGATGCCCAAGGCGTGGTATAATGTCCGGGCGGATATGGTCAATAAGCCGGCTCCGCTGCTGAGTCCGAAAACCATGCAGCCTATTTCCGAGGAGGAGCTTTCTCAGGTGTTTTGCCGGGAGCTTGCGCAGCAGGAGCTGAACGATACCGATCCCTGGATCGAGATTCCCCAGGAAATACGGGATTTTTACCGGATGTACCGGCCTTCTCCCTTGGTCAGAGCATATTGCCTTGAGGAGAAGCTGCAAACCCCCGCAAAGATTTATTACAAATTTGAGGGAAATAATACTTCCGGCAGCCATAAGCTCAATTCTGCCATTGCCCAGGCCTATTATGCCAAAAAGCAGGGCCTTACCGGTGTTACTACCGAAACCGGTGCCGGTCAATGGGGCACAGCGCTGTCCATGGCCTGCTCCTATTTTGGCCTGGATTGCAAGGTGTATATGGTCAAGGTATCCTATGAGCAGAAGCCTTTCCGCCGGGAGGTTATGCGTACCTACGGCGCGGATGTAACGCCCTCGCCCTCGGAAACTACCGCTGTAGGCCGCAAGATTTTGGAGCAATTCCCCGGAACCACCGGCTCTCTGGGCTGTGCCATTTCCGAAGCAGTTGAGGCTGCCGGCAACCGGGAAGGCTACCGCTATGTACTGGGCAGCGTGCTCAACCAGGTGTTGCTGCACCAGTCCATCATTGGTTTGGAAACCAAGGCAGCTTTGGATAAATACGATATTAAGCCGGATATCATCATCGGCTGCGCAGGCGGCGGCTCCAATTTGGGCGGCTTGATCTCGCCCTTTGCCGGGCAGAAGCTCCGGGGCGAATCGGATGTGCGTCTGATTGCGGTTGAGCCGGCATCTTGTCCCAGCTTGACCCGTGGTAGCTACATCTATGATTACTGCGATACGGGCAATGTCTGCCCCCTGCAGAAGATGTACACCTTGGGCAGCGGCTTCATTCCCTCCTCCAGCCACGCAGGTGGCCTGCGGTATCACGGCATGAGCAGCGTGGTATCCCAGTTGTATCACGACGGTCTGCTGGATGCAGTAAGCGTCACCCAGACAGAGGTATTCCAGGCGGCTGTGGAATTTGCCCGGGTAGAGGGCATTCTGCCCGCCCCGGAAAGCTCCCACGCCATTTGCGTTGCTATGAATGAGGCGCTTAAATGCAAGGAAACCGGTGAGGAAAAGACTATTGTCTTTGGTTTGACCGGTACTGGCTATTTCGATATGTTTGCCTACCAGCGGTATAACGACGGAAAGATGTCCGACTACATCCCCACCGACGAGGAAATCGCCGCCAGTTTGGCAAAAGCTCCCCAAATTTAATACAAAAGGGTGTGCTGTTAGGCACACCCTTTTGCTATGCGATAAGGTAGTTACGGTTCTGGAATCAATCCCAAAGAATACTTCCAAAATAAGATTCTTCTGACCGACTGATCGATTTGCGACTCGGAGAGTCGCCCACTTCGGACAGCATCGAAAACGGCATCATATTGGACGCGGTATTCGGTGCAGCACAGGAGATCGTTTCCGGCCTCCACAGCCATCACCGCTGCCTCCTCGTGCCCGTATAGATCGGTGATGGCCTGCATCACCAGATCGTCAGTGGTAATCACACCGTCAAACGCCATATCCTGGCGAATATACTGGTGAACCTTGGCAGAAAGAGAAGCGGGATATTCCGAATCCAAACAATTGACAAAGGTATGGCTGACCATAATGGCATCGCAGCTGGAGCGGATTCCGTACTGGAATGGGATCAGATCCCGACTTTCCAGCTCTTCTAAGGGGCGCTCGTCCACAGCGATGGCAATGTGGGTATCGGTGTTGTTGCCGTAGCCGGGGAAGTGCTTGAGAACACCGCCCATCTGATTTTCCCGCATAATCGCCAGCACAGAGGCAATGTACTGTCCGGTGGTCTGCGGATCTTGCCCCAGAGAGCGGCGGTACATAAAAGCGTTGGGATCGGTGGTGATATCACAAACCGGCGCCAGATTTACATTGATTCCCAATCCCTTCAGAAGCTGACATTTTTCCGTTTCTGTTTGCCCCACCAATTCTATGCCACCGGCATCGTAAAGATTTCTCGGGGAAGGGAAGTTCTCACTGCGGTATTGGCTATAGGTGCTGACCCGGGTCACAATTCCGCCCTCTTCATCTACAGCAATCAGCAGGGGAATCTTGGCTTCAGATTGCAGATTTTTAATGAGAAGGGCAGCTTCCTCGGGAGTCCGGTTTTTAAAGTCCTTGCCGAAAAGCACAAAACCACCCAGGTGGCAGGCTGTAATATCTTCCAAAGCGTATTCATCCGCATAACGAACCAGGAAAAGCTGCCCGACCTTTTCTTCTAAGGTCATTTCTGACAGAATGACATCCACAATATGTGGCTTTTCCGGCTCGGTTACCGGGATCGTCTCCTCTGTGACCACAGGGTCGGTGGAGGGGATATTTTCGGCATTATTTTGTGCGCATCCGCATAGCAGCAGGGCGCATAACAGTAGTATCCATATTCGTTTCATGGGGGTCACCTCCCGGGTATTATATCAAAAGCCGCAGCGGATGTAAAGCAATGACCTCCCAGAAAGGATAATTCGATTATAGAAGTGAAATATTGGTTTTGCAATATACTTATTCACGATTACTTATTAATATCCAATAAAATGAATGGGTTTTTAGTGAAATCGTTCGCTGACGCTCACGGTGAAATCAAAGGCTTACGCCTTTGGTGAAATATTCTGCTGACGCAAAATGTGAAATTAAATCCACCCACCGCGAGCCGCAATTTCACTCGAGCGAAGCGAGAATTTCACATTGCGAAGCAATATTTCACCCACCCGAAAGGGTGGATTTAACTGAAAAAGTCCAGATGCAAAGCATCCGGACTTTTTCTGGCAGTATTGAACTTAATGTATATTTCTGCTAAGATTTTGAAGAGATTAAAGGTCAAAATACTTAGAGTTGCAACAGTTTTCCTGTGTTCCATCGTGTAAGAATGAGTCTATTTGGCATTTGAACTAAATAGATATCAGGAGAGCACAGGTTCTCCCTTGCTCGGTAAGGACACAATCCACTGGTTAACCGTTTCAACAATCTCCGTTTTCTTTGCAAAGTGCAGGTAGTGCCCACCTTCCACGCGGATCACCTTGCTGAACTCAGATTCCGCGATGACGTCTTTATGCAGCTGTTCCCAAGCAGCCATTACTTCACAGTTGGAGCTGGCTACAAACTGCAGGACGGGAAGGTTTTCTGGAAATTTCATTTCCGCAACAGTTTCCAAATGTGCATCAAAACAGTCTTGCTCATTCAGGACTGTTGTATTGTAACTGCGATCCAATGCAAGGATTCGGTATACTTTTAGCTGTTCCTCGCTGTAATCGTAGGAAAAATCTGCAAAAATTATCCTTTTTGGGTCGCCGATGGATAGTGCGCGGGAAATTCCAAGTACATTTTGCGTTTTTTGTAAGTATGCACTGATTTTGTTGATGGCTGTTATGGAAATTGGGTAAGGATTTTCTTCGTTTTGTCCTGGGACAGAGCAGTCGATGCCGATAAACCCAAGCACTTCTTCCGGATAGGTGTTCGCCCAGTACAGACTATACAGACCGGAGAGAGAATGTGCCATCAGATAATACCGATCACAACCCAGAGAGGAAACACATTGATGCAATTCCTTTACCACAGTATCCATATCGCGGCTTGCATCTGTTGTATCGGAAAGCCCATAGCCAAAGGGTTCTATTGTGATAACCCGGTAGTGTTTCGACAAAGCTTCAGCTAACGGCAAGAACTCCAGTACGGGCGAAGCAGATGCGGAGCCTGGAAGCAGAATAATGGTTGTTTCGTTTTCCTCACCTTGAATATCAACGACCATTGTTTTGCCATTGACTTCTACGGCTTGTCCGTAAGCATTGGGAAGCAGCTTGGAGTCTATGCGTTTGCAAATTTGGTTCCATAGAACCAAGGCGAGTACAGAAAAAAGAATAACAAGAAATACCCATTTCAAAACAATCTTCACCCGTTTCTTCACGATATGTTCCTCCGCAAATAGATATTCTATAATATAGCATGTGATTTATGTGATTTCAAGGACGGAATCATCCGTTGTTTGAATCCATCATGTAGGTGTTTTGCATCTATGAAAATCGAGCGATATTTCCGGAAGGGTGGATTCGCCCTGCTGCGGTCGGGCCATGTCGCTAAGAGCCGCCTTTCGAATCCGGCTTTTTTACTGCATTGAGCGAAATAGCTATTGCAATGCAATGATGCTCCATATATAATTGCATTAAAGGTGGGGATTATCATGCACAAATATTTGACAGCCGGATGGGAAAAGTTTTCATTTATTGTGACACCTGCAGAGCTGGAGACTGTATTGGCAAATATGCATTTGCTGATTGTCAACAGGCATGTACCGAATGGTTACAGTGAAACGCCCCTTTGTGAATACCTTGCAGACTACGGTGCGTTTTACAGCAAGTTGATATCTGGACAGCAACTGACACGCGGTGACATTGGGCGGTTTGCGCAAATCGGTATTGCCAGGTCGCTGGATACTCATTCCTATGGCCACACACATACATATCACGGTCAGAAGTATTTGTTAGATGATTTTGATGAGCCCTGTG
>JAFODZ010000054.1 GCA_017380435.1 Oscillospiraceae bacterium
ATGGGGACTTGAGCAAGGATATGTTCCGGATGAAGTCCGAAGAGCTGGAACCGAAAATGCAGAAGCTTCAAAAAGAGATCGAGGAGCTTTCACAAAAACGCGAACCCAAGGTGATCGAACATTACAGGGAGAAGCTGACGATCCTGCAATATGCCCTCTCTCAGTATACCTGCCCGAAAGAAGGCGAGGATGTTCCGGAATCTGTTATCGAAGCTTACTTTAGCAAAATCGTGGTCAAGAAAGACGGATTTGACTGGTATATTCGCATCAATGGCGATCCGGACAAGCCTCTTCACTGTAAATTGGAAGGAAAACGCAGATCTACTACGAAAGTTGTGGTGACGCAGGATTTTTCTCCTGCCCTTGATAGTAGCACCACAGGCTGCTATTAAGGGCTAAGATTAACCCAATGACAAATCCCCGCCGAGAAATCGGCGGGGATTTTTGTCTGGGGTTTTCTTTATCGGACGGCAAGGCCCTGGCGGTAGAGGGCCTGCATCAGGTCCTCGGTGGTGCCTGCCGGGTAGCGGCAGGTGTCGCAGCCATAGCCGCCGTGGTGGAATGCACGCATGGTGGGCATATAGCCGTAGCTGCCGTTGGTGTAGCCGCAGGCGAAGGTCATTTCGTAGGGCAAAACGCTCTTCAGGAACAGACCCGTGGCATCAAACAGCTCGTTGGGGGCCCAAACGATGCAAACATCGCCAAAGGAGACAGCGCCGATCCGGTAGGAAAGGCTGTCTGCCATTTTGGAGCGAATGATCACTGCGTTGGCGTGGTACACGGAATTGAAGCCCAGAGACCTGGCAAAGGGACTGGCCTCCTTGCCGGTTTTTCCCTTCCAGTAGTCCAAAACCTTTTGCGCATCATCCACCCGGGAATCCAAGGCATGATTGATGGGGGCGCAGAAGATTTCCGTAGATACCTTGACCGGGCCAGACTTTACGGGGCGCATGGCGCCGAGAATTTGGGTGAGGCCGGCCTCCAGGGCATCCGAGATCGCCTCGGGATTCTTGAAATAGCCCTCACCGGGGATCCGGGAGTGGGAGTTGATATTGCCGCCGCAGCCCTGGCAGAAGGAGAAGAAGGCGTCGTGGGCTTTTTCCGCCTTTGCCCGGAACTTGCCGATGATGTCAGCGGTCAGTGCTGTCTTCTTGAAGCCACCCATGAGGTGGGGATGGCCCTGCCAGTTTACAAGCAGAATGTCCTTTTTCTGCTGACGGACCAGGCGAACCACCTGCATCAGATTGTCCGCCTCGGTTTCGTGGGCCAAAATGGTGTTGTTCTCGAAATCGCCGAAATTGTCGCCGCCGTAGCTTCCGTCAGAGAGCAGGTAACGGCGCACAAAATTCAAGTTTTCCAGCTTCTTAGAGCCGATCTGCAGGTCGGCATCTTCCAGATCCGCCACTGCCAGAGGCGCGATGCTGATGATGGCATTTTGCAGCTGGACCGTATATTCCCGGATAGACTCCAGCTCGCTGGTCAGATCCGGTGCGGCGTGGGTATGGGTCACATTCAGAAGTACATTGTCCTCCGGAATCCCGGTTGCCTCAAAAATACCCTTTTTGCAGGCAGTTACCACCGCTTCCGGCAGGCCTACCAGATCCAAATGGTATATTAGAATCGTGTTGTCGCCGTCGGAAATGGCCACACATACAGCACAAATGGGGGTCTCCACTGTTTCGTGGATCCGCAAATGGGTATTGCCGTAGCCGCCCAGGGGTACAGGAATGGTGGGGGTGATATCCGTTTTTGCATAGCCGGCTTTCAGCTGCGTTTCTTTCTGGGTCATAGCGATTCTTCCTTCCGTTATTTATTTGCAATTGATTATAGCACATCCCCTTTACAAAAGCAACTTTTTCCTATGCCCGCTTTCCCGGCGGGGTTTTTTGTTGCAATCAGCGAAATCCCACTGTATAATCAAGGCGGTCCACCACCGGATGGCACAACGCACGGGAGGGATATTTATGTGGAGCATCGGAGATCTGATCCGGAATTTCTTTACCCATAAGGACTTTTTGCCTGGGGCAGAGCAGTTGCCCGGCACGTTGTTTACGCCTCTGCATTTTGCTGCCTCGGTTTTTTGGATCGGGCTGATCGTGCTGGCCTGCATTCTGCTGCGGAAAAAGGGAGAAAAGACCCTGCAAACCGTTTTTGCCATTCTTTGGGTCGCTGTGGTGGTGCTGGAAATCGCAAAAATCACCTGGGAGACCTGCTGCGGCGCGGAAGTGCGCTTTGAGTGGGGCGGCATTCTGCCACTGTACCCCTGCAGCATTTTTATGTACGCTATGCCCTTTGCCATCTGGGGCAAGGGTAAGGTCCGCTACGCCGCCTGCGGCTATGTTTGCAGTTTGGGACTTTTGGGCGGTCTGATCAACTTCATTTACCCAGCCAACATTCTTAACAACTACTCCTGCATTTCCTTTGCTGGCTTCCACACTCTGTTTTACCACGGTGTTCTTGTGCTGTGTGCATTTTTGATGCTGCTAAGCGGCTACCACAGCTACAAAACCGTCACCAAAGCCTCCCAGCTTCTGCTGCCGGCAATCCCTGCTCTGGCTGTTTCTGTGGTGGCAAATCTGGTGAATTTCTCGCCGGTAAAGTCTGACTATATGTTCTTTAAGCTCAATTCCTTCTTCTTTGCCCCCATCGGCGCTGCCACCCCGGATTGGTTCTCGGTGATTTTGGTCTACGGCATTTATCTGCTGATCCACTCCCTGCCCTATCTGCCCTTCTGGATCGCATCCAAAAAGAAAGCTGCTGTCTGAAAAATATCCGCCGTCGCTTGTAGCGACGGCGGTTTTCTATGCAGATCACAGCCACAGCTGAGAAAATTCACTGTCCTTCCGGATGAATTTCCCCTACATATTGAACATCAAAGACAAAGATGGTATAATCAATTTAACAAAAGGTGTGGTGTCAATTATATACTGGTCGAAAATGACTACCAGATGGATATTGATTTAGGCGAAAATATATGAAAAAATTTGAAATTGAGGCAAAAAAAACGGGGACAGACACCGGCCTACAAGGAATACGAAGCCATCTTTTAAAGGAGGGTTATTCGATGAACAGAATCTTCAAACAGAAAGGGAAATACCAAAAAAAGCTTGCCAAAAGCACAGTTATGCTTGTGACAGTGCTATGCCTGCTTGTTGTGTTTACCGGCGCAGCATTTGCAACGAAATTATTTGGTTTAAAAGATACCCTTGTTGATACCAAGGACCCCGGGATCAAAAGTGAAATCAGTCTTGCCGGCTTTTCCGGCAGCAAGGAATTTATGGCGGCTGCCGAATGGAAAGCATTTGAGGAAAGCTATGATCCGGACGGCTCTATTCTTGCACAGCTCGGTTCCGATGACCCGCAGATCGACGAAAAGTATATGCACTACTCTGTATATACCCAGGAAATGGCTGACAAGCTTGATGAGATCACCACAAAATACGGATTGAAGCTTCACACCAGCTTTGTGTTGGGAGACTTGAACACACTTACTGCAAAGCTTATTATAAATGACGACACAGAGTTCTCCGACAACCCCCGCAACACTGCGCTGGACGGCTATATGTATGATGACGGTACGTTCAGCTATGACGGAATATTTGATGCATCTGTCGGTCGTCTGTCTGTGGATTATCAGTTCCGATGCACGGTCAAGGGCATATTTGATTCTGTTTCCCTTAATATTGGAGACATTGCAGACTACCGGGAGCAGGTGATTGTAACAGATTCCGGCACCGAGCTGGTGGCTGCCCTGTCGGAATACAAATCGGTACTGCTTGCGCAGTTCGACGCCTGCTTTGTTACCATCAATGTTTTGGGTGGCACTGATATGGGAATAACCTTTGAGGACCTTAAGGATCTGGCAAATACCTTCGATTTTTCCGTGATTGAAAACAGAAAAGACGATGCCCAGCAGACCGTAAACACCAACCCGGAATCGGAGCAAAGCTATATTGAAGTCAGCCGGGAAGGCATTGTGGAAAAGATCTCCGTAGAGACCGTTCCCATCCTCAATGGCAACGCCACCATCGCTATGGATCCCGAATACTTCAGCCACAATGTTCGCAAAGGCGTTGATACCTTCATCTACGATGCCTGGACCGGCAAGCAGGAAGTTTACTATTCGGTTTCCCGCATACCGGAGTGTAGCCCGAGCCAGATATGCGATAGGATTTTGGAACTCCACGGTGAAAACTACGCCAACAGCCACGTTTTTGCGGTCAAGATCGGCAGCTACAACGGTACCACAGTGCAATTCGACGGTGAAGCCGCCTGTCCGCTCCAATTCTTCATTATCCCCACCGACCAGGACTGCATTGTTATTGAAGCCCAGTTCGATTTTGAGATGTACGAAGGTCTTTACCAGATTATGCTTGCCCTTTTTGATACCTTGCAAATCCGCTGAAAAGGGCTCTGCCCGGAAGGCTGTGTCAAGGGAAAAAGCCTAAAGATACGCAATCGCAGACAGCCGCCCCGCCGGGTATCCGGCGGGGCGCTTTACAGGGGGCGTAATTGGGCATTGCTTTTTACTGCTTTTTGCAGTCCTCTGTTTGCGCTGGCCTATGCCGCAAACGATATGATTCTTATCGTTTTATGGATTATGGCAAGTTTTTCCGATATTCGTTATATCTCTGTGGTGGTTTGTTTTATCGCCTTTCTGGTAAATGACATATATGGCTACTACAGCTGGCAGAAAATGAAGATCCGCCAAAGCAAATAAAGACTCACCCCCTCGACCAATTCGAGGGGGTGTTGCGTATAATAAGCGACAAACTCTTATACACCTAGCAATTCATGCACCGTGGTTTTCAACGCTTTGCTGAGGAAAACAATTTCAATATCCGTTACAAATCGTTTACCCGCTTCTATTCGCTGGATGGCATTTTTATCCACATCCAACCCGAGAATCTGTAACCGATCTGCCAACTGGCGTTGAGAAATCCCTGCGTTTTTGCGGAGCTCCGCCACTTTCTTTCCGCAAATATTGTTCTCTCCGTTGTTCCCCTTGTTAATAAACATAAAATCTCCTTTTTTGACATTTAGTGCTTGTCAATATCAAAATTGTATGTTAAAATGCTTACGAATATGACATCTACTGAATGTCAATAACAGCGCA